>NC_022664.1:1745000-1926631 GCF_000485905.1 Spiribacter curvatus | reverse complement strand
CACCAGGCGGACTGCGGCAGTACATTTCCGGGCTGTTTATCTGCTAACCATTTTGATAAGGCGGCACCGTCATGAAACGGACGTTTCAACCCAGTGTGATCAAGCGCAAGCGCAATCATGGTTTCCGTGCCCGGATGGCGACCCGTAACGGTCGCAAGGTACTGGCGCGCCGTCGTGCCAAGGGGCGTGCCCGGCTGACGCCCTGACCTTGGCTGGGGCGACGGCGGAGGCTCAGGGTTTTCCCCGGACTGCGCGCCTGACCCAGTCCCGGGATTTCCGGGCCGTGTTCGCCGATGCCCGTCGTCATGGCGATCGCCATTTCACGATCCTTGTCGGCCATGGTTGTGGCGAAACCGCACGATTGGGGCTCGCCGTTTCCAAGCGCGCCGCGCCCCGTTCGGTGGATCGCAGCCGACTCAAGCGCTTGATTCGGGAGCGCTTCCGCCACCATCTCACGCGATTGCCAGTGGTTGACGTCGTCGTGATGGTGAGACCGATTGCGCGTCAGTGCGATAATCCGACCCTGATTCGGTCACTCGACAAACTCTGGCAACGGATATCCGGCCCATGCGAATCATCCTGATCGGTCTGCTGCGCGCCTATCGCTACTGCATCAGCCCGTTACTCGGGCCATGCTGCCGGTTTCATCCCACTTGCTCGTGCTATGCCATCGAGGCCGTCGAGCGCCACGGCACCGTTCGCGGTGGCTACTACGCGATCCGACGCATCCTGCGTTGCAATCCCCTCCACCCCGGCGGCATCGATCCGGTACCGGGCAGTGAAACCACGAGTCGTCACCCATGATGGACAACCAACGCCTATTCCTGATCGGGGCACTGGCCCTGGTTCTGCTGCTGATCTGGACGACCTGGCAGCGCGACTATGGCGCTGAGCCCGCGCCGCAGGTCGAGTCCACGGAGGCAGCCAGCGAGTCGGCGGCACCGGTGGCTGAGGCGCCCCCGTCCTCGTCATCGCAGGCGGATACAGAGGCGGCACCGGCCCGTGAGCCCGGCAATGATACGGCGAACGACGCCGCAGGCAGTAGTGATGTGATCCGCGTCGAGACCGACATGCTCTCGGTCAGCATCCCGCTGCAGGGCGGTAACATCAGTCAGGCGCAGCTGCTCAAGCACTCGGTCTCTGAAGACGACCCGGCCCCATTCACTCTCCTCAGCCCCTCCAGCCCGCTGTTCATGGCGCAGAGCGGCCTGGTCAGTGACGGTGGCGAGGCACCGGATCATCAGGCGACATGGCAGGCGAGTGACGATCAATATCGGCTCGAGGACGGTCAGGATACGCTTGAGGTGCCGATCCGCTGGCGCAGCGACGACGGTGTGACGGTCACCCGGCGCTACATCTTCGAGCGCGACAGCTATGTCGTGCGGATGGTCCAGGAGGTCGAGAACCGCTCTGATTCGCCGTGGCGCGCCTATCAATACAGCCAGCTGCTGCGCTCGGCCGAGACCGAGGGCCCGGGTTTTCTGGGTGCCGCGAGCTATACCGGTGGCGTGATCTACAGCCCCGCCGAGAAGTACGAGAAGATCAGCTTCGGCGACATGGAAGACGATGATCTCTCGCGGGACATCGACGATGGCTGGCTCGCGATGATCCAGCATTACTTCCTCGCCGCCTGGGTTCCGCCGCGGGATCAGGCAATGCGCTACTACAGCCGTTTCGATGAGGGCGAGTACGTCCTCGGCCAGAGCTCCCCCTGGCAGACCGCGGCCGCGGGCGAGACCGCCACCTTCGAGAACCGGCTGTTCGTCGGTCCCAAGGAGCAGGACCGGCTCGATGCGGTCGCGACGGGACTGCAACTGACGGTGGATTATGGCTGGCTGACCATCATATCCAAGCCACTGTTCATTGCCCTGAGCTGGATCCATGACGTGGTGGGCAACTGGGGCTGGTCGATCATCCTGCTGACGCTGGGTATCAAGCTGGTCTTCTATAAGCTCTCCGAGACCAGCTATCGGTCGATGGCGCGGATGCGCAAGCTCCAGCCGGAGATGCAAAAGCTCCGCGAGCGCTACTCCGAGGACCGCCAGCAAATGAACCAGGAGCTGATGCAGCTCTATAAGAAAGAACAGGTGAACCCGCTGGGTGGCTGTCTGCCGATTCTCATCCAGATACCCGTGTTCATCGCCCTCTACTGGGTGCTGCTGGAGAGTGTCGAGTTGCGCCAGGCGCCCTGGATCCTGTGGATCCAGGACCTGTCGGTGCGTGATCCGTTCTACGTGCTGCCGCTGCTGATGGGTGCATCGATGTTTCTGCAGCAAAAGCTCAATCCGGCGCCGATGGATCCGATTCAGCAGAAGATCATGATGGGCTTACCGTTCGTGTTCACCATCTTCTTCATGTTCTTCCCGGCTGGACTGGTGCTCTACTGGGTGACCAACAACAGCCTGTCCATTGCCCAGCAGTGGTTCATCACCCGGCGCATCGAGGCCGGTGACAAGAAGGCGAATGTCTGACGCGACGATCTGCGCGGTGGCGACACCGCCGGGTCGGGGTGGCATTGGCGTCATCCGCCTGTCCGGACCGGCTACCGCGTCGCTGATCGAGGCAATGGTCGGCGCGCTGCCCTCGCCCCGGCGGGCCAGCTTCCGGCGCTTTGCCGGTGATGATGGCGCGGCCATCGACGAGGGACTGGTGCTCTGGTTCCCCGGCCCGCAGTCATTCACCGGCGAGGATGTCGCTGAACTGCATGGCCATGGCGGACCGGTGGTCATGGATCGGCTCCTCCAGCGCCTTCTAGCGCTCGGTGCCGAGCTGGCCGCACCGGGTGAATTCAGTCACCGCGCCTACCTCAACGGTCGGATCGACCTCACCCGCGCCGAGGCCATTGCCGATCTCATCGAGGCCGGCAGCGAGTCGGCGGCGCGTGCCGCGGTGCGCTCGCTACAGGGTGAATTCGCCCGGACCGTCGAGCGCCTGGTTCAGCGGCTGACCGATCTCCGCGTTCATCTCGAGGCGGGCATCGACTTTGCGGATGAGCCACTGGAGGGCCTGGCGCTCGACGGGGTGCTGGAGCGGATCGAGGCGATCGCCGCGGATGTCGCCGAGACCCGTCAGGCCGCGGGCCGCGGTCAGCAGCTCCAGGAGGGGCTGACCGTGGTCATCGCGGGTCGGCCCAACGCCGGCAAGTCGAGCCTGCTCAATGCCCTGGCGGGTCGGGATGCGGCGATCGTGACAGCACTGGCCGGCACCACCCGTGATGTGCTCGATACCTACCTGCATATCGATGGCCTGCCGCTGCGGGTGCTGGATACGGCCGGTCTGCGTCAGGGCGGTGATGTGGTCGAGCAGGAGGGGGTCCGTCGGGCCCGTCAGGCGATGCAGCAAGCCGATCGGATCCTGCTGGTTGAAGATGACGCGGCGGCGGGGACGGATCCTGGAGTGGCGGATCCGCAGACGGATCTGCCATCCGCGGTGCCGGTGACCACGGTGATCAACAAGATTGATCTGAGCGGCCGGTCCGCGGGTGTCGCGGATGATGGGCTGGCTGTCTCCGCGTTGACCGGAGAAGGAATGGCGGCACTGCGTGAGCATCTGCGGGCCAGCCTCGGCGAGGATGATAGCGAGGCGGTATTCATCGCACGCCGGCGTCATCTCCAGTCCCTCGACGCGGCTGCGGCCGGTGTCGATGAGGCCCTCGAGGCCGCCCGCGCCGGGGCGGGTGAGGAGCTGATCGCCGAGTCGCTGGGCCAGGCACAGCAGTCGCTGGGCGAGATCACCGGCGCGGTAACCACTGAGGATCTGCTGGGCCGGATCTTCTCGACTTTCTGTATCGGTAAATAGCGGTAGGATCGGGGTATGGATAGCGGACAAGCGCATGACGTCATCGTTGTAGGCGGCGGCCACGCCGGGACCGAGGCCGCTTACGCCGCCGCGCGTACGGGGGCACGGACGCTGTTGCTCACCCAGAGCCTCGATACCATCGGGCAGATGAGCTGTAACCCGGCGATCGGCGGGATCGGCAAGGGTCATCTGGTCCGCGAGATCGACGCCCTGGGCGGCGTCATGGGGCGGGCTGCCGACCGCTCGGGCATCCAGTTCCGGACACTCAATCAACGCAAGGGCCCGGCGGTACGGGCGACCCGTGCGCAGGCCGACCGGGGCCTCTACCGCCAGGCCGTCCGCGGCATCCTCGACGAGGCGCCGAACCTGACACTGTTCCAGGACAGCGTGCACGATCTGATTGTCGAGCAGGGCCATGTGCGCGGCGTCGTCACCGGGATGGGGATCGAGCTCCGGGCCGGCGCCGTCGTCCTCACCGTCGGGACGTTTCTGGGCGGCCGGATCCATATCGGTGATCACCACCGCTCCGGTGGCCGAGCCGGCGACGGCCCATCCATTGCACTGGCGGAGCGACTGCGGGCGCTGCCACTGCGGGTGGGCCGGCTCAAGACCGGTACCCCGCCGCGGATTGATGCCGGCAGCATCGACTTCGCACGGCTCGACACACAGCCCGGGGACGAGCGCCCGGCCTACTTCTCGCGCTGGAGTCGGGGCGACGAGCATCCGCGCCAGGTGCCCTGCCACATCACCCACACCAATGCCCAGAGCCATGCAATCATTCGTGGCGCGCTGCACCGCTCGCCCATGTACAGCGGTGAGATCGACGGCGTCGGCCCACGCTACTGCCCCTCCATCGAGGACAAGGTGGTGCGGTTCGCCGATCGCGACGGCCATCAGATCTTTCTCGAGCCCGAAGGGCTGGATACCCGCGAGGTCTACCCCAACGGCATTTCCACCAGCCTGCCCTTCGATGTCCAGATCGCCATGGTGCGGAGCATCCGTGGCCTCGAGCAGGCGCATGTCACCCGCCCCGGCTACGCCATTGAGTATGACTATCTCGATCCCCGCGACCTGCATCCGAGCCTCGAGAGCCTGCAGCTCCCGGGCCTGTTTATGGCCGGCCAGATCAATGGCACCACCGGCTATGAAGAGGCCGCGGCGCAGGGGTTGCTCGCCGGCATCAATGCCGCGGCCGGCGCCGGTGACCGCCCGCCATGGATCCCGCAGCGCCACGAGGCCTATATCGGCGTGCTGGTGGACGATCTCACGACCCGGGGCACCACGGAGCCCTACCGGATGTTCACCTCACGGGCGGAGTACCGCCTCCACCTGCGCGAGGACAACGCCGATCTTCGGCTGATGCCGGTGGCCCGTGACTACGGTCTGATCAGCGACAGCGCCTGGTCGGCCTTTGAGGCCTATCGCAGGGCGATCGACGCCGAGCGCCAGCGCCTCGAACATACCTGGATCCGCCCGGCGGCGCTGGGAGCGGATCGCGGCGCCGCGCTGCTGGGTAAGCCGCTGCGCCATGAGCAGAGCCTGATGACGCTGCTCAAGCGCCCGGAGATGGACTACGACACCCTTGTGTCGCTGCCCGGGGCGGGTGAGGGCACGGATGACCCCATCGTCCGTCAGCAGGTCATGATCGGGGCCCGCTATGCCGGTTATCTCAAGCGCCAGTCCGACCAGATCGCCCGTCAGGCCCGTTACGAAGACCAGCCCCTGCCGGTGGATCTCGACTATCGCCAGGTCGCGGGGCTGTCGACCGAGGTCTGTGAGAAACTCCAGCGCCACCAGCCCTCCACCCTCGGACAGGCAGGCCGGATCCCGGGCGTGACACCCGCGGCGGTGTCGCTGCTGCTGGTCCATCTGCGTCGTGACCCGGCCCGTCAGAGCGCTTGAATGGCGGCGACCGGGCGCGATCAAGCGGACCTGCACCGCGGGCTTGAGCGCTGGGGTCTGCCTGTGGAGGCGGCGCCGGCGCTGATCGCCTATCGCGATCTGCTGGCACGCTGGAATCGGGTCTATAACCTCTCTGCCATTCGCGATCCGCAGGTCATGATTCCGCGCCACCTGCTTGACAGCCTCGCAGTCGTGCCCTGGCTGCCCGATGGTGCGCTGGTGGATATCGGGACTGGGGCGGGCCTGCCGGGGCTGCCGATCGCGATCGTCCAGCCCCGGCGGCCGGTGACCCTGGTCGAGCCCAATGGCAAAAAAGTCCGGTTCCTGCGCCAGGCCTGTCTGACGCTGGGGCTGGATAACGTCCGTATCATTCCGGGCCGGGGCGAGGATGTGGTCCCGCAGGCGCCGTTTGCGGTGGCCATCTGTCGGGCGTTGACCGATGCGGTGGGTTTCTGGGCCATCGCATCGCGTCTGATCGATGACCGGGGCCAGGCGATCGCCATGAAGGGACGGCCTGAGACCGAGCCATTGGCGGGGCTCGAAGCCGCCGGCGTATCATGGCGTCGGCAGGCCCTTGAGGTGCCCGGACTTGATGCGTCACGACATTTGCTCATCATGGAGCGATCGGTAGCCGTCACAGGATGACCCCATGAATCAGACACTGGCCATCGCCAACCAGAAGGGCGGCGTCGGCAAGACCACGACCTGCGTCAATCTCGCCGCCTCGCTCGTGAGCAACGGTCGTCGGGTGCTACTCGTTGATATGGATCCGCAGGGCAATGCCACGGTCGGTTCCGGCGTCGACAAGGATGCACTGGCGGCGAGCAACTATGAGCTCCTCATGGGCGAGACAACCGCGCAGCGGGTGCGCTGCCGGGATGTGCGCGGCGGTTTCGATCTGCTCCCGGCCAATGGCGATCTGACGGCGGCCGAGGTCGGCCTGATGGCGGTGGATGAGGGCCGTGAGAAGCGTCTCCAGACAGCCATTGCCGCCTGCCGTGACGACTATGATCACATCCTCATCGACTGTCCGCCGTCGCTGAATCTGCTCACCCTCAACGCCTTTGTGGCGGCGGATCACGTGCTCATTCCCATTCAGTGCGAGTACTACGCCCTGGAGGGGCTGAGCGCACTGCTCAACACCATCCATCGGGTCCAGCAGACCGTGAATCCGGCGCTCGAGATCGAGGGACTGGTGCGCACGATGTTCGATGGCCGCAATAATCTCTCCAATCAGGTGGGTGCCCAGCTGCTCGCGCATTTCCCGGGACAGGTCTATCGCACCCAGATCCCGCGCAATGTCCGTCTGGCCGAGGCGCCGAGCCACGGCCTGCCGGTGTTGCAGTATGATCGATCGTCACGTGGCGCCGTCGCCTATCTCGCACTCGCCTCGGAGCTGCTGCGGCGCCAGCGCGCCGCGGGTGCCGATGCAGGAGGACTGTGATGACCAATCGACGCAAGGGGCTGGGCCGGGGGCTGGACGCCCTGCTCGGCGAGGCGGGCGCTGCCCCCGACAGCGCGGCCGCGGATGATCTGCGCGAGGTGCCGCTCGACCAGCTCGAGGGGGGCCGCTATCAGCCGCGCCGCGAATTCGATCCGGCCGCCCTCCAGGCGCTGGCCCAGTCGATCCGCACCCAGGGCGTGGTCCAGCCGATCGTGGTGCGGGCGCTGGCAGAGACCGATCGCTACGAGATCATTGCCGGCGAACGCCGCTGGCGGGCCGCGCAACTCGCCGAGCTCGAGACCATTCCCGCGATCATCCGCGATATTTCCGACGAGATGGCAGTGGCCGTGGCGCTCATCGAGAATATCCAGCGCGAGGATCTCAACCCGCTTGAGGAGGCCAATGCGCTGCAGCGCCTGACCGAGGAGTTCGGCATGACCCACCAGGCGATCGCCGAGGCGGTCGGCCGCTCGAGGGTCGGCGTATCGAACCTGCTGCGTCTGCTCGAACTGGCCGCCGAGGTGAAGGCCTATATCAGTGACGGGGCGCTGGAGATGGGACATGCCCGCGCGCTGCTGGCGCTGGATCCGGCGGCACAGGCCGCGGCGGCAGCGCAGGTCGTCAGCCGTGGACTCACCGTCCGTCAGACCGAGGCCCTGGTCCGCAGGCAGCTTGCGGGTGAATCCGCCGAGGCCACGGAACCGCCCCGCACCGACCCCAATATCCGCCGGTTGCAGGACGATCTCGCCGACCGCCTCGGTGCCAGTGTGCGTATCGAGCCGGGCCAGCGGGGCAATGGTCGAGTCGTGATCCGCTACAACAGCCTCGACGAGCTCGACGGGATTCTCGAGCATATCCGTTGAAGCCCATGGTTGAGTTCATTATACTCCGACAACTTTCGCGGGTCGTTGTGACGGCAGTATGTCGCTGAGACGGGTCGCACTGCGGGTCATCCGGATACAGATGGCCATCGGGCTGATCGCCGCCGGGATCTGGACGCTGTCCAGCGGTCCCGGGGCTGGGCTCGCAGCCGTATCGGGAGCAGGCATCAGCGCGTTCATGACGTTCTACGTCGCCGCACGCTGGCGCCTGAGAAGCGCGGCGGAGGATGAGCCAAAGGCGATCCTCGGGGCCTTCTACCGCGCCCAGATGATGAAGCTGCTGCTGGGGACGCTGCTGATCGTCACCGCCGTCTATGCCTTTCAGGACGAGGCGGCCGCGCTGGTGACAACGCTGGCCCTGACACTCACCGCCTACGGCCTGGTGTTGCTGGGCGACATCGATTGAACGCGGACGCAACGGGACAGAAACGATTATGGCAAGCGGTTCGGCCACGGAATACGTCACTCACCATCTCGAGCACCTCACGGTGGGCGAGGGGTTCTGGACGTTAAACATCGACACGCTCATCGTCTCGTGGGTGCTGGGCCTGATCTTCCTCGGTCTGTTCTACAGCGTCGCGCGGAAGGCCAGCGCCGACAGCCCGACCGGGCTGCAGAACGCCATTGAAGGTTGCGTCGAGTTCAT
This sequence comes from Spiribacter curvatus, assembly GCF_000485905.1. Lineage (NCBI taxonomy): Bacteria > Pseudomonadati > Pseudomonadota > Gammaproteobacteria > Chromatiales > Ectothiorhodospiraceae > Spiribacter > Spiribacter curvatus. The sequence continues at coordinate 1,917,960 of NC_022664.1, read as the reverse complement.
CGACCAGCAGGTCAGCGACAGCTTCCAGGGGCCCAAGGACTTCGTCGCGCCGCTGGCGCTGACGATTTTCATCTGGGTGCTGTTCTGGAATCTGATGGATCTCATTCCCGTCGACCTCTTCCCCACGATCCTGGGCTGGTTCGGTGTCGAGTACGTGCGTGTCCTGCCATCCGCGGACATGAACGCGACCTTCGGTCTGTCACTGACCGTGCTCGCCCTGATCATCATCTTCGGGGTCAAGGGCAAGGGCGCGAAGGGATTCGGCAAGGATATGTTCTGCCATCCGTTCGGCGCGCATCCGGCGCTCTGGCTGCCCAACGTGCTGCTGAACATCGTCGAGATGATCGCCAAGACGGTATCGCTCGCGATGCGACTGTTCGGCAACCTTTACGCCGCTGAGATCATTTTCATCCTCATCGCACTGCTGCCCGTCTGGGCGCAGTGGGTGCCGGGTCTTGCCTGGGCGATTTTCCATATTCTGGTGATCCCGCTGCAGGCATTCATATTCATGGTGCTCACCATCGTGTACCTGAGTCTCGCTTACGAGGATCATTGAGGGGTCGGCCACAAGCCACCCGTTCAAACGCTTTTAACCCTTAAACGACCCCTGTATTGGAGGAACCATGGAAGCAATCGCCCAGGTCCAGGCATTTACTGCCATCACCATTGGACTCATCTTCGCCTTCGCCGCCGTCGGCACCAGCATCGGCTTCGGCCTGCTCGGCGGGAAGTTTCTCGAGGGCATCGCCCGTCAGCCGGAAGTGGCCGGTGTGCTGCAGGTCCGCATGTTCATCGTGGCCGGTCTGCTCGACGCCGTGTCGATCATCGGCGTGGCATTCGCTGCACTGCTGATGTTCGCGAACCCGCTGCTCGGCGCGCTGACCTGAACCCATCGGACGACACGACAACCTGCCATTCACCGGCAGCCATCGGAGAGTAGACCGTGGGCATTAACGCAACGCTGTTCGGACAGATGATCACCTTTGTGGTGTTCATTCTGTTCACCATGAAGTTCGTCTGGCCGCCCATCAAACAGGCCATGAGCGAGCGTGAGAAGCGGATCGCGGACGGTCTGGCTTCCGCCGAGCGCAGCCAGCGCGAGCTGGAGCTCGCCAAGGAGCGGGGCGCCGAGCATATCCGCGAGGCCAAGGCACAGGCGGGCGAGATCATCGAGCGGGCCAACCGTCAGGGCGCATCCATCGTTGAAGAGGCGCGCGAGGAGGCCCGGGCGGTCGCCGAGCGCGAGAAGGCCGCCGCTGACGCACGCATTGAACAGGAGGTCTCCCAGGCACGGGCAGCGCTCCGGCGTGACGTCTCGGAGCTCGCCATCGTGGGTGCAAGCCGCATCCTCGAGCGCGAAGTCGACCCCAAGGCACATCAGCAGATGCTCGACGAGCTGGCTGAGCAGGTCTGAGGCAAAGGGATATGGCGCAGAAAACCACGGTTGCCCGTCCCTACGCCGATGCGGCGTTCCAGCTCGCGCAGGCCGCCGGGGCACTGGCAGGCTGGGCCGATGGCCTGGCGATGGCGGCGGCGGTTGTCTCTGACAGCCGTGTCGCCACGGTGCTGGGCCACCCGCGGGTCGATGACGGGCGCAAGGCGGATCTGGTACTGGATGTCTGTGGCGAGGCACTGGACGGCCAGCAGCGCAACTTCGTGCGACTGCTGGTCCAGCGCGACCGGATCGGCGTGCTGCCCGAGATCAGCCATCAGTACGATCGCCTGCGGGCCGAGTACGAGAAGACACTGAACGCCGAGCTCACTACCGCTCATCCGATTGACGACGCGGTCCGTGACCGACTGGCCGAGGCGCTTTCCCAACGGCTGGCACGGACGGTGAGTCTGGATACGCAGCTCGACGAATCGCTCATCGGCGGTGCGGTCATCCGTGCCGGCGACCTGGTTATCGATGGCTCGGTGCGCGGTCGGCTCAACCGGCTCACCAGCGCCCTCAGTCGCTAAGAGGACAGATTAGATGCAACTCAATCCCACGGAAATCAGTGACCTGATCAAACAGCGCATCGAGGGCTTCGAGTCCGTCGCCGAGGCGCGCAATGAAGGCACAGTGGTCAGTGTCAGCGATGGCATCGTCCGCATCCATGGCATCAGCAATGTCATGCAGGGCGAGATGCTGGAATTCCCCGGCGAGACCTACGGCATGGCGCTCAACCTCGAGCGCGACTCGGTCGGTGCGGTCGTGCTGGGCGATTACTCGCACCTCAATGAGGGCGACACCGTCCGCACCACCGGGCGCATCCTCGAGGTGCCAATCGGCGAGGGCCTCCTGGGCCGCGTGGTCAATACGCTGGGTGATCCCATCGACGGCAAGGGCGCCGTGCCCTCTGACCAGACCGCCCCGGTGGAGAAGGTCGCACCGGGTGTGATCGACCGGCAGTCCGTCGATCAGCCGGTGCAGACGGGGCTCAAGGCCATCGACTCCATGGTTCCGGTGGGCCGCGGCCAGCGTGAGCTGATCATCGGCGACCGCCAGACCGGCAAGACCGCCGTCGCCGTCGACGCGATCATCAATCAGAAAGACACTGGCATTAAGTGCATTTACGTCGCGATTGGTCAGAAGGCCTCGGCCATCGCCAACGTGGTCCGCAAGCTCGAGGAGCACGGCGCGCTGGATCACACCATCATCGTCGCTGCGTCGGCGGCGGAGTCGGCGGCGCTGCAGTTCATCGCCCCCTATGCCGGCTGCACGATGGGTGAGTTCTTCCGCGACCGCGGCGAGGATGCATTGATCGTTTTTGACGACCTCTCGAAGCAGGCGGTGGCCTATCGTCAGGTGTCACTGCTGCTGCGCCGGCCGCCGGGCCGTGAGGCCTTCCCCGGTGACGTCTTCTACCTCCATTCGCGGTTGCTCGAGCGCGCCTCGCGCATCAATGAGGCCGATGTCGAGCGGCGCACCAACGGTGAGGTCAAGGGTAAGACGGGCTCGCTGACCGCGCTGCCGATCATCGAGACCCAGGCGGGCGACGTCTCCGCGTTCGTGCCGACCAACGTCATCTCCATCACCGATGGTCAGATCTATCTCGAGACCGATCTGTTCAACGCGGGTATCCGGCCGGCGATCAACGCCGGTCTGTCGGTGTCGCGTGTCGGTGGCTCGGCGCAGACCAAGATCGTCAAGAAGCTGGGGGGTGGCATCCGCCTGGCACTGGCGCAGTATCGTGAGCTGGCGGCGTTCGCGCAGTTCGCCTCCGACCTCGACGAGTCCACGCGCAAGCAGCTCGAGCGCGGTGAGCGCGCGATGGAGGTGCTCAAGCAGGGCCAGTATGCCCCGCTCTCGGTCGCCTTCATGGCCCTGTCGCTGTTCGCGCTCAACGAGGGCTACCTCGATGATCTCGATAATAAGAAAGTCAGTGACTTCGAGGCCGCTCTGCATCAGCATGTCGCCAACAACGCGGCCGAGCTGATGCAGCAGATCAATGACACCGGGGATTACACCGACGAGATCAAGCGCCAGCTGACCGCGGTGCTTGATGATTTCAAGTCGACCGGTACCTGGTAACGGCATTTTAGGGTAGGAACGGCATGTCCGGCGCGAAGGAAATACGCACTCAGATCAAGAGTGTCGGCAACACGCAGAAGATCACCACGGCCATGGAGATGGTCGCGGCATCGAAGATGCGTGGCGCGCAGCAGCGTATGCAGGCCGCACTCCCCTACGCCGACAAGATGCGTCAGGTGATCCGTCACCTGGCGCTGGCGAACCCCGAGTATCGGCATCCGTTCCTGACGGCCCCCGAGACCGAGGATCGGGTCGGCTATATCGTCATATCCAGCGATCGTGGGCTCTGCGGCGGGCTGAACAACAACCTGTTCCGCGCCATCGTCAAGGATCTGCGTGACCAGGAGTCCGCGGGTCGCGAGGTGCGGATGTGCACAGTCGGCTCGAAGGCCATTCAGTTCTTCAGCCGTCTGCCGCCGACCATCTCCGCCGAGGTCTCCCAGCTCGGTGACAAGCCGGCGCTGGCCGATATCATCGGTACGGTCAAGGTCATGATGGATCAGTATGCGGAAGGCAACCTCGATCGGGTCGTCATCTGCTACAACCGCTTCGTCAACACGATGACGCAGAAGCCGGTGATGGAGCAGCTCCTGCCGCTGCCCGTCCCCGAAGCGGAGGACAGCACCCGCTCGGCGCACAGCTGGGACTACATCTACGAGCCCTCGCCGGCCGAGGCGCTGGACCAGCTCCTCGAGCGCTACATCGAATCCCTGGTGTTCCAGGCCCTGGTCGAGAACATCGCCTGTGAGCAGGCCGCACGCATGGTGGCCATGAAGGCCGCGTCCGATAACGCCGGAAAACTGATCGACGACCTGAACCTCGCCTACAACAAGGCGCGCCAGGCTGCGATCACCACGGAGCTCTCTGAGATCGTGGCCGGCGCTGAAGCCGTCTAGCGTGAACGGCGAACCACAACCGAATACAACGCTTTCGCGAAGAGGAACCGCGCTATGAGTTCAGGAAAGGTCGTCCAGATCATCGGTGCCGTGGTGGACATTGAGTTCCCCCGCGACGCCGTCCCGAAGATCTATGACGCACTCGATATCAAGGCCAATGATCTGGTCCTCGAGGTGCAGCAGCAGACCGGCGACGGCGTCGTTCGGGCCATCGCCATGGGCAGCACCGACGGCCTCCAGCGCGGTGTCGAGGTGACCAACTCCGGGGCACCGATTTCTGTGCCGGTCGGAGAGAAGACCCTCGGGCGCATCATGAATGTGCTTGGCGAGCCCGTGGACCAGGTGGGTGAGGTCGGCGCCGAGCAGCGCTGGCCGATCCATCGCAAGGCTCCGTCCTACGAGGAGCAGGCCGGATCCACCGAGCTGCTCGAGACAGGCATCAAGGTCATCGACCTGCTCTGCCCATTCGCCAAAGGCGGCAAGGTCGGCCTGTTCGGCGGCGCCGGTGTGGGCAAGACCGTCAACATGATGGAGCTGATCCGCAATATCGCCATCGAGCATTCCGGTTACTCGGTGTTCGCCGGCGTCGGTGAGCGGACCCGTGAGGGCAACGACTTCTATCACGAGATGAAGGACTCCGACGTCCTCGACAAGGTGGCACTGGTCTACGGCCAGATGAACGAGCCGCCGGGTAACCGTCTGCGCGTGGCGCTGACCGGCCTGACCATGGCGGAGTTCTTCCGTGACGAGGGTCGTGACGTGCTGATGTTCATCGACAACATCTACCGCTACACCCTGGCCGGTGTCGAGGTCTCGGCGCTGCTCGGCCGCATGCCGTCCGCGGTGGGCTACCAGCCGACCCTGGCCGAGGAGATGGGCGTCCTGCAGGAGCGCATCACATCGACCCAGAAGGGCTCGATCACCTCCATCCAGGCGGTCTATGTGCCGGCCGACGACCTGACGGACCCGTCGCCCGCCACCACTTTCGCGCATCTGGATGCGACCATCGTGCTGGCCCGCTCCATCGCCGAGCTGGGCATCTACCCGGCCGTCGATCCGCTCGACTCCACCTCGCGTCAGCTCGATCCGCAGGTGGTCGGCAAGGAGCACTACGACACGGCGCAGGACGTCCAGCAGGTGCTGCAGCGCTACAAGGAGCTGCAGGACATCATCGCCATTCTCGGTATGGACGAGCTCTCCGAAGAGGACAAGCAGAGCGTGACGCGGGCGCGGAAGATCCAGCGGTTCCTGTCGCAGCCCTTCTTCGTGGCCGAGGTCTTCACCGGTTCGCCGGGTAAGTACGTGAGCCTCAAGGAGACCATCCGTGGCTTCCGGGCGATCGTGGATGGCGAGCACGATGATCTGCCGGAGCAGGCATTCTATATGGTCGGCACGATCGACGAGGCCGTCGAGAAGGCCCGCAACCTGTAAGGGAAGGCCGCTATGGGCATTACCATGCATATCGACATCGTCAGCGCCGAGGAGTCCATTCACTCCGGCGCGGCGACATTCATCGTGGCGCGTGCCGTCGGTGGCGAGGTCGGCATTTATCCGCGGCATGTCCCCATGCTCGTCCAGCTCCAGCCCGGTGAGGTGACGGTGCGCGACGAGTTCGGGGCGGATCAGTTCTACTACGTCTCCGGTGGGACCATGGAGATCCAGCCGGACGTGGTGACGGTGCTCGCCGACGCCGCGACCCGCGCCCACGATATCGACGAGGCCGCCGCTGAGCAGGCGCGGAAGCGCGCCGAGGAAGCGCTCGCCAATCGAAGCAGTGAGATCGACTACGCCCGGGCCCAGGGCGAGCTGGTCGAGGCCGCGGCCCAGCTGCGCACCATCCAGAAGCTCCGCAAGACCGCCAACCGGACCTGATCCCGGCTGGACGGCCCCTTCGGGCGGGAAGGAGTCCCATGTCCAGTCCACCACTCAGCATCATTGTCCTCGCCGCCGGCGAGGGCAAGCGTATGCGCTCTCACACGCCCAAAGTGCTCCAGACCGTGGCCGGGCGCTCAATGCTCGGTCATGTGCTTGATGCCGCCCGGCCGCTCAACCCGCAATCCATCCACGTCATCCACGGCCACGGTGGCGAGGCGGTGCGCGCCGCGTTCCCCGATCCGGACCTGCACTGGGTTCACCAGGCCCAGCGGCTGGGAACGGGCCATGCCGTCCAGCAGGCGCTGCCGCACATCCCCGATGCCCATCAGGTGCTGGTGCTCTGTGCCGATGTGCCGCTGACACGACCGCAGACGCTGCAGGCGCTGGTGGCCGAGGCCCAGCCGGGGGTATCGCTGCTCACGGTGGTTCTCGACGACCCCCGGGGTTATGGGCGGATCCTCCGTGATGGCGCGGGACTGGTCAGTGGCATTGTCGAGCAAAAGGATGCGACACCCGAGCAGCAGCGCATCGGCGAGATCAATACCGGTCTGCTCTGCCTGCCCGCCGGTCCGCTGCGCCGTTGGCTGGAACGGCTTCATACCGGTAACGCCCAGGGTGAGTATTACCTGACTGACTGCATCGCCATGGCCCACGACGAGGGCTGGAGCGTACGCCCGGTGACCTGCAGCGATCCGCGTGAGGTACAGGGCGTCAATGACCGCGAGCAGCTGGCGGCGGTGGAACGGGCCTGCCAGCAGCGCCAGGCACAGGCCCTGATGCGCGATCAGGGCCTTGGCCTTTCCGACCCAGCGCGTTTTGACCTGCGTGGAACGCTCACGGTGGGCCATGACTGTTCCATCGACGTCGATGCCATCATCGAGGGTGAGGTGAGCCTGGGGGATGACGTCCGGATCGGTCCGTTCACCCGACTGCAGGACTGCACGCTTGGGTCAGGCACCGAGGTCCTCGCGCACTGCGACATCGAGTCAGCGGCGATCGGCCGCGACTGCCGGATCGGGCCCTTCGCACGGCTGCGCCCCGGTACGACACTGGCAACGGGGGCCCGGGTCGGCAATTTCGTCGAGGTCAAACAGGCCCGGATCGGTGCGGGCAGTAAAATCAATCACCTTTCCTACGTGGGGGATGCCCGGGTGGGCGCCCACGTGAACGTGGGCGCGGGGACGATCACCTGCAACTATGATGGTCGTGACAAGCATGTCACGCAGGTGGATGACGGGGTTTTCATCGGCTCCAACACCGCGCTGGTGGCGCCGCTGCATATCGCCGCCGGCGCCACGATCGGTGCCGGCACCACACTGCGTGACGATGTCGCCGCCGACAGTCTCGCTGTGGATCGTGGCCAGGTTCGCCAGATCCCCGGCTGGGGCGCCGACCGGGACGGATAGTTCGACAGGGGAGAAGCCGAATGTGTGGAATCGTTGGAGCGATCGCGGAAAGGGATGTCGCGCCCATACTGCTGGAGGGGCTGCGTCGCCTCGAATACCGCGGCTATGACTCCGCCGGGCTGGCCCTGCTCGATGCCGCCGGCGACCTGCATCGCCACCGGGCCGTCGGCAAGGTGGCGGCCCTCGCCGACGCCCAGGCAGCAGCGCCCCACAGCGGCGGCGTGGGCATCGCCCATACCCGCTGGGCCACCCATGGTGCCCCCACCGAGGCCAACGCCCACCCCCATGTCGCCCGCGACGAGGTGGCGATCGTCCATAACGGCATCATCGAGAATCATGAGGCCCTGCGGGATCGCCTGACCGCGGTGGGCTATACCTTTGAATCGCAGACCGATACCGAGGCGGTGGTGAACGCCGTCCACGAGCGGCTCGAGGGCGGTGACGACCTGCTCGCCGCCACGCAGGGTGTGATCGCCGAACTCACCGGCGCCTATGCGCTGGGGGTGATCGCCCGGCGTGATCCACAGCGTCTGATCGTCGCGCGGCGGGGCAGTCCGCTGGTGATCGGGGTGGGTATCGGCGAGCATTTCATTGCCTCCGATGTCGCCGCCCTGCTGCCAGTGACCCGCCGTTTCATTGACCTCCAGGAAGGGGATGTCGCCGAGCTCACCCGCCAATCCGTGCGGGTGTTTGATGCCAACGGTCACGCCGTCGAGCGCCCGATCCGCACCTCTGATCTGACGGCCGATGCCGTTGAGCGCGGGGCATTCCGGCATTTCATGGCCAAGGAGATCCACGAGCAGCCCAATGCCGTGGCGGAGACGCTTGAGGGTCGCGTGGCCGATGATCGCATCCTGCCCGAGGCCCTGGGACCGGCAGCGACGCAATTACTGGCCGATGCCCAGCGCATCCAGATCGTCGCCTGCGGGACGAGCCATCACGCCGGTCTGGTCGCACGCTACTGGTTCGAGTCCATCGCCGGGCTGCCCTGCGACGTCGAGGTGGCCAGCGAATTCCGCTACCGCCGCCATGTGGTCGCGCCGGGGACGGTGTTCGTCACTCTGTCCCAGTCCGGGGAGACCGCCGACACCCTTGCCGCCCTGCGCGAAGCGAAGACCCTCGGCTATCGGGCGACCCTGGCGATCTGCAATGTTCCCGAGAGCTCGCTGGTCCGTGAATCCGATCTGGTCATGATGACCCGGGCCGGCCCAGAGATCGGCGTTGCCTCCACCAAGGCCTTCACCACCCAGCTCACCGCATTGCTGCTGACGGTCATCGCCGCCGGCCGGGCCCATGGCATGGACCGTGAGGCGGAGGCGCGCCTGATACGGGCATTGCGCCAGATCCCGCGACAGATCGAGACGGTGCTGGATCTCGAATCGCGCATTGAGACCCTCGCCGAGGCCTTCATCGACAAGCACCACGCCCTGTTCCTGGGCCGGGGAACGCAATACCCGATCGCCATGGAGGGGGCGCTCAAGCTCAAGGAGATTTCCTACATCCACGCCGAGGCGTATCCTGCCGGCGAGCTCAAGCACGGCCCGCTGGCGCTGGTGGATGGGGATATGCCGGTGGTCACGGCCGCGCCCAACAACGACCTGGTGGAAAAGCTCAAGTCCAACCTCCAGGAGGTTCGGGCCCGGGGCGGACGGCTCTACGTGTTCGCCGATCCGGCCGCGGCCCCGGCAGCCTATGACGACTGTCAGGTGATTGCCCTGCCATCGGTGGACGAGGCGGTGGCCCCGCTGCTCTACAGCGTGCCGTTCCAGCTCCTCGCCTACCATGTCGCAGTGCTCAAGGGCACCGACGTCGACAAGCCGCGCAATCTGGCGAAATCGGTCACGGTGGAGTGACCCCGAACAAAGGAGATCAATGATGCGTCAATCAATCACCGCGCTGTTCGTGGCCGGGGTACTCAGCGCCGCTCCGGCCCTCGCTTCGGAGGAGTCGGCTCAGATGCCGCCGGCCGAGCGCTTCCTCGGTGTCTGGGACCTGAACGGCGATGGCACCGCCACGCTCGAGGAGCTCGAGACCATGCGTGGACGGGTATTCAACAGCTTTGACCGCAACGGCGACGGCGTCCTCGACGCCAGCGAGTACGAGGCCTTCGATGCCGCGCGGGAAGGCGACGTGGCCGGCTACGAGGGCGAGGCCCGCGAGCTGATGGAGCGGATTACCGACGGCATGAGTCTGCCGGCCTCGGATGCCAATGGCGACGGCCGGGTCCAGCGCGCCGAATTCATCAACGGCACCGAAACCTGGCTGGATGACCTGGATCGCAACGACGACGGAGTGATCACCGCCGACGATCTTGCCCCTTAAGCCGGTTCTGGCGACGGTCGCGGGGCTGGCACTGACGGCCTGCATCGCGCTCAGCGCCGTCGCCAGTCTCACCGGTGTGGTGCCACTGCTGGCCGCCGGGCTGCCGGCCTGGCTGGCCGGTGTCATCCTCTGGCGCGATGTGCCGCGCCGGGTCCGCATTCAGGCCAGTGTCCTGCTGGCCGTCGGCGGACTGGGACTGGCGGCCGGGTTTTTCGCCGACGGCCAGGTGGACTGGCACACCGCCGTCGCCGGCAATGCCCTGCTGATCGCCATGCTGGGGGCGGTGAGTTTTCTGCGCCTGATCGCCGTGCCGCCCACCGCGGCGTCGGCCGAGGCGCCGCCGGGTCGGCGCAGCCTCGTCAATACGCTGGCCGGGGTGCACCTGTTCGGATCGGTGGTGAACCTGCCCACCGTGTTCATCATGGCAAGGCGCATGAGCGATGGCCACACCCTGACGCGCCAGCAGGCCATCACGCTGGTCCGCGGGTTTGGCAGCGCCGCTTTCTGGTCACCGTTCTTTGCCGCCATGGCCGCGGCGCTGACCTACGCGCCGGGTGCGCGACTGCCGCTGCTGCTGGCCTTTGGCGGGCCCCTGGCGCTGGCGGCGCTCGCGCTGACGTTCCGTGATGTCAGCGCGCTGGATGTCGATGCCTTCCACGGCTATCCGATCAACTTCGGCAGTCTCTGGCTGCCCGGCCTGCTGGGGGTTGCGATCCTGCTGGCACACAGCTGGCGGCCATCGCTGTCGGTACTGGGTCTGATCGCGCTGCTGGCACCGAGCGTGACGGCCGTTACCCTGCTCCTCACCGATTCGCGCCCCGGTCAGACGCTGGGGGATCATGTGCGGCGCGGCCTGCCGGCGATGCGTGGCGAGCTGGTGCTGTTCCTGTCCGCCGGCGTCATGGCAGCCGGCCTGATGAGTCTGGTGTCGGTGACCGGGGTCGCTCTGCCCTTCGAGCAGTTCGGTGGACTCCAGGCAGGGCTGCTGCTGACGGTACTGGTCGCGCTCTCCATCGTCGGGGTGCATCCAGTGATCGGTGTCGCGGCGGCTGCGGCCGTTGTGGCGCCGCTCGATCCCAACCCCAGTCTGCTGGCGAGTTGCTTTCTCGCCGCCTGGGGCATCGGCGTGGCGGTCAGCCCGCTATCCGCCATGAACCTCGCCCTGCAGGGCGCCTACAGCCTGCGTCCGTTGGACCTACTGCGCTGGAACCTGCCCTACGCCGCGGTCATGATCGCCATCGCCAGCGCGCTATTCTTCCTGCATCCGGGGGCCTAGCCGGCGCGCCGTTATGAGGGGGTGGAATCCTCGCCCTTTTCGAATAGCGCCGCCATCCGGTCCGCCTCCTCGCGAGCCGTTACGATCGGAGTGATGTCGTACTGCACGCCCAGGTAGTAGATCAGCTGGCCGTTTTCGTCGCGCAATGGCTGGACGGTCAGCTGGTTATGGAAGAGCTCCCCGCTCTTGCGGTAATTACGCAGTACCACCTCGACACGCGAGCCCGTGCGCATCGCCTCGCGGATCGACTCCAGCCCGGGCTGATCGCGGTCATCACCATGCAGGAACCGGCAGTTGCGGCCGATGATCTCGTCCTGCTCGTAGCCGGTCATGTCCTCAAAGACCTTGTTGGCGAATACGATCGGGTTGTCCGGCTGGTCAGGATCCGACAGCGTGATGCCGTTCACGCAGGTATCGAGGATCTGGGTGAGGACATTGGGGATCAGGCCGGTGTCTTTCTCGGGGGTGAATTCCATCACTGCTCTCCTGACGGGGCACGAGCGGGATCGGGCGTCTCCGATTCCACCAGTTGTTTGAGGTTGCGGGCGACGCGGTCGACGCCGGTCTGGACCGCGTGCGTGATGAGCTTCTCGAAGGGCCGGAAGGCGAGGCCCAGCTGCCCGAGCTCGAATCGAAAGGTCAGTCGGGTAATACCGTCGCCTTCGGCGGTGAACCAGAAATCGATGTAATAGGGATCCTTCACGCCCTGAAAGCCGATGTGCTCATGCGGCTCCAGCGCCACTACCTCGAAATCGGTCGTGGTCCGGCGGCCCTGATCGACGCGCATCTGACGGCCCCGCCAGCCCTTGACCAGCGGACCCTCGGACAGCGGTTTGAGGCTTTTGACCTCGGGCGACCAGCGTGGGTAGTTATGGACGAAGTCGTCCACGACAAACGAAAACACCACGGGAGTGGGTCGGCGGATCATCGCGGTTGCGCTGGTTTTGACCATGACTCTCCCGGCGTTCATTCGCCAGCCTTGATGTTTGCACTCTAACCCGATGTCGAAGAATATCGGAACCGTGTTGTCACACAGTGGTGTTCATCAGCTCAAGGATCAATCGCCATGCCCTATGCCCGTCCGCTTCATGGCCTGATGGCCAGTGTCCTCCTCACCACCGCCGCCGTTGCCAGCGAGCCCGCCACGCCCGGTCCTGATCTTACCGCGCGGGAGGTCGTCGATATCCAGCTCCAGGCACTCAGTGACAACGACAGTCCCACGCCCGATGCCGGCATCGAACAGGTCTGGGCGTTTGCCCATCCCGATAACCGTTCGGTCACCGGCCCGCTGCCGCGCTTCAAGCGCATGCTCAAGGGACCGGGCTACGGCGTTCTCATCAACCACGCCAGCGCCGAGATCATCACCCTTGACGAGGGGCGTGGCCGTGCCCTCTACCGGGTCCGGGTGCGCGACTGCGATGGCGGGTTCTATCGGTTCCGCTGGCGCCTCGAGCGGGCATCGCTCGACGCGGGTGAGGCATGGATGACCACCGGCGTGACGCCGGCGCGCGACACCGGGGAGCAGATGCTGTGACGGCACCGGGTCATCACGACGATGGGCCGGTCATTCCGGTCCCGCCGCGCGTCATGCTGCCGGTGAGCGGCGGCGGATCATTCCCGGTTCGGCGGGTGTACTGCGTCGGGCGGAACTACGCCGATCATGCCGTCGAGATGGGGCACGATCCGGATCGCGAACCGCCGTTTTTCTTCCAGAAAAACCCGGAGGACCTGTGCACCGACGGCCGCTTCCCCTATCCCCGCCAGAGCGCTGATGTCCACCACGAGCTCGAGCTGTTGGTCGCTCTCGGTGCCGGCGGGCGGGATATCCCCGAGGCGCGGGCGATGGAGCATGTGTGGGGGTATGGCGTGGCATTGGATATGACCGCCCGTGACCTGCAGGCACAGGCCAAGGCCAGGGGCCGGCCATGGATTGACGCCAAGGCATTCGATCACGCCGCGCCCTGCTCGCCCCTGTGGCGCGCCGATCAGTGCGGCGATCCCGCTCACGGTGCCATGGTGCTGGAGGTCAATGGTGAGGCCCGCCAGCGCGGTGATCTCAACCAGCAGATCTGGAAGCTACCGGCGATCATCGCCACACTCTCGGCCCGGTTCACCCTGGCCGCGGGGGATATCGTGATGACCGGGACGCCGGCGGGCGTCGGTCCGGTGGAGCCGGGTGACCGGCTGCGCGGGCGGATCGAGGGGATGGGAACGCTGACCGTCACGGTGACGGCGGGCGGCTGAACCGCTGCCGGATCAACGACCCGGCGGCGGTGATGTCACGATCGCGTTCAGGCGAGCGTGGTCGTGACGTCGATGTTGCCCTGCGTGGCGTAGGAGTAGGGGCAGACCACATGGGCGGCCTCCACCAGCCTCTCGGCCTCGGCCCGCTCGACGCCGGGCAGGTCAACCGACAGGTCGACGCCAATGGCAAAGCCCTGACCATCGTCGCGCTTGCCCAGCGAGACCTTGGCGGTGACCTGGGTCTCGGAGGGGACCTTGATCCCCGCCTGACCCCCTGCGAACTGCATTGCCCCGAGGAAGCAGGCCGAATAGCCACAGGCGAACAGCTGTTCGGGGTTGGTGCCGTCGCCGCCGGGACCGCCCAGCTCCTTCGGTGCGGTGAGCGTGACATCCAGCGAGCCGTCGCTGATGGCCGCGCGTCCGTCGCGGCCGCCGTTGGCGGTGCCGGTGGTGGTGTAGAGGACTTCCATGATGTGACTCCTGTTGGTTGAGGGGTGGATGCGGCGGCGGTTGTTCAGATCCGGCCGGTGACGTCGTACTGGACCGCGACATGGTGGGTGACCTGCCCGTCCTGACGGACCGGCACGACCTTCCATTCGAGGATGAACTCGCTACCGTCCTTACGATAGTTGACCGTCTCGCCGTGGAATACCTCGCCGCGACGGATCTGCTCGCCCAGGCGCTGGAGGACGGCGGCCTCGGTCTTCGGCCCCTGAAGCATGCCCGGGGTGCGGCCGAGTACCTCGTCGGCCGTATAGCCGGTGATCTCGGTGAACGCCGGATTGACGTAGATGATCGGACCGGCGCTGCCGTCCTCGGCGGCCTCGGTGATGGTGATGGCGTTCAGTGAGTGATCGGCGGTCGCCTTGAAAAGCGCATTGCCAAGGGATTCATCGATCTTGGGATTATCCATTCCAGCGTGCTCCATTGCGGTTGTGGCTTGTTCTTTTACGCTCCCAGCCGCGGGGGGTCGTGTCAAACGCCGGCGTGGCGGCGGGGCAGGCTGCGCGCCAGCGTGTTGAGCGCCACAAAGAGGATCGCGGCCACACAGACGATACTCGCGCCGGTGGGCGTGTTGAGGTGCCACGATCCCCACATGCCGCCCAGCACCGAGACCGCCCCGATCATCGCGGCGATCAGCGCCATGCGCTCGGGCGTGTGGCTGAACGGCCTGGCGCTGGCGGCCGGGATGATCAGCAGGGCGGCGATCAGCAACACGCCCACCACCTTGATCGCCACCGCCACCACAATCGCCAGTGCCACGGTCAGGATCAGACGCTCCCGACTCGGGTCGATGCCCTCGGCATGGGCCATTTCCGTGCTCACGGTGGCCAGTAGCAGTGACTGCCAGCGCCATAGGGTCAGTCCCAGCACCAGCAGCGATCCGGTCCAGATAATCGCCAGGTCGGTGCGGCCGACGGCAAGGATATCGCCGAACAGGTAGGCCATCAGGTCGATGCGTACATCGCTCAGGAACGACACCGCCACCAGCCCAAAAGCCAGCGACGAGTGGGCCATGACCCCCAGCAGTGTATCCATGGCATAGCCGCGGTCACTGAGCAGGCTGACCGTGACCGCCATCAACAGGGAGACCGCCAGCACACCGACGAATACCGACAGCGACAGCGCGAGCGAGAGGGCGACGCCAAGCACCGCGGCATGGGCGGTCGCCGCGCCGAAAAACGCCATCCGCCGCCATACCACGAAGCAGCCCAGCGGCGCCGCGGCCAGCACCACACCCAGACCGGCGAGGGTAGCCCGCACCATGAAGTCATCCAGCATCGTCATCCTCCGCCGCCGGGGCATGGGGGTGGTGATGGGGATCATGGCGGAAGATCGCCAGCGCCGTCTCATCATCGGTGCCGAACAGCGCGCGGTATTCCGGCGCGGCCGTCACCGCCTCGGGCCGCCCCTGACAGCAGATGTGATGGTTGAGGCAGATCACCCGGTCAGCGGCGCGCATCACGACATGAAGATCGTGACTGACCAGCAGGATTCCACAGCCGAGGCGGTCGCGGATGTGCTCAAGCTGGCGATAGAAATCGGCGGTACCGGTCTGGTCCAGGCCCTGTGAGGCCTCATCGAGCATGAGCAGATTGGGTTCATCGATCAATGCCCGTGCCATCAGTGCACGCTGGAACTCACCGCCGGAGAGCGAGGCCAGCGCCGCGTCTGCCCGGCCCGGGATGCCCGCCTGCTCCAGCGCCTGATCGATGGTGGCCCGGTGATGGCGGCGCGGCAGGTTGAGGAACCGCCGCACGCTGAGCGGCAGCGTCGGATCGATATGGAGCCGCTGCGGGACATAACCGAGGCGCAGGTCGCGGGCCTTATGGATGTGGCCACCATCGATGGCGAGCGCGCCGATCAGCGCCCGCAGCAGGGTCGATTTCCCCGAGCCATTGGGCCCGACCACCGTGACGATCTCACCGGCGCGCAGGCACAGGGTGATGTCCTCGAGGATGGCGTTGCCACCGATGCGGACGTTGAGGTCGTGCGCCTCGATCAGTGGGGTCTGTGGGTGCGTCATGATGGGCGCTGACAGTGCCATAGCCGAGGGGCCTCGAAAAGCGGAATATTGATGTTATAGTATATCATTACATTCGTTACCCAAAGGAGCAGCCTCATGAATGGCCCGCACCCACTCGACTGGACGCGCCGGATGGCGTGGTCCCTCGCACTGATGGCGAGCGCCGTGGCGGCGCCGGTATCCGCTGCGCCGCAGGTGGCCACCGACGTCGCACCGGTCCACTCGCTGGTCACCCAGGTGATGGACGGGGTGGCTGAACCTGCCCTGGTGATCCAGCCCGGCGCATCACCGCATGACTATTCCCTGCGCCCATCCGACGCCAGTGCCCTCGAATCGGCCGATGTGGTGTTCTGGGTCGGTGGCGCGCTGACGCCCTGGTTGACCGGAGCGCTGGATAACCTCGCCGGTGAGGCCCGCGCGGTGGCTTTGCTGCATACCGAGGGCACGGAGCGCTATGCCTTCCGTGACCGTGTGCTCGCCGAGGCCGGGGGAGATGACGATCCGGGTCACGACGGTCATGACGATCACGGGGATCATGGGGGCCACGACGATCACGGTCATGAGCGTACCGACCCACATGCCTGGCTGGATCCAGCCAATGCCATTCACTGGCTGGATGTGATCGCCGCGACCCTGGCGGCGGAGGATCCCGCCCATGCCGACCAGTACCGAGCCAATGCCGAGGCCGCTCAAGCGGATATCGAGGCGATGATGGCGGACATCCGCACGGCAGTGGAACCGGTCTCGGATGTGCCCTTTATCGTTTTCCATGACGCCTACCAGTACTTCGAGCGGCGCTTTGGTATGAACACCGTGGGCGCGATCTCGCTCAGTGATGCCGGCGATCCGGGGCCGGCCCATATCGCTTCGATCCGGACCGTTGTCGACCGTCACGACGTACAGTGCGTATTCGCCGAGCCGCAGTTCAATCCACAGCTGGTCGACACGGTGCTCGATGAGACGGATGCCCGCACGGGTGTCCTCGATCCGCTCGGCAGTGATGTCGCCGTCGGGAACGGCTTCTATACCGCCCTGATCAACCAGCTCAGCGAGCGCCTGGTGAGCTGTCTCGACAGGCGTTGAGCGCAGCCGCCGGCCGGCAGTGCGGAGCGCGCGGGACGGATCCCGCGCCGGCACGCTAGAATGACCCTTGAATGGAGAGGGTCAGCCGGTTAATGGACATCATTGCGCTCCACAATCTCAAGGGCGGTGTGGGCAAGACCGCCACGGCGGTGAACCTCGCCGATCAGGCGGCCCGCGCCGGGGTGCCCACCCTGCTCTGGGATCTCGATGCCCAGGCGGCGGCGACCTGGTGTGTCGGCGCCGCGCCAGGCCTTGCCCGGCCGCCGGCGAAGCTGTTCCGGCGCAAGTCCCCCATCGGCCGCGAGACGGTCCGCACCCGGCAGACCTATCTCGATCTCCTGCCCGCAGACGGATCGCTGCGCCAGCTGGATGATCTCATCGACAAGGGCAAGGATGGCGCGCGGCTGCTTGATCGGCTCCTGCAGCCGTTCTCGGAGAATTATGGGCTGGTGGTGTTGGACTGCCCACCGAGTTTCTCGCGGCTCGCCGATGCGGTGGTCCGGGTGGCGACCCGGGTGCTCTGCCCGCTCATCCCGGCGCCGCTGTCCCTCAACGCCTGGCGGCAGATGGTGGCGCGCTTCGATCGTGGCCGCTACGGTCGCGATACGCTGCGACCGTTCCTGTCCATGGTCGACCGCCGCCGCGGGCTCCACCGGCGCTGGTCGGAGGCACCACCGACCTCGCTGCGCCACTGCCTGCGCACCGGGATCCCCTACAGCACCGACATCGAACAGATGAGCGTCCACCGCCAGCCCCTGGCGGCCTTCGCCCCACGCGCCACTGCCACTGAGGCCTATCGGCGGCTGTGGCTTGAACTTGCGGGAGATATCGAGATCCGCCCATGAACCATATCAACTTCCGTGACCTGCGCTATCTGGTGGCTGTCGCCGATCATCAGCACTTCGGCCGCGCCTCCGCCGCCTGCTATGTCAGCCAGCCCACCCTCAGCACACAGATCAAAAAGCTCGAGGCCTATCTCGACGTCCAGCTCGTTGAGCGCACCAGCAAGCGGGTGCTGGTCACCCCCATCGGTCGGATGATCACCGAGCGCGCCCGTCAGGTGCTCAACGAGGTCGATGATCTGGTCAGCGTCGCCCGCACCGCCGGGGATCCAATGAGTGGCGACCTGCGCATCGGCATCATCCCCACGCTGGGGCCCTATCTGATCCCGCACCTCTTCCCGGTCCTGCAGGCGCAGTACCCCAAGCTGCGGCTGTTACTCCACGAGGAGCGCACCCGCGGGCTGGTCGAGCGGCTGCAGGAGGGCACCCTCGACGCCGCGATCATGGGCGTGCCGGTCCCTGACGAGGGGCTGATCGCCCAGTCGCTGTTCAAGGAGCCGTTCGAGGTGGCGCTGCCGGCGGATCATCCGCTGGCGGCGCAGTCGAGTATCGGCCGGAACGATCTCGACGCCACCCCGATGCTGCTACTCGAGGAGGGTCATTGCATGCGCGATCAGGCGCTGGATTTCTGCTCGCGGGTGGGCGCCCGCCAGCAGCAGGACTTTCGCGCCACCAGCCTTGAGACCCTGCGCCAGATGGTGGCGACCGGCGCCGGCGCCACCCTGCTGCCGACCCTTGCCGTCCAGGCCGCCGGCGCCCAGACCGAGGGACTCGCGGTGCGGGCGTTCTCGGGTACGCCACCCGTGCGGGAACTGGCCATCTATCGGCGTCGTGGCTGTGCCCGTGAACCGGTCGTCAGCGCCCTGGCCGAGCTCATCCGCGATCTGCCGCCGGTGAGGGCGCTGTCCGTCACCTAGTCCCGGGGCACGCTGATATACTCTGAGCGATGGATGTATCCGATCTGATCGACCCGCTCAACCCCGCCCAGCGTGAAGCCGTCAGTGCGCCGCTGGGCCACGCCCTGGTCCTTGCCGGCGCCGGCAGTGGCAAGACCCGCGTCCTCACCCACCGGGCCGCCTGGCTGGTCCGGGTGGAAGGGGCCACGCCCTGGAATCTGCTGGCGGTCACCTTCACCAACAAGGCCGCCGCCGAGATGCGCGGGCGCATCGAGGAGCGCCTTGGTATCAGCCGCTCGGGGCTCTGGGTCGGCACGTTCCACGGCCTCAGCCACCGGCTGCTGCGCCTGCACTGGCAGGAGGCGGGGCTGCCGCAGGGTTTTCAGATCCTCGACAGTGAGGATCAACGCCGGCTCGTGAAGCGGATCATGCGCGATCTGGAGCTCGACGAGAACCGCTGGCCGGTGCGTCAGCTGCAGGGCTTCATCAACGCCCGAAAGGACGCCGGCGAGCGCGCCGAAGACCTCGACAGCGCCGACCCCTACACCGGGCAGATGGCGCGGGTCTACGCCGCCTACGAGCAGGCCTGCCGCAGTGCCGGCGTCGTGGATTTCGCCGAGCTGATGCTGCGCACCGTGGAGATGCTCCAGAACCACCTCGAGCTGTTGGGCCACTACCGGCGTCGCTTCCGCCATGTGCTGGTGGATGAGTTCCAGGACACCAACGGCATCCAGTACGAGTGGCTCAAGCTCCTGGCCGGGCCGGAATCGGATGTGTTCATCGTCGGCGATGACGATCAATCGATCTATGGCTGGCGCGGCGCCCGGGTGGAGAACCTGGAGCGCTTTCGCAAGGACTACTCCAACACCCGCGTGCTGCGGCTCGAGCAGAACTACCGCTCGACCCGCACCATCCTTGACGCCGCGAACACGCTGATCGCCCGCAACAGCGACCGTCTGGGCAAAAAGCTCTGGACCGAGGGCGAGGCCGGTGAGCCCATCGCCCTCTATGCCGCGTTCAACGAGCAGGACGAGGCGCGGTTCGTGGTGGAGCGGCTGATGGCCATGGTCGACGAACAGGGCCTGGCGCGTAGTGATATCGCCATCCTGTATCGCTCCAACGCCCAGTCACGGACCTTCGAGGAGGCGCTGATGGCCCGGCGCGTTCCGTATCGGGTCTATGGGGGCCTGCGCTTTTTCGAGCGCGCCGAGATCAAGGACGCCCTCGCCTACCTGCGGCTGATGGCCAACCGCGACGACAGCGCCGCGCTCGAGCGGATCATCAATACCCCGACCCGGGGGATCGGCAATCGCACCGTTGAGACCCTGCGGATCGCCGCCCGCGATCAGGGGATCAGCCTCTGGGCCGCGGCACGTGGACTGGTCACTCATGGCGGCGGGCTGCCCGCCCGTGCCGGCAATGCCCTGCGGGCGTTTCTGGATCTGATCGATGGGCTGGCCGCGGACACCGCCGGGGCATCCCTGCCCGAGTGTATGGAGACGATGCTGACCCGGACCGGGTTGCGCGCGCACCTGGGCAAGGACGGATCGGAGCGGGCTCAGGACAAGCTTGAAAACCTCGACGAGCTGATCACCGCGGCCGGCAACTTCGAACAGGACAACACCGCCGAGGCGGAGATGGAGCCGCTCACCGCGTTCCTTGCCCATGCCGCGCTGGAGGCGGGTGAGGGACAGGCCGGCGCCTGGGAGGACTGCGTGCAGCTGATGACCCTGCACTCCGCCAAGGGGCTTGAGTTCCCGGTGGTGTTCCTGGCCGGGCTTGAGGAGGGACTGTTCCCGCATCGCATGTCCGTCGAGGAGCCGGGCCGGCTCGAGGAGGAGCGCCGCCTCGCCTACGTGGGCATCACCCGGGCCCGGCAGCAGCTTTTGATCAGCTACGCCGAGCGCCGCCGCCTGCATGGGCGGGACGACTTCGCCATCGCCTCACGCTTTATCCGCGAGCTGCCGCCGGCGCTGGTGGATGAGGTGCGGGCGCGGTTCTCGGTGACCGGCCCGACCGCCGCCGGGACCGGTCCGGGGGAGGGCGCCGCCACCGCCACCGAGGCCGAGTTCGGCCTCGGCGAGCGCGTCCAGCACAGTCGCTTCGGCGAGGGGATCGTGCTCGACTGTGAGGGTAATGGCCCCAACGCCCGCATCCAGGTCAACTTCAACAGCGCGGGCACCAAGTGGCTGGTCGCCGCCTACGCCAATCTGGAACGGATCTAGGACTGCTATGAGTGACCCCGACAAGCGCCTGTTGCTGGTGGATGGTTCGTCCTACCTCTATCGGGCCTATCACGCGCTGCCGCCCCTGACCAATGCAGCGGGTGAACCCACCGGCGCGATCTATGGGGTGATCAGCATGCTCCGGCGACTGATCGAGGACTACCGCCCGGTACACATGGGCGTGGTCTTCGATGCCCCGGGCAAGACCTTCCGGGACGCGCTGTTCGCCGAATACAAGGCCAACCGCCCGCCCATGCCCGATGATCTCGCCGCCCAGCTCGAGCCGCTCAAGGCCGTTGTCCGGGCCATGGGCCTGCCGCTGATCGAGGTCGGTGGCGTCGAGGCGGATGATGTGATCGGCACGCTCGCCGTGCGCGGCCGGGACGAGGGGCTGACGCTGTTGATCTCCACCGGCGACAAGGACATGGCGCAGCTGGTCAACGGCGGGGTCACGCTGCTCAACACCATGTCCAATACCCTCCTGGATCGCGACGCGGTGGTCGAGAAGTTCGGCGTGCCCCCGGAGCAGATCATCGACTACCTGGCGCTGGTGGGCGATACCTCGGACAACATCCCCGGCGTCCCCAAGGTGGGGCCCAAGACCGCTGCCAAGTGGCTGACCCAGTACCAGTCCATCGACGGCATCCGTGCCCATGCCGGGGCGATCGGCGGCAAGGTCGGCGAGAGCCTGCGCGCGCATCTCGACGAGCTCGATCTCTCACGACAGCTGGCGACCATCCACTGCGATGTCGAGCTGCCCCTGGCGCCGCTGGCGATCCGGCTCGAGCGCCCCGACCGCGACGAGCTGGCGCGACGCTACCGGGGCCTTGGCTTCAACACCTGGCTGCGCGAGATCGAGGCCGATGCCACCGAGACCGCCGAGCCGGCCGCGGTGACCGCGCATCACGACCCCGCCGATCCCCAGGCCGCCTATCACTGCATCCAGACCGAGGGCGATCTGGCGGCATGGCTCGAGCGGCTCGCCGCGGCGCCGTTCTTCGCCTTCGACCTCGAGACCGACAGCCTCGATTACATGCGCGCCCGCGTGGTCGGTGTGTCGTTCGCGGTGACCGCGGGCGAGGCCGCCTATCTGCCGCTCGCGCATTGCGGCCCGGATCAACCCCAGCAGCTCGATCGCGACGCCACGCTCGCCCGGTTGAAGCCGCTGCTCGAGGATCCGGCGGCGGGCAAGCTGGGGCAGAACCTGAAATACGACATGAGCGTACTGGCCAACCACGGCATCACCCTGCGCGGCGTCGTCCACGACACCATGCTCGAGTCGTACTGCCTGGATGCCACCGCCGCGCGCCACGACATGGACTCGCTGGCGCAGAAGTATCTCAATTACCGGCCGATCGGCTATGAGGCGGTGGCCGGCAAGGGCGCCAAACAGATCAGCTTCGATCAGGTGGCGCTTGATCAGGCGGTGGATTATGCCGCTGAGGACGCCGACATCACGCTGCGGCTGCACGAGTCGCTGTGGCCATCGCTCGCCGAGCGCGCCGGGCCGAGGGCGGTGTACGAGTCCATCGAGCTGCCCCTGCTACCGGTGCTCTCGCGCATCGAGCGCACCGGTGTGCGCGTCGATGCCGGGCTGCTGGCGACACAGAGCCGGGAGCTCGCCGAGACCATGCAGCAGCTCGAGGCTCAGGCCCACGAAGCGGCCGGTGGCCCGTTCAATCTCGGCTCGCCCAAGCAGATCCAGGAGATCCTCTACGAGCGCCAGGGGCTGCCGGTACTCGCGAAAACACCCAAGGGGGCGCCATCCACCGCCGAGTCGGTCCTCGAGGAGCTGGCCGCCCAGGGCCATGATCTGCCGCGGCTGATCCTCGACTACCGCGGCGTCTCGAAGCTGCGCTCGACCTACACCGACAAGCTGCCGAGCCTGATCAATCCGCAGACCGGGCGCGTGCATACCTCCTACCATCAGGCGGTGGCGGCCACCGGGCGACTGTCGTCGTCGGATCCGAACCTGCAGAACATCCCCATCCGCACGCCCGAGGGCCGGCGCATCCGCCGCGCCTTCGTGCCCACACCCGGCTATCGACTGATGGCGGCGGACTACTCCCAGGTCGAGCTGCGCATCATGGCCCACCTCTCCGGCGACGATGGGCTGCGACGGGCGTTCGCCGAAGGGCTTGATATTCACTCGGCCACCGCCGCCGAGGTGTTCGGCGGCGAGGCAGCGGCGGTCAGCGGCGATCAGCGCCGCGCCGCCAAGGCCATCAACTTCGGCCTGATCTATGGCATGTCGGCCTGGGGGCTCGCCCGCCAGCTCGGCATCGAGCGTGGCGAGGCGCAGGCCTACGTCGATCGCTACTTCGAGCGCTACCCCGGCGTGCGGGCTTTCATGGACCGGACCCGGGAGACCGCCCATCAGCAGGGCTATGTGGAAACGGTGTATGGCCGCCGGCTCTATCTGCCCGAGATCAACAGTCGCAACAATCAGCGCCGCCAGTACGCCGAGCGTACCGCCATCAATGCACCCATGCAGGGAACCGCGGCGGACATCATCAAGCGGGCCATGATCGCCGTGGATGACTGGATCACCCGGGAGCATCCGGATGCGACGCTGGTCATGCAGGTCCACGATGAGCTGGTGCTCGAGGTGCCAGCGGGTGACGAGGCCGCGGTGGGCGAGCGGATCCGCGGTTTCATGGCCGCGGCCGCCGATCTCGACGTACCCCTGGAGGTGGAAGTCGGCATCGGTGACGATTGGGATACGGCCCACTGAACTTCGCTGCCGCGGGTACTGTCTTTATAAGTGCGTCAGTGCCCGGCGCGGCCCGCGACCCCCTCCCTTGGGTGCGGGTCAGAGTGACCCGGTCGTAACCCCCCCCCTCGGCCGGGTCAATCGTCCCCGGTATCCATACCCCCCTGGATGCCGGGGTTTTTTATGCTCCGAACCACTGATCGAGCTGGCGACGGGCGTCGTCGACGCCATGGCGTGTCTGCGATGAGAACAGCTGCGCGGTGGCGAGCGGACAGATCGCCTGGGTGCCCCGCCGGACCGCCTTTAGTGTGTTCCCGGCGCGGCCGCGGCCGAGCTTGTCGGCCTTGCTGAGTAGCACATGCACGGGCAGCCCGGCCGCCTCGCACCAGGTCAGCATCTGCTCGTCCAACGGGCCGAGCGGATGGCGGATATCCATGATCAGGACCAGTCCACGCAGGCTCTGCCGGCTTTCCAGGTACTGCGGCAGGATCCGCTGCCAGTGCTCGCGCACCGAGGCGGGCGCTCTGGCATAACCATACCCCGGCAGATCGATGAGCCGTGCGCCGTTCGCCTCGTCGGTGAGCGGGAAGACATTGATCTGCTGGGTCCGGCCGGGTGTCTTGCTGACGCGGGCCAGCTGCTTCTGGTCGGTGATGGCATTGAGCGCGCTGGATTTGCCGGCGTTGGAGCGCCCCGCGAATGCCACCTCGTCGCCGCGGTCCGCCGGCAACTGCTCGGGTCTGACGGCGGACAGGAGGAATTGCGCCCGGCGGTAGTCTAGTGTCATCGTTGAATCCTGAACCATTGAATTGACCCCCCGTGGGGGCGTTGGTATAAAGCCATTCTATCCAAGAACTATCGGACATCATGATCGTTAAGCTGCTATCCGCGCTCACGGCGCTGCTCCTGATGAGCGGTGCGGCCCATGCCCAGCTCGAGAACGCCGATCCCCAACGGGGCAAGGCGGCTTCGTCGAGCTGTGCTGCATGCCACGGGCAACAGGGCAACAGTGTCGTGCCCAATTATCCCAACCTGGCCGGCCAGCACGCGGACTATATCTACGACCACCTGCAGTTCTACAAGTCCGGTGAGCGTGAGAATGCGATCATGCTGGGCCAGGCCGCCGGGCTCGACAAGCAGACGATGGCGGATCTCGCCGTGTACTTCTCCGAGCTGGATGCGGAACTGGGCGAAACCCCGGAGGAGCTGCTCAGCACCGGCCGCAGCATCTACATGGGCGGCATCGACGAGAAGGGCGTGCCGGCCTGCGTGAGCTGTCACGGCCCCGGTGGCATGGGCGTGCCCAATAGCGGCTACCCGCGCCTGAGCGGCCAGAAGGTGGAGTACACCATCGAGCAGCTGGGGCTGTATCAGTCCGGCAAGCGCTCAGGCTATGGGCAGGCCGGATTGATGAACGACATCGCCTCGAAGCTCGACGACGAAGAGATTCAGGCGGTGGCCAATTACGTGCGCGGCCTCTACCCGACGGACATTGCAGCCGAATAGTTCGCGAACGATGGTCATTCCCCCGCTGGCGGATGGTTAAACCAGCCGTCGCTGCGGGGTATCATAAGATCGATAGCGGACAGGTGGGCATTCAATGGTCCAGGATGCTGCAACAGTAACAGACAGCCCCTCGGGGCCGAAGCGGCGCGGCCGGCGGCGCTCCGGCAGCATATGGCTTGAATTCCTGGGATCGATGAACCTGGCGATCACCCTGCTGGTGGTGGTCAGCATTGCCTCGATCATCGGCACTGTCCTGCCCCAGAACAATCCCTACAACGAATACCTCATTCAGTTCGGACCGTTCTGGTTCGAGGTGTTCAAGGCCCTGAATCTCTACGATGTCTACTCGGCCGCCTGGTTTCTGGGCATTCTGGGCTTTCTGATCGTCTCCACCGGGGTCTGCGTCAGCCGCCACATCCCCAGTGTCTGGCGCGAGGTCACCCGCTATCGCACCCACGTGCGTGAGCGCTCACTCATGGCGTTGTCCAATCATCGGCGCTGGCAGGCCGGCATGGACGCGGATCACGCCGAGCTGCTCGCCGACTCGGCGTTCCGCGGCTATGGCTATCGCACCCGGCGCGAAGTGCGCGGTGACACGGTCATCCTTGCGGGCATGAAAGGCGGTGCCACGCGCGCAGGTTATGTCCTCACCCATGTCGCCGTGGTAGTGATCGCGGTCGGCGCGCTCATCGACGGCAACATCGGCCTTAAGATCCGGGAAATGGTCGGTGATCTGCAGATCGAAACCCGTGACCTGCCGGTCTCCCAGGTGCCTGGCGAGAGTTGGCTGCCGCCTGAGAGTGGTTCATTCCGCGGTAACGTCACCATCCCTGAGCAGAGCAACAGCGGCGTGACCTTTCTGCAGGTGCGCGATGGCTATCTGGTCCAGGAACTGCCCTTCGAGATCTATCTCGAGGACTTCCGGATCGACCATTACCCCAATGGCATGCCGAGCAGCTACGAGAGTGATCTGGTCATCCATGATCCGAAGCTCGACGAGCCGATCCGTGAAACCATCTCGGTCAATGAGCCACTGACCCACCGTGGGCATACCCTGTATCAGGCGTCGTTCACCGACGGGGGCACCGCCCTTGAGCTCACCGGCCACATCCTCGATGGCTCCGGGGCATCAATGCCAGTGGATGGCCGCGTGTTCGAGGATCTGCGCCTGCAGCTCGGCGGCATGGCGCGGACGATGGAGATCGATGATTTCCAGCTCTTCAACGTCAATCCGGATCCGCGCGCCGTGGAGCGGACCGGCGCCCGTGACGAATTCCGTAATGTGGGCCCGTCGTTCAACTACACGCTCCGCGACGAGGCCGGTCAGGCGCGTGAGTTCCATACCTACATGGCGCCGGTGGAGATCAACGGGCGCTGGTATTACCTCCACGGCGTACGCGGCAACCCCGGCGAGCGCTTCCGCTATCTGCATGTCCCGGCTGACGACGCGGTCTCGATGGAGACGTTCACTGAGTTCTATGCCGCACTGGACGATCCCAACCGCGTCGAGCAGGCGGCCCGCCGGGCCGCGGATGGACTGCTTGCGCGCATGGGCGTCGCCAACTCCGATCTCGGCACACGGGTGGCCGGTACCGCGGATGATATGATCGCGACATTGCTTGAGGGTGGCTTCGGCGCGGTGAATCGCCAGCTCGAGGCGCGTGTCGCCGGTTCGAATCGCCCCGAGATGCTGCTTGAGTTCTCCCGCTCGGTGCTTCAGCGCACCCTCTTCGAGCTCTATCGCGAGACGCTCGCGGCGCGGCAGGGTGTGCAGCTATCGATGGTGCAGACGGATGCCGACCAGCGGACCTTTTTCGAGGATGCCATCAATGCCGTCTCCACGGTGGCTGATTATGGCGCGCCGGTGATCTTCAGCATCGATCATTTCGATCATCGTCAGGCCACCGGGCTTCAAATCACCCGCGCGCCGGGCAAGAATGTGGTCTACGCCGGCTCCGCTATGCTGACGCTCGGGGTGTTCCTGCTTTTCTACGTCTCCCACCGGCGCGTCTGGGCGCTGGTGACCCCGCGGGACGACGGCGGCGCCGACCTGTTGGTGGCCGGTGCCAATCAGCGCCAGCCCGAGGCCTTTGCCAGGGAGTTCGGGGAACTGGCGGATGCGGTCGATGAACAGGTCGACCGCGATCAAACGGACCGAGGTTAGGGATATGGTTGCTTCACGCGAGGAAATGTACCGCCAGATGCGCCGACCGTCGCTGTGGCAGCGGCTGACGGCGGGTGACTGGGCCTGGGCGGCCCTGGTGGCGGCGGCCACCGCCGGCACCTTCCAGGTGCTCGGTGATGTCATGAATGGCTACGAGGTGGTGATCACGCTGTTCACCGCCGGGG
Source organism: Spiribacter curvatus (assembly GCF_000485905.1). Taxonomy (NCBI): domain Bacteria; kingdom Pseudomonadati; phylum Pseudomonadota; class Gammaproteobacteria; order Chromatiales; family Ectothiorhodospiraceae; genus Spiribacter; species Spiribacter curvatus. The sequence continues at coordinate 1,890,283 of NC_022664.1, read as the reverse complement.
TGATGATCGGCATCGGCTGGCACTGGAGCGCCTCGAAGACCTACATGGCCGCGGTCTGCTCGCTGAGCCTGTTCGCGGTCATGCGCTACCCGGCGCTGGAGGTCGCGCAGACGGATTTCTTCCTGCAGTACCTGCTCTCCAGCCAGTCGGCGATCATGTGGATGAGCGCGCTGTTCCCGGCGGCCACACTGGCGTACGGCGTCTCGCTGTTCACCGGCCACCGCTTCACCGGCCGGGTCGCCTCGACGCTGACCTGGTTCGGCGCCGGTGCCGGCCTGGTGGGCCTGCTGGTGCGCTGGCATGAGACGCATCTGTTCGCCGGGGGCATCGGCTATATCCCGGTCAGCAACCTCTATGAGGTGTTCGTGCTGTTCGCGGTCATCACCGCGCTGATCTACCTCTACTACGAAAAGGCCCAGCAGACCTATTCCATGGGGTTTTTCGTGCTGCTGGTGATCACCGCCTCGGTGGGCTTTCTGCTCTGGTACCACTTTGACCGGGGCGCCTCGCAGATCGAACCGCTGGTCCCGGCGCTGAAGAGCTACTGGATGAAAATCCACGTGCCCACCAACTTCATCGGCTATGGTTGCTTTGCCATCGCCGCGATGCTCGGTGTCGCCTATCTGATCCGGGCACGGGTGCCCGATGACAGCAAGTGGGCCGAGCGCCTGCCCACCCTCAAGCAGATCGACGATGTGAGCTATCGCAGCATCGCGCTCGGCTTCGCGTTCTTCACCGTGGCCACCATCCTTGGCGCACTATGGGCGGCCGAGGCCTGGGGGGCCTACTGGTCGTGGGATCCGAAGGAGACCTGGGCGCTGATCGTCTGGCTCAACTACGCGGCCTGGCTGCATCTGCGCTACACCAAGGGCCTGCGCGGTACGCCCATGGCCTGGTGGGCGGTGATCGGGCTGTTCGTCACGACCTTCGCCTTCCTGGGCGTGAATATGTTCCTCTCGGGCCTGCACTCCTACGGCGAGCTGTAGGGTAGAGTGTGCTTTGACGATCAACGGAGCCCATCGATGCCAATGACACGATCCACCCGCCTGTTCACCGGCGCTGCGCTGGCGCTGCTGTGCCTCATCGTCGGGCTGGGCTCGACCACGGCCGTGGCGCAGCAGGGCTATCGCGTGCTGGATACGCCCCAGTCCACCGACACTGACGCCGGCAGGGTGCAGGTGCGGGAGTTTTTCTCCTACGGCTGCAGCTACTGCAACCAATTCGAGCCGCTGCTCAGCGACTGGACCGCGGCCAACGCCGATCGGGTCGAGGTGATCCATACACCGATCACCTTCGGTCGCGACAGCTGGGCCGTTCTGGCGCGGGCCTACTACGCCGCCGAGGCGCTGGAGATCCTCGATCAGACGCATCGGGCGCTATTCACCGCCATTCATGACGAAGGCCGCGCTTTCCAGAGCCATGAAGACGTCGCCGCGTTCTACGCCAGCGTCGCGGATGTCAGTGAGCGCGAGGTGATGGATGCGCTGAACTCGTTCGCGGTCAGCTCCAGCCTCAACCGGGCGGAGCGCCTCGCCAACGCCTATAAGGTCCGCGGGACGCCGTCCATCGGTGTTGCCGGCCAGTACCTGGTGGACGTCCGCGAGGCCGGCGGGCAGCAGGACATGCTGGATGTGGCGGATTCACTGGTGGCCACTGAATCCGGCGACGGCTGAGCGGTGAGCGATCGCCCCGCGGATGCCGGGGCCCGATTGCCGGCGCGGTTGCGGCTGATGAGCTACAACATCCAGGCCGGGATCGAGACCCGCTACTATCATCAGTACTTCACGCGGGGATGGCGGCACGTGCTGCCGGACAGTGGCCGTGTGCCCAACCTGCGGCGTATCGCCGAGACCATCAGCCAGTTCGACCTGGTCGGCCTCCAGGAGCTCGACGCCGGCAGCCTGCGCAGCGGGTTTGTTGATCAGACCGCGTTTCTGGCCGAGACCGCGGCCTTTCCACATCGCTACATCCAGACCAACCGGCCGCTCGGCCGCTTTGCCCAGCACAGCAACGGCCTGCTGTGCCGGATGCCGGCGACGGCGGTCACCGAGCATCGGCTGCCCGGGCGCATCCCCGGGCGTGGGGCGTTATTGGTGCGATTCTCGACGCCGGCGGCGGATCTCGTGGTGGTACTGCTGCACCTCGCGCTCAGTCAACGCGCCCGGCTGAGCCAGCTCGCCTATATCGCCGAGTGCATCGCCGATGAAGAGCACGCCATCGTCATGGGTGATCTCAACTGCCATTCGACCAGTCCCGAGCTGCGCTACCTCTTTGCCGAAACCGGCCTGCGCGAGCCGGTCAACGACATGCCGACCTACCCGAGCTGGCGTCCGGCCCGTAATATCGACCATATCCTTGTCACCCCGAGTCTCGCGGTGGAGACGGTGGCGGTGCTGGATGCCCCGCTCTCCGACCATCTCCCGCTGACCATGACCGTCAATCTGCCGACCGCGCTGCGGGGCCCGATTCGAGCATCGGATCAAGGGCGGCCCGCACTGTCTCGAGGATGATGGGCTGGGCCTTTTCGTTGGGATGGATGCCATCGGCCTGCATCAGCGAGGGCGCTCCGGCGACGCCCTCGAGGAGTTTCGGGATATAGCTCACGTCGGTGCGCGCCGCGACCTCGCGGTAGACGCCACGGAACCGCTCGATGAAGGCGTTGCCATAATTCGAGGGCAGTCGGACGCCGGCGAGAATGACACGGGCGTCAGCGCCGCGCGCCTGCTCGATCATCGCGATCAGGTTATCGCGCATCGCGGCCAGTGAGATGCCGCGCAGGCCGTCGTTACCGCCCAGCGCGATGATGACGATCGACGGCTGGTGGGTATCGAGGGCGTCAGGGAGTCGCGCCCGGCCGCCGGCGGTGGTCGCGCCACTGATCGCGGCGTTCACCACCTCGGCATCGGCGCCCAGGTGATCCGACAGGCGGGCCACCCAGCCTGAACCGGTCGGCATGTTGTAGGCGGCCGACAGGCTGTCGCCGAGAACCAGTATCCGCGGCTCGTCGGTCGCGGTGGCGGTCGTCGAACCGATCACCCACAGGGTGATCACCAGTAACCACTGTGCACTCAGGAGTCGCACTCGCATGCCCGATACCATGGAATCATCCCCTCACGGCTCGCCGGTGCTCGAAGCCAGCGCCCTGGCGATGCGCTTCGAGGCCCCGGAAGGCCGGATCAGCCTGTTCGAAAACCTCGATCTTAGCATTGATGCCGGTGACTCCCTGGCGATCCTCGGGACCTCGGGCTCGGGCAAGTCGACGCTGCTGGGGCTGCTGGCCGGACTGGACCTGCCGAGTGGCGGCCGGGTCAGCCTCGACGGCCACGATCTGACCGCCATGGACGAGGATCAGCGCGCGGCACTGCGCAGCGGCCGGGTCGGGTTCGTGTTCCAGGCCTTCCACCTCCTGCCCGGACTGACCGCGCTGGAGAACGTCATGCTGCCGGTCGAGCTGGCCGGTGACGACGATGCCCGCGGCAAGGCGGCGGCGGCGCTCGAGCGGGTCGGGTTGCGGGATCGCACCGCCCACTATCCCGCCCAGCTCTCCGGCGGCGAGCAGCAGCGTGTCGCCCTCGCCCGTGCGTTTGTGGGCCAGCCGCGGATCCTGTTCGCCGACGAGCCCACCGGCAACCTCGATCATCACACCGGCGAGCAGATCATTGATCTGCTGTTCGCCCTCAATCGCGACGCCGGCACCACGCTGGTGCTGGTGACCCACGACCACGCCATTGCCGGGCGCTGTGCGCAGGTGCGCTACCTGCGTGATGGCGCCCTGGCACAGGAGGCCGGCTGATGCTCTCGCTGCGTCTGCTCTACCGTGACTGGCGCGGCGGGGAGCTACGATTGCTGGCACTCGCGCTGATCATCGCGGTGGCGGCGGTCACCGGCGTGTCGTGGCTGGCCGATCGGGTGGCCGGTGCCACCGAGGCCCGTGCCGCGGATCTGCTCGCCGCTGATCGTGCGGTGGAATACCCCTCGCCGATCCCTGATGCCTGGCAGGCGGAGGCGCAGTCGCGCGGGCTCGCCACCGCGCGCACGGCGGTTTTCCCCACCGTCGTGCTGAGCGATGACGCGAGCCGGCTGGTGTCGGCCAAGGCGGTCACCGGCGGCTATCCGCTACGCGGCAGCCTGCGTATCCAGCCCCGGCCCGGGGCCGCGGAAGTCGAGCCGGCGGGTATCCCCGAGCCCGGCTCGGCCTGGGTCAGCTCGCGACTGCTGGGGCTGCTCGATCTGGCTGTCGGCGAGACCCTCAGCATCGGCGATCGTGATCTCGAGATCGCGGCGGTCCTGAGTTTTGAGCCCGATCGGGGCCAGGGCTTTGGCGGACTGGCGCCGCGGGTGATGTTCAATCAGGCCGATCTCGCCGCCACCGAGCTGCTCGGCGAGGGCAGCCGGGTGCGGCACAAGCTGCTGCTCGCCGGCGAGCCGGCCACCCTGAAGGGCTTTACCGACCGCCTGGTGGCCGAGCAGGGCAATGCCGTTGAGATCGAGCGTCCCAGCGAACAGGGCCGGGGTGCCTCGGAGATCATCGGTCAGGCCAAGCGCTTTCTCGGCCTGGCCGCCCTGCTGACGGTGATCGTCGCCGGCGTCGCGGTGTTGCTGACGGTCCGCCACTATGCCGAGCGCCAGATCACGGGTGTGGCGGTGATGCGCGCCATCGGCGCCACCCGCCGGCAGGTCCTGGGGCTGATGGTGGGCAAGCTCCTGTGGCTGGGGCTCTTCGCCGGGGCGATCGGCGCCGGCCTCGGCTATCTGCTGCATCTGGGCATGCTCGCGCTGGTGGCGGACCTGCTCGACACCCGCCTGCCGGCCGCTGGCTGGCAGCCCCTCGCCACCGGTTGGCTGACCGCGGCGGCCGCGCTGATCGGCTTCGCCCTGCCCACGCTTGCGCGGCTGCGCGATGCCCCGCCCATGCGGGTACTGCGCCAGGATCTCGGCAGTGGTCTGTTGCGTGCCGGTATGCCGCTGCTGGCGGCGGCACTGGTGATCTTCGCGCTGATGGCCTGGCAGGCCGGTGACTGGCGCGTCACCCTGAGTGTCTTCGGTGCAGTGACGGCGACGCTGGCGCTGCTCACCGCGGTCGCGGCGGCGGTTGTCTATGGCGCCCGGGCCTGGTCGCGGCGGGGCGGTCATCGCCGGCTGCTGTGGCTGACGGGCTTCACGCGGCGGCCGGTGACCGCCATGATCCAGATCGTCGCGGTCGGGATCGGGCTGATGAGCCTGTTTCTGCTCGCGGTGGTCCGTCATGACCTGTTGAACGCCTGGGAGAGCGAGATCCCGCCCGATGCGCCCAATCAGTTCCTGATCAATATCCAGCCTGATGAGCTCGATGGCGTGCGCTCGAGCCTTGCCGACGCCGGCATCGACACGCGCTTTTACCCGATGGTGCGAGCGCGACTGACATCGCTCAACGACGATGCCGTGCAGGCCCAGGATTATGACAGCGCCCAGGCCCGGCGCCTCGCCCGGCGTGAGTTCAACCTGTCGTGGACCACCGGGCTGCAGGCGGATAACCGCATCGTCGCCGGCGAGTGGTGGGGCGCGGCGGACGATCCACCGCCACAGCTCTCGGTGGAGACCGACTTTGCCGAGCAGATCGGCGTCGATCTCGGCGATCGGCTGACCTTCAGCTCCGGCGGCCGTCAGGTCACCGCCGAGGTGACCAGCCTGCGTGAGGTGCGCTGGGAGAGCTTTAACGTCAACTTCTTCGTGCTCGCCTCGCCGGGGACCTTCGATGAGCTGCCCCGGACCTGGCTGACCAGCTTCTACCTACCCCCCGAGAACAGCGCGGTGCTGAACGAGCTGGTGCGCGACTACCCAAGCGTGACGCCGATCGATGTGAGCAGCGTGCTGCGCATCGTGCGCACCATCATCGATCAGGGATCGAGCGTGGTAGAGCTCATGGCCCTGCTGACCCTGGCGGCGGGCGTGCTGGTGCTGCTGGCGGCCCTGCAGATCACCGGCGAGCAGCGCCGCTTCGAGAGTGCCCTGCTGCGGGCCCTCGGTGCCAGCGGCCGACGCATCCGGCGCATGGCACGGCTGGAGTTCTGGCTGGTGGGCCTGGTGGCCGGCAGTCTGGCCGGCCTGGCCGCCACGGCCGCCGGCATGGTGGTCGCCGAGGTGCTGTTCAGCCTGGACTACCCGTTCCGGCCGCTGACCCTGGTGGTGGGCGCGCTGGTGGGACTGGTCACCGTCTGGGCCGCCGGCGCCCTGGGGGCGCGGCGCTACTATCGGGCGTCGCCGATGCGGTTGTTGCGGGAAGGGGGATAACACACTGCGCGGGGCGGTGGTGTGCCGCTTCCGTCCCCTTTCCCCGCGCTCACACGATGCGGGGCGCCTCGAGATCGCACGGTGAAAGGGGACGGAATCGGCAATCCCCGGATCCGGTGGCGCGCCCTGCATTGGCGATTCCGTTGCCCTGGATCGGGCGACCTCGGGACGCCGTGGTGTGTGGGATCCACTGCGTGAACCGCCCCGCGTCCCGCGCGAGCCCGATTCAGGGTAATGGGAGCGCCACCGCACACCTCCACACCGACGAATGGAACGTACTGCCGCTCTCCTGAGCCCAACGGTATAGAGCGGCACGAATGGGAAGCGATATGACACGACTGGACCACGCCTTCTCCGAGCAGGTCACCGACCCCGTGGCCTGGGATCGACTGCTGCACGCCCTGATGGGGCGCATGACCGGCGGGATTTCGCCGACGGCCCTGCAGCTCGCCTTTTTTGACTGGGCCGGGCATCTCGCGCTCAATCCCGGCCGCCAGGGCGCGCTTCAGGAAAAGGCCCTGCGCAAGGCGCTGCGGCTTGCCGCCTATTCCGGACACTGCCTTGCCGATGATGAGCAGACCCGCTGTATCGAGCCACTGCCCGATGACCAGCGGTTCGAGGCGCCGGCCTGGGGGAACTGGCCGTTTTCGTTCATCCACCAGGCATTCCTGCTTCAGCAGCAGTGGTGGCATGTGGCGACCACCGGGGTGCCGGGCGTGAATCCGCATCATGAGGAGGTGGTCAACTTCACCGTCCGGCAGATGCTGGATATGGTCTCGCCGTCGAATTTTCTGCCCACCAACCCGGAAGTCCTCGAGCGGACCGTCAACGAGCGCGGTGCCAACCTGGTCCGCGGCGGCTCGAACTGGCTTGAGGACGTGCAGCGCGAGCTCGCCGGGCGGCCGCAGGCAAGCGACGAGGATTATCAGGTCGGCCGCGATCTGGCCGTGACGCCGGGCAAGGTGGTCCATCGCAACGCGTTGATGGAGCTGATCCAGTACGAGCCCACCACCAACACGGTCCACCCCGAGCCGGTGCTGATCGTGCCGGCCTGGATCATGAAGTACTACATCCTCGATCTACAGCCGGGCCGGTCACTGATCGAATACCTGGTCGGTCAGGGTCACACGGTGTTCGTGGTGTCGTGGAAAAACCCGGGGCCCGAGGACCGCGGCATGGGGATGGCCGACTATCGGCGTCTGGGCGTGAACGACCCGCTGGATGTGGTCAACCACATTGTCCCCGATCAGAAGGTGCACGGCGTGGGTTACTGCCTGGGCGGCACGCTGCTGACTCTGGCGGCGGCGGCCATGGCGCGCGACGGCGACGACCGGCTGGCCACACTGTCACTGCTGGCGACGCAGACCGACTTTACCGAGCCGGGTGAGCTGGATCTGTTCATCGACGAATCCCAGGTCTCGTTCCTCGAGGATGTGATGTGGGCCCGCGGCTACCTGGGCCGGGACCGCATGGCCGGCGCCTTCCACCTGCTGCGCTCCCAGGACTTGGTGTGGTCGCGGATGATACGCCACTACCTGATGGGCGAGCGCGATTCGACGTTTGATCTGATGGCCTGGAACGCCGACGCCACGCGCCTGCCCTACCGCATGCACAGCGAGTACCTGCGCAGTCTGTTCCTGCATAACGATCTGGTGGAGGGCCGTTACGACATCGGCGGGCAGCCGGTCTCCGTCGCCGACATCGATATCCCGATCTTCTCGGTGGCCACCCAGAAAGACCACATCGCCCCGTGGCATTCGGTGTACAAGATCACCCGCCTGGCGCGCACCGACGTGACCTTCCTGCTGACCCGGGGCGGGCACAACGCCGGCATTGTCAGCGAGCCGGGCCATCCGCGCCGGCACTATCAGATCAGGCACTTCAAGCCGCTGGAGCCCACCTATCCGGCGGAGCGCTTCGAGCGCGAAACGCCGCAGCAGGAAGGCTCGTGGTGGCCGGCCTGGCAGGACTGGCTGGCGCAGCGCTCGGGGCAGGCCGTGGCACCGCCGAGCCTCGGCGCGCCGAGTCAGGGCTACGCCCCGGATGTCGAGGCGCCGGGTGAGTACGTGTTGATGCCGTAACACCGTCGGTGTGGCGGTGTGCCGCTTCCATCCCCTTTCCCCGCGCTCACACGATGCGGGGCGCCTCGAGATCGCACGGTTAAAGGGGACGGAATCGGCAATCCCCGGGTCCGGTGGCGCGCCCTGCATTGGCGATCCCGTTGCCCTGGATCGGGCGACCTCGGGACGCCGTGGTGTGTGGGGTCCACTGCGTGAATCGCCCCGCGTCCCGCGCGAGCCCGATTCAGGGCAATGGGAGCGCCACCGCACACCACCGCACCGTTGTGCCGTCTACCGCTCCTCCACCGGCAGCCCGTCAAGCGCATCCGCCCAAGGCCACTGCGGGTCGCCGATGACCACAAAGTTGGGATTAAGCGTCGACGCCTTGGTGTTGTAGCGCAACGGCGTGCCATCGGGGCGGATGACCGCGCCGCCGGCGGCCTCGACGATGCACTGGGCGGCCGCGCTGTCCCACTCCGAGGTGGGGCCGAAGCGCGGATAGCAGTCCGCCTCGCCCTCGGCGACCAGGCAGAACTTGATGGAACTGCCCATGGAGCGGGTCCGGTAGGCGGGCAGACGCTGGAGCAGGGCCTCGACCTGCGGGTGGCGGTGCGAGCGACTGACCACCAGGGTGAGGTCGCGCTCCGGCGCGCGCCGGGTCTGGATGTCGTGGCTGCCCTGCGAGTCATGGCGGCGCGCCCAGCCGTGGGCGATGTCGCTGTCCGGCCCGTCGGCAGGGCGATGCACCGCCTCCCAGGTACAGTTGAGGACCGGGGCATGGACGACGCCAATCACCGGCCGCTGCGCCTCGATGAGGGCGATGTTGACGGTGAACTCGCCATTGCGCTTGACGAACTCACGGGTCCCATCCAGTGGATCCACCAGCCAGTAGGTCGTCCAGCCCTGACGCTCGGCGTAGTCCGCCAGACCGCCTTCCTCGGAGAGGATCGGGATGTCGGGGGTCAGGGCCTGCAGCCGATCGGCGATGAGCCGATGGGCGGCGTTATCCGCCGTGGTCAGGGGCGAGTCGTCCGCCTTCGACTCGACCTCGAAGCCGGCGGCGTAGATCTCGAGGATCGACTGCCCGGCAGCCCTGGCGACGGTGACGGCGTTTTCGGCAAGCGTGGCGAGATGATGGTCATTCATGGCACCCGAATATACACGGCCGTCGGGTAAAGTTGACAGCGCAGAATCAGGGGGATAGCCTTCGCTCATCCGCCTCACAGGCGATGTCCCCATTCAATATACCCAGTAATTCGCCGGGCGATCCGTCCGATCGGCCCAATCTCGATCAGTCACCGATACCCCTTTGGAGGAATGCTTCGTGAGCGACAATATCGTCCACGTGTCCGACGCCAATTTTGAATCCGAAGTCGTCAACGCCGGTCAGCCTGTCCTGGTGGACTACTGGGCGGAGTGGTGCGGCCCCTGCAAGATGATCGGTCCGATTCTCGAGGAGATTGCGGGCAACTATGACGGTCAGCTCAGGATCGCCAAGCTCAATATCGACGAAAACCCGGAGACGCCGCCCAAGTACGGCATCCGCGGGATTCCCACGCTGATGCTGTTCAAGAATGGCGGCGTCGAGGCCACCAAGGTGGGTGCCCTGTCCAAGGCGCAGCTCTCCGCGTTCATCGACAGCAATCTTTAACCCGCGGGACACCTTCGGGGTGCGCCCCTCTCCTCTCCTACCAAGGTAGTGGCCGTCCATCGGGCGGCCCTTTGAGTACTCATGAATCTCACCGAACTCAAGCATAAGCGTGCCGCCGAACTCGTCGAGCTGGCGCAGGAACTCGGCATCGAAAACATGGCGCGCTCGCGCAAGCAGGACGTCATCTTCGCGCTGCTCAAGGCGCATGCCAAAAAGGGCGAGGACATCTGGGGCGATGGCGTGCTGGAAATCCTCCAGGACGGCTTCGGCTTCCTGCGCTCGGCGACCAGCTCTTACATGGCCGGGCCTGATGACATCTACGTCTCGCCCAGCCAGATCCGGCGCTTCAGCCTGCGCACCGGCGATACCATTTCCGGCAAGATCCGACCGCCCAAGGACGGCGAGCGCTACTTCGCGCTACTCAAGGTCGATCAGATCAACTTCGAAAAGCCCGAATCGGCCAAGTACAAGGTCCTGTTCGAGAACCTCACACCGCTGTTCCCCAAAGAGCGGATGCGGCTGGAGCGGGGCAATGGCTCCACCGAGGATCTCACCGCCCGGGTGATCGATCTGAGCGCGCCCATCGGCAAGGGACAGCGGGCGCTCATCGTCTCGCCGCCGAAGGCCGGCAAGACCATGCTGCTGCAGAACATCGCCCAGTCCATCACCTCCAACAATCCAGAGACCTACGTCATCGTGCTGCTCATCGACGAGCGGCCCGAGGAGGTCACGGAGATGGAGCGCACGGTGCGTGGCGAGGTGGTCTCCTCGACCTTCGACGAGCCGGCGAGCCGTCACGTCCAGGTGGCCGAGATGGTGATCGAAAAAGCCAAGCGGCTGGTTGAGCACAAGCGCGACGTGGTCATCATGCTCGACTCCATCACCCGGCTGGCGCGGGCCTACAACACCGTGGTGCCAAGCTCTGGCAAGGTCCTCACCGGTGGTGTCGACGCCAACGCCCTGCACCGGCCCAAGCGCTTTTTCGGTGCCGCGCGGAATATCGAGGAGGGCGGCAGCCTGAGCATCATCGCCACGTCGCTGATCGAGACCGGCTCGCGCATGGACGATGTGATCTATGAGGAGTTCAAGGGCACCGGCAACATGGAGGTCCACCTCGACCGGCGCATCGCCGAGAAGCGGATCTACCCGGCGATCAACATCAATCGCTCCGGTACCCGGCGCGAGGAGCTGCTGCTCACGCCCGAGGAGCTGCAAAAGATATGGATCCTGCGCAAGCTCCTCCACCCCATGGACGAGCTCGCCGCTGTGGAATTCCTCCTCGATAAGCTCAAGGATACGAAGACCAACAACGAGTTCTTCCAGGCGATGAAGCGCTAGTCCGCGGGCTGGCGCTCCCAGGTCTCGAAATCCATCGGGTAGGCGTGCTCGGCGTCGGCCGGATGATGGGTGGTCGCCGTGCGCTGCCAGTCCGGGCCCTCGAACACCGGAAACCACGTATCCCCCGCCAGCTCCGTCCGCACCCGGGTCAGCTCGATGCGATCGGCCCGTGGCAGGAATGCCGCATAGATGGCCGCGCCGCCGATCACCATGAGCTCATCCACCTCGCCCGCCGCCGCGATCGCCGCCGCTACGGAATGCACCACCTCGACCCCCGGCGCCGACCAGTCCGGATCGCGGGTCATGACGATGTTCTGGCGCCGCGGCAGCGGCCGGCCGATGGACTGGTAGTTGCGGCGCCCCATGACGATGGGCTTGTCCCGGGTCAGCGCCACGAAATGCCGCATGTCGTCGGGCAGCCGCCAGGGCAGATCATTGCCCTGGCCGATCACACGGTTGTCGGTCATGGCGACGACGAAGGTTATCTGCATGGCGTGGGGCTCCTAGACGGCGATGGGCGCGGTGATGCGCGGATGGGAGTGATAGCCGCTCACCTGGATGTCGTCAAAGCGGAAGTCGAACAGATCATCGACGCCCGGATTGAGCTCGAGGGTGGGGAGCGGCAGCGGATCGCGGGCGAGCTGGGTATCGGCCTGCTCCAGATGGTTGAGGTAGAGATGCGCATCGCCCAGCGTGTGGATGAACGTCCCCGGCTGCAGGCCGGTGACCTGCGCGATCATGTGGGTGAGCAGGGCGTAGGAGGCGATGTTGAAGGGCACGCCCAGGAACAGATCGGCGCTGCGCTGGTAGAGCTGACAGGACAGACGCCCCTCGGCGACATAGAACTGGAACAGCACGTGACAGGGCGGTAGCCCCATACGCTCGATTTCAGCCGGGTTCCAGGCAGTGACGATATGGCGGCGCGAGTCGGGGTTGTCACGGATCTGCGCCACGACCCGGGCGATCTGGTCGATATGACCGCCCTCGGGCGTGGGCCAGGATCGCCACTGAACGCCATAGATGGGCCCCAGATCGCCGTTCTCGTCGGCCCACTCATCCCAGATGCGGACATTGTTGTCCCTGAGATAACGGATATTCCGCTCGCCGGCGAGGAACCACAACAGCTCATGGATAATGGCGCGCAGATGCAGCCGCTTGGTGGTCACCATCGGGAAGCCATCGGCCAGGTCATAGCGCGCCTGCCAGCCGAATACCGAGCGGGTGCCGGTGCCGGTGCGATCGGCCTTCTCGACGCCGTGGTCGCGGACATGGCGGAGGAGATCGAGGTATTGCTGCATGGCGGTAAAGGCCTCCCTTGTGGCCTATTTCAAGGCGGTGGACAGACGCTGGCGATAGGCCCAGGCGAGCAGCACCAGGCCGGCGGCGATCATCGGCAGCGAGAGCAGCTGCCCCATGGTCAGCCAGCCGCCGGACAGATAGCCGATATGCGCATCCGGCAGGCGCACGAACTCCACCGCGAACCGGACGGACCCGTAGCCGCTGAGGAACACCCCGGTGACCGCCCCGGCCGGTCGCGGATGGCGCGAAAACCCCCACACCAGCGCAAACAGCACCAGCCCCTCCAGCGCCAGCTCGTAGAGTTGCGAGGGGTGGCGTGGCTCGGGGCCGAGCGGGGGGTAGACCATGCCCCAGGGGAGCGCGGTGGGTGCGCCCCAGAGCTCGCCGTTAATGAAGTTGCCAAGCCGTCCGGCGGCCAGTCCCGGTGGGATCAGCGGCGCGACGAAGTCGCCCAGTGCCAGTGGCGTGATGCCCTGACGGCGCGCGTACCATGCCATCATCAGGATCACGCCCAGCAGGCCGCCATGGAAGGCCATACCGCCTTCCCAGACGCGCAGCAGCGAGAGCGGATCGGCCAGCAGGTCGCCGCCGCTGTAGAAAAGCGCATAACCGATACGGCCCCCCACCACCACGCCGATCGCCCCGAACAGCAGCAGATCGTCGATCTGCGCTGGCACCACCGGGGTGTCGGCACGGGCGGCCCGGCGGCGGCCCAGCCACCACGCCAGGCCGAAGCCGATGGCATACATCACTCCATACCAGTGGATGTCGAGGGGGCCGAGTGACAGGGCGATCGGATCGATGGCGGGATACTGCAGCATGGCGGGCATTGTGACCCAGCCGGCGGCGATGGCAAAGACGCGGGCGGTGTTACCCGCCTTCGCCGGTCACCTCGGCACAGCGAACGATCGTGCCCCGGCCCCGGCCCCGGGCCTTCGCCTCGTAGAGCGCGGCATCGGCGCGCATCAGCAGGCTGCGGCTGTCACGCCGTCCCTTATCCAGCGGCGTCAGACCGATGCTGATTGACAGCCCCTGGCGGCGATCCGAGCCCGGTACCTGCAGGGCGCCGACATCGCTACGCAGCCGTTCGGCGACCGCCTCGGCCCCGTTCTCATCGGTGAGGGGCAGGAGAATGAGGAACTCATCACCGCCGATGCGCCCGACGATATCGGTCATCCGCAAGCTGCGGCGCAGCGCCCCGCTCAGGTTGACGAGGGCCGTGTCGCCTGCGATGTGACCGTGGGAGTCGTTGATTTCCTTGAAAAAATCGATATCGACCAGCATCGCCGTCGCGGGCCGGTCGCTGCGCGACGTGCGCGCCAGCTCCTCTTCAAGCCGGTCCATGATGTGGCGGCGATTGGGCAGACCGGTCACCGGGTCGGTGTTGGCCAGATCCATGAGGCGCTGCTCATAGGCCCGACGCTCGGTGATGTCCCGATACTGCCAGAGGTGGCCATGATAGACGCCATCGAGGAATACCGGGACGTAATCGCGCTCGAGCCGGCGGCCGTCAGCGAGGTCGAACGATTCACCATGCACGGCCGAGCGACCCTCCAGGATCTCCTCGGTCCGGCGCAGAAACGCGGCCGGATCCACGAACACCGTCGACAGGCGGGCGTTGATGGCGCCGCCGTCGGCGCCCACCAGCTCATCACTGTCCGCGTCCAGGGCGAAGGCATGGCAGAAGACCTGGTTGGCGAGGATGACGCGGCGCGATCCGTCCTCAACCAGCATGGCGGCGTTGAGGTTCGTGATCAGCTCATGGAGGCGCTGGCGCTCGGTGCGGAGTTCGTCTTCGATCACAGCGCCTTCTCTATCGGTTTTATCGTTCACTGTATCGATGAGTATACCTGCACCACGGGTCGCGGACACAACAAAAGCCGGGTGTCCAGTTGGATAGGGGTCAGCTAGACTGATGGATTGAGTGTTTTCCAGCAGAGGGTGCATCGGTGCGGCAATGGATACGGACAGTGCGACTGGGTGGAGCGATGATGGTGGGGCTGGCCATTGCGCTGGGTGGCCCCGCCATCGCCCAGACCACCGCCTATGTCACCGATGAGCTCGAGATTACCCTGCGCAGCGGCCAGGGCAATGACTACCGCATCATGCGCCTGCTCAGCTCCGGCAGCCAGCTCGAGGTCCTCCAGCGCGGCGAGACCTGGACGCAGGTGCGCGCCGGCGATGATGAGGGCTGGGTGCGCAGTCTCTATCTGCAGCCCGACCCCGGCGCAGCGGCGCAGCTCGAGGCGGCCACCAACCGCCTGAGCGAATTGCGCGACGAGAATCAGACCCTCAGCGAGCGGGTGACCGAGCTTGAGTCGCGGCTCGAGACGCTGAGTGATGACAACCGGCAGCTGCAGGCCGATAACCAGCGCATGACCCAGCGCTTGCAGGAGGCCGGCGAAGGGCTCGAACTGGCCGACGAGAACCAGGCGCTGCAAAAGGAGGTGCTCGATCTCGAGCGCCAGGTTCAGGATCTCTCGCGTGAGGCCGATCGCATGGCCGATCGCGAGAGCCGGGACTGGTTCATCGCCGGGGCCGGGGTGATCGTCTTCGGCATGCTGCTGGGCATTACCCTGACCCGTGTCCGCTGGCGTCGGCGCAGCAGCTGGAGCGAGCTGTAGGGGGCGAGTGATCATGACCGACCGGCTCGATGCACTGGTGGACTGGTTCCGCCACAGCTCGCCGTTCATCCATGCCCATCGCGGGCGCACGTTCGTGGTGAGTGTCGGGGGCGAGGCGCTGACCGATGGGACGGCCGCGGCGCTGGTCCATGACCTGGCGCTGCTCAACGGCCTGGGGATCCGGCTGGTGCTGGTCCCGGGGGCGCGGCCGCAGATCGATGAGCGCCTCAATGCCCGCGGCGCGGCGATCCGCTACGTCAACGGCCTGCGGGTGACCGACGCCGAGGCCCTCGGCTGTGTGGTGGATGCCGTGGGCAGTGTCCGGCTCGCCATCGAGGCGCTGTTCTCCATGGGGCTTGCCAACTCGCCCATGGCAGGGCTGCGCCTGCAGGTCGCCAGTGGCAATTTCGTCACCGCCCGGCCGCTGGGGGTGCGCGATGGCATCGATTACCTGCAGACCGGCGAGGTGCGCCGGGTTGATACCGCCGCCATCCGTCAGCGGCTCGATGATGGTGCGTTGGTGCTGATGAGTCCGCTCGGGGTCTCGCCGACCGGCGAGCAGTTCAACCTCTACGCCGAGGATGTCGCCGTGGCCGCGGCACGGGGGCTGCAGGCCGATAAGCTCCTGTTCCTCCACGAGGGCGAGGGCCTGGTCACCGCCGCGGGCACGCCGCTCGGCGAGCTGACGGTGGAGGAGGCCCGTGAGCGCTTCGAGCCGGCCACCCCCACGGCCGAACCCCTCGGCGCTCAGGTTGCCCGCGCCATCGCGGCCTGCCGGGGGGGGGTGCCGCGGGTGCATCTGCTGCCAAGACGCCGCGACGGGGCCATCCTCGGTGAGCTCTTCACCCGCGATGGTGTCGGCACATTGATCACGCCACGCGCTTTCGAGCGCCTGCGGGCAGCCTCGGTGGAGGATATCAGCGGTATCCTGGCACTGATCGCACCGCTCGAGGACGACGGGACGCTGGTCCGTCGGACCCGCGAGCGGCTCGAGACCGAGATTGGTGACTTCACGGTGATGGAGCGCGAGGGGACGGTGGTCGCCTGTGCGGCGCTGCATCGTATTGCGGATACCGCCGCGGCGGAGATCGCCTGTCTGGTGGTGCATCCGGGCTATCGCGATGGCCATCGCGGCCGCCAGCTCCTCGAGCGGCTGGAGCGTGACGCCGTGGCGGCGGGCTGCGAGGCGCTGTTCGTACTCACCACCCGCACCGCGCACTGGTTCCGCGAGCAGGGCTTCGCGCCGACCGAGGTCGAGTCACTGCCCGCCGGGCGGCGGGCCTTCTACAACCTCGCGCGCGGCTCCAAGGTGCTGGCCAAGGCCCTCGGCTAGCGCTGCGCGATACGCTCGGGCAGCTCGGTCAGGCGGGCATTGGCCATGACCCGATCAAGCCGGTTGGTGGTGATCATGGCGCGCACCTCGTTGACATAAGCGAGGCCGCGCTCGGAGTACTGCTCGAGCCCGCCGGCCATCTGCGCCGGGGTCATGCCGCGGCCGGCCTGGCGCGCCTCGGTGCGCAGCGTGCGAAAGCGCTCATAGGCGCCATGACGGTTGAGATTGTTCAGGTAGCTTCGCACCGAGATGCGCAGGGTCTCGAATCGGCGCACGAAGTGATCGGCATCCGCCGAACGCTCGCGCGGCGTCATGCCCTGGCTCGCATCCCAGGTCCATTCGCCGAACAGGTTATTGCCCTCAATCGCGAAGCGCGATGTGCCCCAGCCGCTCTCCTTGGCCGCCTGCGCCAGCGCCAGCGCCGGTGGGACCGTGTCCACCCGCGCCCTCAGGGTCCGGGCGGTGGCATCGGTCAGCGGATCGGTGTCGACGCCGTACTCACCGGCGAGCCGGGTGAGGATCGCCACCCGGCGCGCCTCTGGCAGATCGCCGTCGATGGCCTTCATCAGCGACTCGCGCTGCGCCTCGATCCGCGCATTCTCGGCCAGCACCAGCGGTAACAGGGTGCGGAAGAACAGCGACTTTTTCACCGGCGTACGGGTCTCGGCGAGGTCGTGCGGGAACGTCTGCACGCTCACCGGCGGCACCTGATCGGCCGGCCAGGCATAACCGAAATCGGCGAAGGTCGCCTCCAGTGCCTCGGCGCTCCGGGCCTCCACCGGCTGCAGCGGTGGTACGTCACCATCGCTGTTGGCGACGTCGGGCCAGCTCAGCCAGGTGAGGACGATGGCGGTCAGCGTCGCGGTGAGCGGTAGCGCATCAATGACCGCGCGCAGCGTGCCGGCCGGGGCCGGTGGGTTATCGGTTGTCGTTGCCATCCTGCTTTTCCATGTCGAGGATATGTTGCCACTCCACCTCGCTGACCGGCATCACCGACAGCCGGTTCCCGCGCTGGACCAGCCGCATGTCGGCGAGCGCGGGATCGGCCTTGAGCTCGGCGAGCGTGATCAGGCGATCGAGGTGGCGGATATAGCGCACATCGACCATGAGCCAGCGCGGATGATCCGGGTCGCTCTTCGGGTCGTAGTACTTCTCGTCCGGGTCAAAGGCGGTGTGGTCGGGATAGGCCTCGCTGACCACCTCCATGATGCCCACGATCCCCGGCACCTTGGTGTTGGAGTGATAGAAAAAGGCCTGGTCGCCGGGCTGGAAGCGGTCGCGGAACAGGTTGCGGACCTGGTAGTTGCGGATCCCATCCCAGTGCTCGGTCCCATCGGGTTCGGCGGCGAGATGGTCGATCCCGTAGACATCCGGTTCGGATTTCATGAGCCAGTAGGCCATCGCTGTATCCATTAAAGCCGTGCGATTGATTGACCCCCCAGTCTAGCAGAAATGCGTTGACTGATCCGTGACCACCCGATCCAGGCGCTGGTCCCAGCGGTCATGAG
This sequence comes from Spiribacter curvatus, assembly GCF_000485905.1. Lineage (NCBI taxonomy): Bacteria > Pseudomonadati > Pseudomonadota > Gammaproteobacteria > Chromatiales > Ectothiorhodospiraceae > Spiribacter > Spiribacter curvatus. The sequence continues at coordinate 1,872,200 of NC_022664.1, read as the reverse complement.
GAATGGCGGGCTGTTGCTGACAGACGTGGGCCAGGCCCAGGCGCAGCGGCCGCCGGCCCCGACGTCGACCCGCCAGTGTCCGGTCATAGAATCCACCGCCCATGCCCAGCCGATGGCCGGCGGCATCGAAACCCACCAAGGGCATGATGAGCAGATCGAGGCCGGCCACCGCGCGCAGCGGCTCGGCGGTGCGGGCGGGGATGCGGATGCCGAACCGGCCGCTGCGGAGCGCTGTGGTGGGGGTGTAGCGGCGGAAGGCCAGCCGCCCGGATGGTGATCGGATGACCGGCAGATAGACGCGCTTACCCGCTCGCCAGGCGGCGTGGATCAGCGGTGTGGTATCGATCTCGCCATCGGCGGCAAGGTAGAGCGCGACATGCCGCGCCCGGCGCCAGTGCGGCAGCCGGGTGACACGATCGGCGGCGGCGCGCGCGGCCTGACGGGCCGCACGGCGGGCACGCAGCCGGCGGCGCAGATCCGTCTTGGTGTAGGAGTGGATTCCCGCAATGCCGTTCGGGCAACGCCCTTGAACCCTTTGGTTCAGGTCGGGGAGGTCGAATGACGCCTTAGGCTTTCCGCACAGGGCGGACATGCACACCAACGGCACTACAGCACCTCCCCTGAGGCGCATGATTGTAGGGTCAAGAATGCATAGGCCCGGTATCGGCCATCACAGGAACCCGGAACACAGTCTGCATCCCTGCCTGCGCCGCGTCTAGCGCCGGCGAAGCTCTGCCGGGATCTCGACGCTCTCGAGGTAATCATCGATGCGTGCGTCCAGTGCCTTCAGCCGCTCGGCGACCCCCTCGGCATCACGGCGCTGAGCCTGGGCCTCGAGTAGCTCGTGGGTGATGTTGAGGGCCGCCATGATGGCGATTCGGTCGGTCCCCACCACCTTGCCGCTGTCACGGATCTCGCGCATCCGCGCATCGAGCTGGCGGGCCGATGCGCGCAGGCCATCATGCGATCCCTCCGGTGCCGCCACCATGAAGTCGCGATCGAGAATGCTGACCTTGACCGGTTCGCTCATCCGTCCTGCTCCAAGGCCTTCAGCCGACTGATCATGGCCTCGATGCGGGTGCGGGCGGTGTCGTTTTTCTCCCGCAGCGCGGCGCGCTCGGCGTTGAGCGACTCCTGGGTGCGCAGCAGCACGCGGTTCTCATCACGCAGCTGCTCGCAGAGCTTGATCAGCCGCTCCACGCGCTGTTCCAGCCGTGCCGTCTGTTCGCTAACGGAATCAACCACTTGCAATGCCCCCATGAACGCCCTCTGAGTCTAGCAGCAATGCTAGACTGATGCCCATGAGTCAATCTGAACGCTATACCGAAGTGGTGGCGGCGCTGGCGGGCGTCGACGCCGAAATCTCCGCCGCCGAGGCGCAGGGCATGCTCTGCGGGTTATTCTGCAGCCCCGAGACCCCGGAGGCGGCGCAATGGATCGCCCAGGTCCTCGATGGCCTGTCGCCCAAGGGTGAGCCGGCGCGGGACGTCCTCGAGGCGCTGACCGCGCTCTATCAGGACACCCGCGACCGGCTCGAGAACGACAGCCTCGAGTTCGAGCCGCTGCTCCCCGACGATGATGAGCCCATCAGCCTGCGCGCCGCTGCGCTCGGGCAGTGGTGCGAGGGGTTTCTGTTTGGCATCGGCGTCGCGGGCAGCCACGACCCGGCCAAGCTGCCGCGTGAGGCCAACGAGGTGATCAATGACCTCACCGAGATCGCGCGCATCGACCACGACTCGGCGGTCGATGAGGACACCGAGATCGCCTATACCGAGCTGGTGGAGTATCTGCGCGCGGCGACGCTGCTGGTGCGCGAGCACACCGCACTGCCCTCCTCGGCCCAGCCGGTGGATGCGGGGGACCGCGCCGACCCTGACCTGCTCCACTGATGCCGGAGCCGATCGCCATGGATGCCACTGAAACCGCCCGTCACCGCGACGCCCTCATGCAGCGGATGGGGGATGACGCGCTCGCCGTGATCGCCGGCGCATCGATGCGCCCGCGCAATCGCGACGTCGACTACCCGTTCCGGCAGGACAGCGACTTCCGCTATCTCACCGGCTTCATCGAGCCCGACGCCATCGCCGTGCTGATCCCCGGTCGCACGGCGGGATCGTTCATTCTGTTCTCCCGCGAGCGTGATCCGCAGCGCGAGACCTGGGAGGGACGGACCATCGGGCAGACCGCTGCGGTCGAGGAATACGGCGCCGATGCGGCCTATCCCATTGACGAGATCGACGCCGTCCTGCCCGGGCTGATGGCAGGCCGCCGGCGGCTCTACTGCCGACTGGGTGATGATGAGGCCTTCGATCAGCGTCTGATCGGCTGGGTCGAGCGGGCCCGGGCCCAGCGCGGTGACGATGCCCCACAGGCCTACGAGGCGCTGGATCCGCTGGTCCATGCCCTGCGCCAGGTGAAATCCCCCGCCGAGATCGAGCGCATGGGCGAGGCCGCGCGGATCTCCGCCGCCGCCCATACCCGATTGATGGAGACCCTGCGCCCCGGTATGGCGGAGTACGAGGTCGAGGCGGGGCTGCTCTACGATTTCCGCCGCCATAATGGCGAGCCGGCCTATCCGATCATTGTCGGCGGCGGCGCCAATGCCTGTGTGCTCCACTACATCGCCAACGGTGATGCCCTGCGTGATGGCGATCTGCTGCTGGTGGATGCCGGTGTCGAGCTCGATGGCTATGCCGCCGACATCACCCGGACCGTGCCGGTGAACGGGCGCTTCAGTGACGCGCAGCGCGTGGTCTACGAGGTGGTGCTGGCCGCCCAGCAGGCGGCCCTCGAGCGGGTCCGCCCGGGCGAGACCTTCAACGCCGCCCACGAGGCCGCCACCCGGGTGCTGGTCGAGGGCATGGTGGATCTGGGCCTGCTGGAGGGCGAGGTCGATGCGTTGATCGAGTCGGGCGATTACCGGCGCTATTTCATGCATCGCACCGGTCACTGGCTGGGGATGGATGTGCACGACGTCGGTGGCTATCGCCGCGACGGCGAATGGCTGACCCTGGCGCCCGGTATGGTGGTGACGGTGGAGCCGGGGCTCTACATCCCGCCGGGCAGTCCGGTGGACGCCCGCTGGCAGGGCATTGGCGTGCGCATCGAGGATGACTGCGTGGTCACCGGCGATGGTCATGAAAACCTCACCGCCGCGGTGCCGAAGTCGGTCGAGGCCATCGAGGCGGCGATGGCCTGATTCCGGTCAGTGGTCGCCCGCCCCACCGGGGCGTATCATCGCGGTATTGCTGGGTTGCGGGGAGGCGCGCCGATGTCATCCGATCATTCCTATGATGTGCTGATCGCCGGTGGTGGTCTCGTGGGCGCGAGCCTCGCGGTGGCGCTGCGCGGCAGTGGCCTGGCCGTGGCGGTGGTCGAGCCAGTGCCCCCGCAGTCCGACGGTCAGCCGAGCTTTGACGAGCGGCATACCGCGCTCGCCCCCACTTCGCGGCGGTTTTTCACCAACCTCGGACTATGGTCGGCCATCGAGCCGGGCGTTGAACCGATCCAGCGCATCCATGTCTCCGATCGCGGCCACGGCGGCTTCACCCGGCTGAGCGCCGAGGCGGAGGGGCTGCCGGCGCTGGGCCATGTCGCCCCCAACCGGGTCCTTGGCGCCGCCCTGCGGCCCGCCATGGCCGAGGCGGCGAGCCTCTACTGCCCGGCCCGGATCATCGACAGCCACCCGCAGTACGCCGCCGACGGTGACGACGAGGCCGCGCGGATGATCGGCCGCAAGGTGCGCATCACGACCGATGCCGGTGAGCAGACCCTGACCACACGACTGCTGGTGGTGGCGGACGGGGTGCAGTCGGCGACCCGCGAGGCGCTCGGTATCCACACCCAGACGCGCGATTACGGCCAGAGCGCGATCATCGCCAACGTCCGCGCCGAGCTCGCGCACAACGGCGTCGCCTACGAGCGCTTTACGCCGGAGGGGCCCCTGGCGGTCCTGCCGGCGAGCGCGGGCAGCGTGTCGATCGTCTGGCCGCTCGCCACCGACGATGCCCGCGCGATGGCCGAGGACGCCAGCGATGCGGCCTTCCTCGAGCGCCTGCAGCAGGCGTTCGGCTGGCGGCTGGGTCGCCTCGAGGCGGTGGGCGAGCGCCATGTCTATCCGCTCAAGGCCGTCACCGCCGAGGCGTTTGCCATCGACCGCGCGGTCATCCTTGGCAACGCCGCTCACGCGCTGCACCCGGTGGGTGGCCAGGGCCTCAACCTGGCCCTGCGCGACGTCGCGGCGCTGGCGGACGGCCTGAGCGGCGGCGGTGATCCGGGCGATGACGCGCGCCTCGCCGCCTACGCCCAGTCGCGGCAGAGCGACTATCGACGCACCTTTGGCTTTACCGACGGGCTGGTGCGGCTTTTCTCGAACGCCTCGCCGCCGCTCGCGGCGATCCGTAACATCGGCCTGACGGCACTGGATCTGTGCCCACCGGCGCGGCGGTTGCTGCTCAAGCAGGGCACCGGTGCGGCGGGGGAACTGCCGCCCCTGTGCCGGGATTAGCCGCTGCAGGACCCGCAACAGGAGATGATTGAATGAGTGAGATTCCGGCGGATCTGCGCTACGCGCAGACCCATGAATGGCTGCGTGATGAGGGTGACGGCGTGGTCACCGTGGGGATCACCGATCATGCCCAGGCCGAGCTGGGCGATCTGGTGTTCGTCCAGCTGCCAGCGGAGGAAGGCACGGTCGAGGCCGGCGCCGCCTGCGCGGTGGTGGAGTCGGTCAAGGCCGCCTCGGATATCTATGCCCCGGTGGACGGCGAGATCATCGCGGTCAACGAGGCGGTGACCGACGACCCCGAGCAGGTCAACACCGATCCCTACGGCGAGGGCTGGCTTTTCACCATGCGCATGGTGGATGTCGGGTCGCTGGGTGAACTGCTCGACGCCGATGGCTACGCCGAGCTGATCGACGACGCCAATGGATAGCGACGCCACGCCTGAGCTTCTGACCCGGGCCCGGGCCTGGCGCGATGCCGATCCGGACCCCGTGACCCGCGCCGACCTCGATGCCCGCATCCAGCGGGTCGAGGCGGGTGATGGCGCGGCGGGGGACGCCGTCGCCGGTCTGCGCGCCTGCTTCGAGCCGCCCCTGGGGTTCGGCACCGCCGGTCTGCGCGGGCTGAACGGCCCCGGTCCCGCGCATATGAACCATCGCCTCATCCAGCGGGTGACCGCGGTGCTCGCGGATCTGTTGCGCGCCGAGGTGCCCGATGCCGCGGAGCGGGGCGTGGTGATCGGCTATGATGCCCGCCATGGCTCTGCCGCGTTGGCCGAGACCGCGGCCCGCACCCTCGCCGGCGCCGGTTTTGGCGTCCACGTCTTTGACGCTGTCGCCTCGACGCCGTTGGTCGCATTCGCGGCGCTGGAGCTCCAGACGGCCGCCGGACTGGTGCTCACCGCCAGTCACAACCCGCCGGAATACCTCGGCTATAAGGTCTATGGCGCGCGCGGCGTGCAGATCGTCCCGCCCACCGACGAGCGGATCGCGCAGGCCCTGGCGGCCCTGCCCGCTGGCGTCGAGATCCCGCAGCTGAGCGCCGATGAGGCGCTCGCCAGCGAGCGTTGCCCCTACTGGCGGGTGCACGGCGATGCACTGCGCACCGCGCACCGCCAGGCAACCGCGACCGCCACCGCGGCCGGGGCGGCGTCGACGTCCCTGCGGGTGGCCTATAGCGCCATGCACGGCGTCGCCGGCGATGCGGTCAAGGCCGCGCTGGCGGATCAGGGCGGCATCGAGTGCGATGAAGTGGCCGAACAGGCGGCCCCGGATGGGGATTTCCCCACCCTGCGCTTCCCCAACCCGGAAGAGCCCGGCGCGCTGGATCGGCTCATCGCACTGGCTCAGCACGTGGACGCGGATATCGCGCTGGCCACCGACCCGGATGGCGATCGCCTGGGCGTGGCGCTGCCGGATGACGGCGGCCAGTGGCAGGTGCTGATGGGTGATCAGACCGGTGTCCTGCTGGGTGACTACCTGATGGCCCGGGCCATCGATACCGCCGGCCCATCGCCCAGCGGCCGGTGGTTTGTCATGAACACCGTGGTGAGTTCGCGGCTGCTTGAGCGCATCGCCACGGCCCGCGGTATCGATGCCGAGCAGACCCTGACCGGCTTTAAATGGCTCTGGAACCGTGCCCTCGAGCGCGAGGCGGCGGGCGATCGGTTCCTCTACTGCTACGAGGATTCGATCGGTTTCTGTCCCACGCCGCGGGTCCGCGACAAGGATGGTATCGCCACCGCCGTCGCGGTCACCGAGATGGCCCGCGAGGCCCGCGCCGCCGGCGCGACATTGTATGCGCGCCTGCAGGGTCTGTATCGACAGTATGGCCTGTCGGTGAACCGGCAGGTGAACCTCAAGCTCGAGGGCGGGGATGCCCATACCCGCATGGCGGCCGGGCTGCGTGAGCTGCGGCAGGCGCCGCCCACCGACATCGCCGGGCTGGCCGTGCACCGCGTGCATGACTATCGCGCGGCTGAGCGCCATGCCCCGGATGGCAGCGACCCCGAGCCCATCCCGCTGCCCGCCAATGACCTGATCCAGTTCGACCTTGCCGGCCACTGCCATGTCAGCATCCGCCCGAGCGGGACCGAGCCCAAGCTCAAGATCTATCTGGAGTATCTCGGTGATCCGGGCAGTGCGGATCTGGCAGCGGAGCGGGCCGAGGCGGTGGAGCGGTTGACGCGGATCGGAAAGGCGTTGGCCGATCGGCTGACTGACTGATACTCAGGGAGAGTCAAGAGTAATGACTGACGAGCAAGGAACGGAGGGTCGCTACCCCGCCAATCGCCGGACGCAGGAAACGGATTTCCCCATTGCAGGACCCTATCCGGCGGACGATGAAATCAGTCTCTATGATCTTTGGAATCTGTTGGTGCGACAAAAGTATCTGATTCTTGGGGTCGCTGCGGTTGTGGTTGCGTTGTCGCTTGTTTATGCGACGACGAGGGAGCCTGTGTATGAATACACCAGTGCGATCGAAATTGGGCGGTTGCCTGCCGGTGAGAATGATGAAGGGGAGTCCCGTCTTGTCGAAACACCGGCTCAGACACGGAGCCGGCTGAACAATACTATTGTGCCCACTGCTCGCGCTGAGCTGGCAGAAGAGCTCGGCGATGAGTCCGGTGGAGTGCCCGATGTTTCTCTTGCGGGTGAAGAAGAGAGCTCTATCGTGCTACTTACCTCTTCAGGAGGTTTAGAGAGAGGTGGAGAGATCTCACAGCTCCACAGCTTGGTGCTTAATCGGTTAGAGCAAATACAACAACGTGATATTCAGGCGCTGCGCAACGATTTGGATCGTCAGCAGAGCTCTCTCGAGGATGAGTTGGAATTGACCCGAGATGAGCGAGTGCTCAGGGCAAGGCGCGGACAGCGGGAACGCGCGATAGCCGCTGCTGAGGATCAGATTGAGAGCCTCCAGACGGCCCGTGATGAGCGAGAGCTGGAGCTGCGCTCACGGATAAGGAGCGCGGATCGTGCAATCGCTAAAGCGAATGACCAGCAGGAGTCAGCACAGGCCCGTCTTGACCGGCTCGATGAACGTGCTGATGTGTTGGATGAACGGATATCAACCACCCGGAATCTGTTAGCCGATTTGCGCGAGACTCAGCGACGTGGACTCCGAGGCGGGAGTGATGAAGGTCTACTCGGGCTATTCATGGGCTCCCAGGAGGTGAGTGCTTTGCAGCAGCGTTTGGATCAGCTGATCGACGAACGGCGGTTCGACCTGGATGAACGTCGCAAAGACCTCCAGAACCGCATCAGCGAAATGGAGCGCACGAAGGATGAACAGCGTGACATCAAGGCGCAGATACGGGAGGAGCAGGAGGATCTTATGGCGCGCTTTGACCGTCAGATTCGCGAACAGCAGCGCACGGTCAGTGAACAGCGAGCCGCACTCCAGCGCATGGAGGCCGAGCGCGAAAACGATATCGCCAACAGGCAGCGAGAAATTGCCAACGTCCAGGGGCGCTTAGAAAACATTCAACCCACTGAAGCCAGCTTCATAGCAAGTCGCTCGCTTCAGCCTACGAACGCGAGTACCCGCCTTATTCTTGCCCTGGGCGCCATCCTTGGCCTGATGCTGGGCGTGTTTGCCGCGTTCATCCGCGAATTTCTCGCCAATGCGCGCGCGTATCGCGAGCAACCGGACGCGGATCAGACCTGATAGTAGTCCCGGTACCAGTCCACGAAGCGGCGCACGCCCTCTTCCACCGGGGTGGAGGGCTGATAGCCGACGGCGTTCTTGAGGTCGTCGGCGCTCGCCCAGGTGTCGGGCACGTCGCCGGGCTGCAGCGGGCGCATCTGCATTTCAGCGCGTCGGCCGAGGCATTCCTCGAGGACGCGGATGTAGTCGAGCAGCTGCACGGGCTGGTTATTGCCGATATTGAACAACCGCCACGGTGCGGTGCTGGTGGCCGGGTCGGGGGCGTTGCTGTCCCAGTCCGGGTTGCCGGTGGCGGGCTCGTCGCAGGCGCGGACCACGCCCTCGGCAATGTCCTCGACAAAGGTGAAATCCCGCTGGTGATGGCCGTGGTTGAACACCTCGATGGGCTCGCCGGCGAGGATCTTTCGGGTGAACAGGAACAGCGCCATGTCGGGACGGCCCCAGGGGCCATAGACGGTAAAAAACCGCAGCCCGGTGCAGGGCAGGCCAAAGAGGTGCGCGTAGCTGTGGCTCATCAGCTCATTGGCGCGTTTGGTCGCACCGTAAATGGCCAGCGGATGGTCGGCGGGCTCATGCTCGGTGAACGGCATATGGGTGTTGGCGCCATAGACTGAGCTGGTGGACGCATAGACCAGATGCCCGACGCCGGTGTGCCGACAGCCCTCGAGCACGTTCATAAACCCGGTCACGTTGCTGTCGACATAGGCCTGGGGGTTGTCCAGCGAGTAGCGCACGCCCGCCTGGGCCGCCAGGTTGATGACCCGATCAAAGCCCTCGCGCTCGAACAGCGCCCGCATGGCCGGCGCGTCGGCCAGATCCAGCCGCTCAAATCGGAAACCGCCGGGCCCGTCGCCCTCGTGGGCCATCAGACGCGCCAGGCGTGCTTTTTTAAGGCTGACATCGTAGTAATCGTTGAGGTTGTCGAGCCCCACCACGGTATCGCCGCGGGCAAGGAGCTGTTCGCAGGTGTGATAGCCGATGAACCCCGCGGCGCCGGTGACAAGAATCTTCATGGCCACGAACGATACCGGCTGGTGCCGTGACTCGCCAGTGGGGGCGGGCGGGCCGAGGGTGGGGGTTGTTATACCGCTCGTCGCCCGGCATATTGCCGCCATCGAATGTTCACGGACTGAACGTCCGGGGGACGAACGTTGAAACGCTGGTATGCCATCTACTGTAAACCGCGCGAGGATGAGCGCGCCGAGCTGCACCTCGACCATCAGGCGTTTGAGGTGTTCCGGCCTAAACACCGTGTGCGCCGCAAGCGCTCGGGGGGCATGACGACGCTGATCGAATCGCTGTTCCCGCGCTATCTGTTCGTCCATCTCGACGATCTCACCGAGAACTGGGCGCCGATCCGCTCGACCCGGGGCGTCGCCGGCATGGTTCGCTGGGGCGATCATGTCCCGCCGGTCCCGGAGCCGGTCATTGACTGCCTGCGGCGCAACGTCGATGAGGTGGGCTGTATCCCGACACCTCAGGCCGACTATCAGAAGGGCGATCGTCTGGTGATCCAGGAAGGGGCGTTCGCGGGTCACGAGGGGCTTTTCTACGGCCGGCGCGGCGAGGACCGGGTCATGCTGCTGCTTGAGATCATGAAACAGCCGCAGACCATGGTCTTTCCCGAGGCCTCAGTGGCACGGGGCTAGCAGGGGATTCCGCTCAACGTGTCATCAGGGCCTCGAACGCTTCGCCATCCCGGCCCATGATGTTCGGGACGAACGGCGCGTAGACGTTGAACAGCATGGCCGAGTCGGCATGGCCGAGCAGCCGTGAGACGAACAGAGGATTCTCGCCGGCGGCCAGATGCAGCACGGCGGCGGTGTGACGGGTTTCGTAGACGCGGCGCCGCTCCAGGCCCAGGCGCTTTAAGGTCGGCAGCCAGAACTCTTTCGAGACCTGCGACGGATCCAGCGGCTGGCCTTCGAAGTCGGTGAATAGCAGCCCATCGAGTGGGTACCTCGGGTTGGCGGCATCCGGGACCACCAGTCGCGGGTTGTTGGCGAAGTCCCCCGGGTCGTCGGGGTCGAGGCGCTGACGGGCGCGGTCCCGCACTTCCACCGCATCGGGGTTGAACCCCTCGGGCTGCTCGGGGACGCCACCGCGCAACAGCGCGAGCATGCCGGCGCCGTGACGCTCGCCGACATAGGCCGCCAGGGCCTCACCGAGTCGGGGGGCGAGCTGGATGTTGCGCCGTGAGCGGCGCGTTTTGAGCATCTGCAGCATGCCGTCGGTCAGCGCCACCCGGATCCGCAGGCGGTTGCGCGGCAGGTCCAGATCGCGCAGGCGCAGGCCGTTGATCTCGCCGGTGCGCAGCCCGGTATAGAAGCGCACCTCAAAGTAAAGCCGCATGCGTGGGTCGACAGCGCGCAGAAAGGCGTGGACCTGCTCGACGGTCAGGGGCTGGGGGTCCTTGCGGTCGTCCGGCAGCCGCGGCAGGTATTTGATCGGATTGTTGATCCCCAGCTCGCGCTCGGCCAGGTTCATGATCGCCGAGATATGCGCCATCAGGTTGGTGATGCGGCTGTTGCTGAATGCCCGTCGGCCGTTGGGCCGGGTCTGCTCCAGCAGGCTCTGGCGGAACGTGCGCAGGGCGCGCTCGTCGACCTGGTCCACCGGGTAGTCACCGAGGAAGGGGACGATATGACCGCGCAGGTTATGGGCCACCCGGGTGCGGTAGGCGGGCTTCCAGTCGCCTTTGCACATCGCATACCAGCTCCAGGCGTAGCGGCCGAAGCGCTGCCCCGGGTCATCGCTGCGGTTCTCACGCAGCAGACGCTCGGCGGCCTCGATCTTTTTGCTGTCGGGGAACCACTTCGCGTAGTTGAACGCGCCCGTCTCGAGCTCGGCGTTGAGGCGGCGGACGTTGCGCCGCATGCGCTGACGGTTGGCCGGCGTGTCGGGCAGCCCGGTGCCTTCACGAAAGCGCTTGCCGTTGATGAACATATCGTACTGCAGGATGCCGTTGGGCCGGACCACGAATGACGCCATGTCGCCCAGCATGCGCGAGCGCCTAGCGTCGATGTTGTGAGCGCCGTCGCAGTGGGTTGTTTCGCTAGCCCGATCTATTAAAATTAATAGACCAATCTATTGAAATGGGGTCTATGTCGGTGCATTACAGAAGGCGCTTTGTGACCGAGCTGACCGATCGTCTCAATGAGGCTGCTCCCCTGATCCAGGTTGTCGTTGGCCCACGCCAGGTGGGTAAAACCACGGGTATCCAACAGCTTATCGATCAGCAGACGGCGCCGGCACACTACGCCAGTGCCGATGATCTGCTTGCAGGTGATGCCCAGTGGCTGCGCGAGCAGTGGCAGCACGCGCGACTCCTTGGCCCCAACGCGCTGCTCGCCATCGATGAGGTCCAGAAAATCCCCAACTGGCCCGAGACGGTGAAAGCGCTCTGGGACGCCGAGGCCCGCCGAGCAGCACGACCCGGAGGAGCGCCTCCGGGTCGTGCTGCTCGGCTCAAGCGCGGTGCAGATCCAGGACGGCGTGACCGAGTCCCTTGCCGGGCGCTTTGAGTTAACGCGCCTCGGCCATTGGCGCTTTTGCGAGCTGCAGGCCGCCTTCGCGTATGACCTCGAGCGCTATCTCGCCTATGGGGGCTACCCCGGGGCCGTCGCCTTCGAGGGGGATCACGATCGCTGGTATGCCTATCTAAAAGACGCCATCGTGGAAACGGTGATCGGCAGGGACATTCTGCAGTTCGAGCGCGTCGGCAAGCCGGCGCTCTTCCGACAGGCCTTTGAGATCCTCTGCCACTACCCCGCCCAGGAGATCAGCTACACCAAACTGCTCGGCCAGCTCCAGGATCGTGGCAATACCGATCTCATCAAGCACTACATCAGCCTCTATGAGAGTGCGTTCATGTTTCACACGCTGGCCAAGTACTCGGCGAAGGCGTGGCGGAGCCGCAGCTCCAGCCCGAAAATGCTGCCTGCGTGCCCCGCGCTCTACACCATGCATCAAAGCGCTCGGATACTGGCTGATCCCGAGCAGCGCGGCCGGGTCTTCGAACTTGCCGTCGGCGCTGAGCTCGCCCAGCAGCCCGGGGCTCTGTACTACTGGCGCGAGGGCAAGGCCGAGGTGGACTTCGTCTATGCACACCGCGGCGCGCTCTATGCCATTGAAGTCAAATCCGGGCGGCGAAAATCCCGCAAGGGCCTCACCGCCTTTGTTGAACAAACCCCCGACGCCATCCCCGTCATTCTCACCCCGGAGCATTTCGGCATGTTTTCGGCAGACCCGGTGGGGTTTCTTGAGCGCGTTGGCGGGTAAATCGTACGCTGCGTCGATGAGTCGTCGGTCTCCCGTCAAAAGGATTGCTTGCGGCTCGTGATCAAGCAGCGCCCACAAGTGATGATCCCCCGGATCTGGCGCATGCCCGTCTGTCACTGGCTCCCGCCAGAGCGCATTCAGCGTCAATTCGGTGAGAAGCTGATCAACCTCAGCCGCATTAAGTGCGTGCAGCGCGGCGAGCTTTCGTCGCAAAAGTACTGTTCGATATTCCGAGAGCAACGCGGGGGAGAGCAAAAACAGCAGTCGGCCGTTGAGCATCGCATCCACAACGCGTGCCGTTGGGCTTTGCCTATCGGCCGTTATCAGTCCCGCAACCAAAACGTTGGTATCGACGACAACGCGTCTCATTGTGTCTGGCGGGCTTGGCGGACCTCGCTGTCAGCAACCTCGAGCGCCTCTGATTCGCTAAGCCCCGCATGCGAACGCGCTCGCTCAACCAACGCCCTCGCATCCTCAGTCGGCTTAATGCCTCGCAGGTGCAGACTCTCCTCAATCAGCTTGCCAATCGAGCGGCCCTGGCGCGCAGAGGCTTCTTTGAGTGCGCGATGAAGATCATCATCCAAAGTAATGGTCAGTCGGCTCATGGAGTAGCCCCGCACGTTGTTGATGTACTATGCATATTATCACCAAAACACCAAGGTCTCGTGAGTTGAGATTGAGGACGGTGGCGGCGCATGAGGTCCTCTGCCACCACCCCGCCCAGGAGATCAGCTACAGCAAACTGTTCGGCCAGCCCGGGCGAGTTCCTCACGCGCGTTGGCGGTTAGCATGCACCACGCTCAAGCACCGGTGGTGTCGGCCTTTGACCCGGGCCTGTGACTTCGTTCACACTTCGAACCGTTGCCTCAGAAAATCGATGGGCGCGACACGGCGGTAGCGTGCCTGACTACCCGCCTCTACCCCAGAAAAGTCAGTAAAAACAGTGACTAATACGACCGCATCACTTGATGAAGCGCTGGCCCTGCGCGCGCTCCAAGCTCTTGAAACCGATCCCAATCTCAGCCAGCGCGCCTTGGCTCGCGAGCTGGGTGTGAGCCTCGGTAAAACGAATTATTGTCTGCGCGCGCTGATGGACAAGGGACTTGTGAAGCTTCAGAACTTTCAGCACAACCCGCGCAAGATGCGCTACGCCTATCTGCTCACGCCCCAGGGTATTGAGGAGAAAACCCGCATGACTTGGCAGTTCCTGCGCCGGAAAGAGGCGGAGTACGAGGCACTGCAGGCCGAGATCGCGGAATTGCGCCGGCGTGTGACCCCTGATGCGCAGGCGCAGGGGCGATGAGGCTGACGGATCAGCAAGTCGCTGCCATTCGTCAGGTAGTGTCTGCGGTTTGCGGGGATGACGCGACTGTCCAACTCTTTGGGTCGCGTCTGGATGATGATGCGCGTGGCGGCGATGTGGATCTGTTGGTCGTTTTGCCCGAGCCGGTTGAGCGTCCCGCAATGCTCTCAGCGCAGCTATCAGCGAAGATCAGCCGCCATATGCACGGCCGCTCGGTTGATGTTGTGCTATCTGCCCCGAACCTGACAACAACGCCAGTTCACGAAATCGCTGCACAAGAAGGGGTTACGCTGTCGTGACTGATCCCGCCCAGCGAGCACGGTTAGCGTTTTTAAGTCGGGTGATCATCAAAGAGACCGATCATCTTCTGATAACTAATGGCCGCGTATTCAGTCAGCCAATGACGCCTGAGCGCGCACAACGTCTGACTGATGACATAGAAGATTCTGAACAGGTAGACGCCTTTGTAAGCCGTTTCGGCCGACTCCAAGACACGCTTGGTAATCGTCTGCTGCCTGAACTGCTCGACGCCCTGGGTGAGTCCGTGGGGGCCGTGATCGATAACCTTGATCGAGCCGAAAATCTGGGCCTGGTGAGCTCGGCTGAGCAGTGGATGGTTGTTCGGCGGTTACGCAATCAAATGGTTCATGAGTATATTGAGAGCTCCTCAGTTCTGTCAGATGCGCTAGAAAGCGGCCATGCTTTTGCGAGCGAGCTCGAGGCAACATCGGTCGCAATGATGCGCATGTTGGGCGCCCATGAGTGGGGCGATAAGGCTACGATTGAAAAATTCCTGGCCGCCAGGGGTTCAAGCTGATTGCGTCAGCGCATGGCGTGTTTGCAGCGCGTTCAGACCTTAGCGAGTGCATCAGCGAGGGCGGCAGTGATGGAGACAAGCTACATTGTTCGATCCATGTGGGACGATGATGCAGGCGTTTGGGTTGCGACCTCTGATGACGTGCCCGGCCTCGTTGCCGAGGCGGAGTCACTTGACGCTCTCTACGAAAAACTCGAAGTACTCGTCCCTGAGCTGCTCGACGTCAATGAGCTCGACCAAGACTAAGACGCGTCAACGGAGTGAGGCAGTTGCTGCAATGAAGCCGTCAGAAGCACTGAATTTGCATCGCGCTGCGATCAGACAGGTCGTTGAGTCTCATCGCGCGCACAATGCTCGGGTTTTTGGTTCGGTCGCACACGGTGCGGATACTGATGCCAGCGATTTGGATATCCTGATTGATCCGTCCCCTAACGCCACTTTATTTGACATCGGGGCGATCAGGCATGAACTGCTGACGTTACTGGGTGTTCCGGTAGACGTTGTCACACCAAAAGCGCTGCCCCCTAAATCAAGGGAAGCGGTACTGGCAGAAGCACGACCGGTATGAGTCGTGATGCCGGCCGTAGTCATGAGAGGGTTTGGCTGTCGGAAGTGTCTCGGTATGCAGAGGTCACTCTGTGACCGACCGGAAGCAAGGTAAGTGTTGCGTTTGTTGCACTTATTGCACATAATATTCGTGTCTTGGAACTTCTGAGGTTGATTCGATGGGGGTTGTAGATAAAAATCATGAGATTTCTCTGTCAGGTCTTACTCCCCGTGACAGGGAGATGGCGCTAGCAGCTCAGCGGTGCATCATGGCGGCGCTTGACCACTCGCGTGCTGCGGCCATTACCCTGCAGACCGATACTGATGAGCAGCCGACTGTTGAGCTGCCACCCGCAGCGCTAAAAGTGATTGGGCAGTTACTGGGAGAAATGAGTGAGGGGCGTGCCGTCACCCTCATGCCTTCTCAGCAGGAAATGACAACGGTCCAGGCAGCGAACTTTCTCAACGTATCGAGACCGTTTGTGATTAAAGAGATCGAAAAGGGCCAGTTACCCTGTCGCAAGGTTGGCTCTCATCGACGGGTTGCTTTCGACGATCTCGTGGCCTACGCGAAACAGATGCGTGAAGGGCAAAATGTAGCGCTCGAGCGCATGGCTGAAAATGAAAGAGAGCTTGGTCTCGACGATTGATGGCGGGCTACTTTCGCTATACAGCACTTTTGGATGCATGCGTTCTCTACCCTATCGCTATCGCCGATTCGCTGTTGAGTTTAGCAGTGGCAGGTTTCTATGCCGCTAAGTGGACAGCCAGGATAGAGGATGAATGGATTGCGGCGCTTGAAAAAAACCGACCAGACCTCAGGGGTAGGCTTGGGACTAGGCGGGATAGCATGCGTAGTGCGATACCAGATTGGGAAGTGAAAGAATCGGCTTGGTTGCCTGTGGAAGAGAGTTTGATTATGCCTGATCTTAACGACCGGCATGTGCTCGCAGCGGCAATCACTGGGCATGCTGACTGTATCGTCACCACAAATCTGAAGCACTTCCCAGAAAGCGTGCTCTTTGAGTTTGGCGTCGAAGCAATTGATCCTGACACCTTTATTGTTAACCAGTGGGATCTAGATCCAGTCACCGCGATAAGCGCGTTTAAGCAGATGCGAGCACGGCGGAAACGACCGAATACGGGCGCAGCAGATTTCTCGGACTATCTCGAGCGGGCTGGCTTACCTGCGACTGCCCATCGCCTGCGTGACGCCTCAGAGCTGATTTGATAGAGACACTCGGGTATACGAATGTTTGCTTGGTGCAAAAACTCTGAATAAATGACAACAAATTATGATGAAAAAAAGTTCATATAGCGGCCGACTGGGATGAGCATATTTTGGCGAACGGGAAGCTTTGGAATGGCGTCTCCCGAAATCGCAATCTTGAGCTGTCACGCATTAAGAATAACGATGGGACGTGGGCTGTAACCCTCCGCAAAGGAAAGTCTGGCAGTGCCCTTCGAAAGGACGCCAGGTTTTCCAAGTCCGGAATGAACCTGGAACAAGCAACCCGGGAAGCGTATAGGGTGCTGCAGCAGTTTGTCTCTGGTAAGGCATAACCAGTCGCTAGCTGTGCAGTCTCATGAGGTTGTCCCCGGTTAGTCCGACGGTGCGAATCGGTGTCTGGTGGTTGAGGCATGAATCCCCGGCCAAGGGTTGGAACAAAGCGACAAGGAGTCAGTCATGCCACTTGCCAATCGCATCGAACAAACCTCGCACGGCTTCAAAGGCGAGCCCGCCCGGCTGATCCCGAGCGTTGCGGACAACGCACTGGAGAGGCGGGGTGTCTCTATCCTCCTCTCCGCGCTGACGGCGGTGCATGAGTACCGCAAGGTCATGCTTGAGTCGCTCGGGCATCGGGTGGGGCAGCGCGCTAGGCTCGAGGCGTGGACCGAGGTCGTCTTCCCGGATGAGAAGTCCCGGGGCAAGAAAAACGACGATCGCAGGCCCGATGGCGCGATCGTCCTCAACACGGGCAAGAAGACCTGGAAGGCGCTGGTCGAGGCCAAGGTCAATAATGCCGAGCTCGATGAGCAGCAGCTCCTGGACTACTTGCGCCGGGCTCGGACGCATGGCTTCGATGCGGTCATCACCATCAGCAACCAGTTCACCGCATTGCCAGAACACCACCCGGTGGCCGTGGATGGCCGGCTGACCCAGAGCGTGAGTCTTTATCACTGGTCGTGGACCTATCTGCTCACCCAGGCCGAGCTGCTGCTGGAGAGCGAGGGGATCGAGGACGCCGACCAGCACTACATCCTCGGGGAGGTCGTCGCCTACTTCGATAGTGACAAGAGCGGGGTGAAGGGCTTTACCGAGATGAACGCCGAGTGGGGCGATCTGGTGCAGCGATGCCGATCCGATGCCCGACTGAATCGCACGGCAGACGAGGTGGTGAACACCGTCTCGAGCTGGCACCAGGAACAGCGCGAGCTCTGCCTCAAACTCTGGCCGCTGGTGCGCGCCCGTGTCGACCTCAAGCTGCCCCGGGCTCACAAACGCGACCCCAAAAAGCGCCTGGCTGATGACTGCGTCGCCCTTTGCAATGACAAACGCCTGACCTCGCAGATCGTCGTGCCACACGCGGCGGCACCGATGGAGATCGTGGCGGACCTCAACCGTCGCGTGATCACCTGCGAGATGACCCTCGACGCCCCAGCGGACAGGAAATCGACCAAGGCCCGAGTGAACTGGCTGACTCGCCAGATTCCGGTGGGCGAGGACGGGGGTGACGCCAGGGTCTGGATCCAGGCAAGGCGCCGTGGCGGCTCTGCCGAGACCGCGAAAACGCTGTCAGCGCTGCGCGATGATCCCATCGCCATCGACGATGACAGCACCGCTAACACGCCGCCCACATCTTTTGTCATCTGGATGGAGGCCGATGACGCCCGCGCCTTCGGCGGCAAGCGCAAGTTCGTCGAGCAGTTGGAGGCTCTCGTCCCGACCTTCTACGAGCACGTCGGCCAGCACCTCAAAGCCTGGGTGCCCCCGGCGCCGAAGGTGAAGCGGGAAGTGGAGGAGGAGCCGGAGGCATGAGAGGCCTATCACCGCAGAGTATTGACGAGTGTTTACCTGAGAGTTAACAATGCACCTCCTGAAAATGCCATGGAAAGGCAAGTTTGAGCTGCTGGCCGTCTGCCGCGATCGAGGTGACTGCCTGTTGCTGGAGTTTTTCGACGAGCTGGAGGCCAACTTGGTCAAAGATCGGGACCGTATGGTGAGTTTGTTGGAGAAAGCGGCGATAAGTGGTCCCCCAAGGCACAACACAGACGCCAGTAAGCGTCTGGACGACGGAGTTTACGAGTTCATACGCGGCTCCCTCCGAGTCCTCTGGTATTACGACAGTGGACGGGTGATCGTCTGCACACATGGCTTCGTTAAGAAGGGGCAAAAGACGCCTCGCCAGGAAATCGGCACCGCGAAGCGGTATATGGCGCAGTACCAAGCCGCGAAGCGTGACAACACGCTGGAGGTAAGCGATGAGTAAGCGGAGTTTTACAGATCTGCTAGAGGAAGCGAAGACCGGCGACGCATACTGGGTAGAAAAAGTCTCGCTCGAGTTCACCGAGGATCTTTGCGAGCGGATGGACCGGCAGGGGATGAGTCGAGCTGACCTTGCGCGCCAGATTGGGGTCAGCCGCGGCTATATCACCAAAGTCCTGCGTGGCAGTGGAAACGTCACGCTCGAGACCATGGTCAAGCTTGCCCGGGCAGTTGGTGGTGAGTTGGAGGTTAGGCTGAACGAGCCGGTTGATAACCGCCAATGGTCTGCCGACCCGAAGCCGGCAAAGGAACCAAAGCGTTTGTTGGGCGGTTTCACGAAAACCGGTTTACAGAAGCCGATGGCAGGAGGTCGTCGTGACACCCCCATTGCAGCTTGAGAACTATTTCTTCAAGCGCTTGCTGGTGGATGCGCAGTTGCCTGATGGGGAGGACGACCCGCAGTTCGAGCGCTCACCTGCGGTAAACACTGAGATTGAACTCTATCCGCATATCGAGGATGAAAACCGCTATCAGTTGCGGATGACTATTATGCGGGACGAGGCTGAGCTCGGGCCAGGCACTTATGACGTTGAAGTCGAGGTTTACGGTTTCTTCTCGGTATCACCGGATTGGCCAGAGGACGAGCGTGAGACAGTCGTGCGCATAACCGGCGCATCAATTCTCTACGGCGCTGCCCGAGAGCATCTACTATCCGTGACAGCCAGAGGACCCTGGCCCGCGTTGATGTTGCCCACCGTAAGCTTCGCGCCGAGCGCAGAATAGCCCTCCCTAAGCTCCGCAAGTTGGAGCGCAAATGGCACACATAGCCTCATGACCCTAATCAATAACATCCGCTCCATCTACGGCGATGGCCCCGTGCCCCTGCATCGCCCGATCTTCGCCGGCGATGAAAAGGCGCGCGTGCTCGAGTGTATTGACTCCAACTTCGTCTCATCGGCTGGGGAGCTGATTGGCGAGTTTGAGCGCCAAGTGGCGGCGTTTACTGGCGCGTGCCATGCCGTAGCCACGGTCAATGGCACAGCGGCGATTCAGGTAGCGCTGCGCCTATCCGGCGTTGAGCCCGGCGACGAAGTCATTACGCAGGCATTGACCTTTGTCGCGACGGCGAATGCGGTGGCTTACACGGGTGCCTCGCCGGTGTTTGTGGATGTGGATGAGGACACGTTGGGGCTGTCGCCGGAGGCGCTTGAGCGGTTTCTGGAAGACGCCGCAGAGGTAACCGGAAAGGGTGCCATCAATCGTCACACGGGCCGCCGCATTGCGGCGGTGCTGCCGATGCACACCTTTGGCCACCCGGCCCGTATCGAAGCGATCGCTGAGATCTGCGAGCGCTATCGCCTACCGCTGGTGGAGGACGCCGCTGAGGCCCTCGGGAGTTGGGTAGATTCGCCGGGCGACACAGCGGGCGAGCTGGACACCGCGATCAACCGCCGTCACGCCGGCACCATCGGCCGACTCGGCACACTCAGCTTCAACGGCAACAAAATCATCACTACTGGCGGGGGTGGCATGATCCTGACCGATGACCCGGATCTCGCCGCCCGCGCCAAGCACCTCACCACCACCGCCAAGCGCCCGCACACCTATGAGTTCGTCCACGATGAGCTGGGCTATAACTACCGTATGCCCAACCTGAACGCCGCCCTGGGCGTGGCGCAGATGGGGCGTCTGCCCGAGATGATTGCCGCCAAGCGCGAGGTCGCCGCCCGCTACGAGGCCTTTTTCGCCGATCGCCCCGAGACCTTCATCACCGAGCGTCCCGGTACCACGGTCAACTACTGGCTGAACGCCATCCTGATGGCGGATCGCACTGAGCGCGATGCCCTGCTCCAGGCCACCAACGCCGAGGGCATCATGACCCGTCCCATCTGGGAGCTCATGACCGATCTGCCCATGTACCAGCATTGCCAGCACGACGGCCTGGCAGTCTCTCGCTGGCTGCAGGACCGCATCGTCAATCTGCCCTCGTCAGTGCCTGATGGGCGGCTGACCCAAAGTGGTTGACCGACGAGCGGACTCGCTCGGCCGTGGGTGTGTTGTACGATGTGAGTCGAGGGTACCTGAAGAGTTCGCGGAGGCCACATGCAAGCAGAACAGTTGTCTCGGGCCGGCATAAGCCCGGAAGCGCTCGAGGCCGAGCTTAATCAGATGCATGCCCCTGACTTCGTTAAAAACCTGCGCGTTAGTTGGGGTCAGGATGCAACCGGTGATGAGGCGGTGTGGGTCTGGATGCGTGTCCCCGAAGGCGTGACAGCGCAGCCGGGGGCCATGGCTGCCATTAAGGCATACAAGAAACAGATACAGGTTAGGGTTTTTGAGCTTGCCCCTGGCGTCTGGCCTTATTTCCGACTCGAGAACTGAGGCGGCTGAGACAAGGAGGTCTCTATGGCGCTGGCAGATGATTTGCTTGGCCAGGCCCACCAACTCGCAAGACACGAGCCGAAAAGGCCCAAACAAGCCAGCCTTCGGCGGGCGGTATCCACTGCCTATTATGCGTTGTTCCATCTTTTACTCGACGCGGTGGCCCGGGAGGTCGTCTCTGGACAAGGCCAGTATCAGCTCCGTGGCTTAGTGGCGCGATCCTGTCAGCACGGGGCCATGAAGGATTTCTGCCAGACCATCGTTAATTCCGATGGCAAAAAGCTGCCGGTGCCTGCTAATGACCTGTTGGATCGGCCGCTCTCACCCGCGCTGGTTGATGTTGCAAATGCGTTTGTCCAATTGCAGCAGGCCCGACATGAGGCGGACTACGATCTCAGTCGGCGCATCGCGCGTGACGATGCCCAAGAGTTGCTGGATGCAGCGGATCAAGCATTCCACTCGCTTCGCAGCATCGACAAAAAAGCATCGCAACGGCGCCTTTTCCTGCTCGGCTTGATGTTCCACCAACGCTGGAACCGGTAATAAGCCGTCTCATTTCCGGGAATAACGATGAATACGCTCTCCCTCATCGGCCGCGACGCGCCGCTCTTTGACGAAGATATCGCCGCGCACGAGCCGGCGCTCACCGAAAAAGTGGCGGGTAGCCGATTTCTGATCATCGGTGCCGCAGGCACGATCGGTCAGGCGGTCACTCGAGAGATCTTCCGCCGCAATCCGGCCGCGCTGGATGTGGTGGACATCAGCGAGAACAACCTGGTCGAGCTGGTCCGCGACCTGCGATCAAGTATTGGCTACATCGATGGTGACTTCCGCACGTTTGCCCTGGATGCTGGCTCGACCGCTTTCGCGGCTTTAATGCGCGAGCCCACCGGGTATGACTATGTGCTCAACCTCTCGGCGCTTAAACATGTGCGGTCTGAGAAAGACCCCTACAGCTTGATGCGCATGGTGGAGGTCAACATCGAGAACACCCTCGCCACGGCGCGCTGGGCGCGGGAAAAAGGCGCGTCGAAGTATTTCTGTGTCTCCACCGACAAGGCCGCCGCACCTGTCAACATGATGGGCGCGAGCAAGCGCATCATGGAGCTCTTCCTGATGCGCGAGAGCCAGACCCTGCCGGTTTCCATGGCGCGCTTCGCCAATGTGGCGTTCTCAGACGGTAGTCTGTTGCACGGATTCAATCAGCGGCTGCTGAAGCGTCAGCCCATTTCCGCGCCGAGCGACGTGCGGCGGTATTTCGTGACCGACACCGAGTCGGGCGAGCTCTGTCTGCTCTCCTGCCTGCTGGGGGAGAGCCGTGACATTTTCTTCCCCAAGCTCAGCGAGCGGCTGCATCTGATGACATTCTCCGAAATCGCGGTGCGCTATCTGGCCGCACGCGGTCTGGAGCCGGTGCCCTGCGAGACGGAGGACGAAGCGCGTCAGAGCGTTGAACGTCTTGCCGCGAAAGGCCAATGGCCCTGCTATTTCTTTGCGAGCGACACCACCGGCGAGAAGGACTTCGAGGAGTTCTACACCGACGGCGAGGATATCGACTGGCAGCGCTTTGAGCGCCTGGGCGTGATCCGCAATCCAGCCGAGTTTGATGAAGCCAAGCTCGATCATTTCCTCGCCGAGATCGCGCGCCTTCGCGCCACCGGGACCTGGCAGAAATCGGATCTGGTGGAGCTGTTCTTTGAGATGCTCCCGGATTTTGCTCACAAAGAGACCGGGCGGTATCTGGACTCACGGATGTAGTCTGACGGTATGCAACGATTCTTTGATCTGATTTTCTCCTCGCTGGCGCTTCTGGCGCTGGCACCCTTGCTGATCCCAATTGCCATAGTGCTGCGCCTGACCGGCGAGGGCGAGGTGTTTTTCCGCCAGGACCGCGTGGGGCAGGGCGGCCGCCCGTTCGGGCTTTTGAAGTTCGCCACCATGCTCAAGAATAGCCCCAATATCGGGACGGGCACCGTTACGGTGGCGCGCGACCCGCGCGTGCTGCCAGTGGGCCGTTTCCTGCGCAAGACCAAGCTGAACGAGCTCCCGCAGCTCATCAACATCTGGCGCGGTGAGATGAGCGTCATCGGTCCCCGTCCGCAGACGCAGCGTTGTTTCGATGCGTTTCCGGAGGAGGCTCAGGCGGACATTGTGCGGGTGCCGCCGGGGCTGTCCGGGATCGGCTCGATAATCTTCCGCGGTGAAGAAGACCTATACGAGGGCTTTGAAGATCCCGACTGGGTCTACGACACCCTGATCATGCCCTACAAGGGCGAGCTCGAGCGCTGGTATGTCCGCAATCGCACACTGCGCAATTACTTTCTGCTCATCGCGCTAACCGCATGGGTAGTGGTGTTTCCGAGCAGCGGGCTCGTCTGGCGGGTTTTCACTGATCTGCCGCAGCCCCCAGCAGAGCTCGCCGCCCACTTGCCGGGGTATCCCTCGACGCAACCCCGCTCTCAACCCACGCATGGACGCCACGAATGAACTTACCTGATAACCCAAAGATCGCCGTCATCGGCCTCGGCTATGTCGGTTTGCCGCTGGCCGCTGCCTTTGCCGAGGCCTACCCGGTCACCGGCTTCGATATCGATCCACGCCGCATCAGTGAGCTGAAGGCAGGCTATGACCGCACCGATGAGCTGACGGTGGACGAGTTGGATGCGGGCGTTGCCCACGACATCCGCTACACCAGCGACATGAGCCGCCTGCGCGACTGCAATGTCTTCGTGATCACCGTGCCTACGCCCATCGATGAGCACCGCCGCCCGGATCTCACGCCCTTATTAAAGGCCAGCGAGACCGTCGGTCAGGTCATTCAGCCCGGCGCCATCGTCATTTATGAGTCCACCGTCTACCCCGGTGCCACCGAGGAAGACTGCATTCCGGTGATCGAACGGGTCTCGGGGCTGACCTATGGCGAGGACTTCCATGCGGGCTACAGCCCCGAGCGCATCAACCCCGGCGACAAGGCCCATCGGGTGACCGATATCGTCAAGGTGACCAGCGGTTCATCGCCCGAGGTCGCCGACTTCGTCGATGCCCTCTATGCCGGGGTCATTACCGCGGGTACGCACAAGGCCCCGAGCATCGCCGTCGCCGAGGCCGCCAAGGTCATCGAGAACACCCAGCGCGATGTGAACATTGCGCTGGTCAACGAACTGGCCATGCTTTTCAACCGCTTGGATCTGGATACGGAAGCCGTGCTCGAGGCCGCTGGCACCAAGTGGAACTTCCTGCCCTTCCGCCCGGGGCTGGTGGGTGGTCACTGCATTGGCGTCGATCCCTACTACCTCACCCACAAGGCCCAGGCCGTGGGTCATCACCCCGAGATGATCCTCGCCGGCCGGCGCCTCAATGACGCCATGGGCGCCCATGTAGCGCATGAAGTGGTCAAGGGCCTGATCCAGCGCGGCGTCTGCATCCCCAAGGCGCGCATCCTCGTGCTCGGCCTCGCCTTCAAGGAAGACACTCCAGATCTGCGCAACACCCGCGTCATCGACATCGTCCGCGAGCTTGAGGACTACGGCGCCACCGTCCCCGTCCATGATCCGGTGGTGGATGCGGAAGAGGCGCGGGAGGAGTTTGGGCTGGAATTGGTGCCGGCGGAGGCGCTGGAGGGGCTCGCGGGTGCGGGTGCCGAGGATGCCGCGGGCTATGACGCCGCCATCCTCGCCGTTGGCCATCGCCCGCTCGTCCAGCAGGGCGCTGAAGGGATCCGGGCGTGGCTCAAGCCCGGCGGGTATCTGTATGACGTCAAGTACGCGCTCCCCGCCCACGCGGTGGATGGGCGGTTATAGCGCCGACGGGCGCTCCCTCCGTGTGGGGGATACCCAGATCGCCGCTGATCGGATAGTTTCGGCCTTAACAATGCAAGCAGACAGGATGTCGGTTTGGAACAACTTCTCGCGGCAGGCACTGCTGGATTCACCGCTGCACTGTTGGTCGCGGTCTTCGCGATTGGGGTGCTGCGCCGACACGCGAGGCGCTTCGGCCTGGTGGACCGGCCCGGTGGGCGTAAGCAACATCAGCGGCCAACACCGGTTGTGGGTGGTCTGGGCATGGCCATCGCGCTGGCGGCCGCGTTGCCAATCGTACTGGGACTGCATGAGACCGATTCAGGCTTTGGCACCCTTCTAAGCGCGGGCGCCCCCTTTGCGGGTGCGCTTCTCGGTCTGCTGCTCTTCGGCCTTGTCGATGATCAGCGTGGTCTGGGCAGCGCTCCGAAGTTCGGCGTACAAGTGATGGCAGCACTCGTGGCGGTCTTTGCTGCGGGACTCGCGCTTGAGCGCATCGGTATATGGCCGGGTGGTGGACTCATTGCAATGGGCTTTCTCGCCGCACCGGTCGCCGTGATTGCCATCGTTGGCTTTGTGAATGCCTTCAAAATGATCGACGGCGTGGATGGCCTGGCCGGGAGCACGGCAGTGGTCATGCTCGCTGCGTTGGGCATTGCGGCATGGGTGGCTGATGCCGCCTCGGCCATGCTGATTGCCGCGACGCTATGCGGTGCCTGCCTCGGTTTTCTGGTCTTTAATCTGCGCACGCCCTGGCGCCCACGAGCGACTGTTTTCCTCGGCGACGCAGGCACGTTGATGCTTGGGTTCGCGATCGCCTGGGTGGCGATCGATGTCTCGCAGCGCGCGGCCTCTCCGATTGCGCCGGTGGGCATTGCCTGGGTGCTCGCGTTGCCGGTCATCGATACGCTCAATCTGATGATCCGGCGATTGATGCGGGGTCAGAGCCCGTTTCACGCCGATCGCAATCATTTGCACCATATTCTTGGACGCGCCGGGTTCACGCCCGGGCAGACGGCGATGATCTTCAGCGGCCTCACGCTTGTCATGGCCGTGATTGGCCTGGCGGGGTCGCTCATCGGTGTCCCCGATGTCCTGCTCGGATTGGCCCTTTTGCTGGTCGCCAGTGCTCACTATTTTTTCGTGCGCTACGCCTGGCGGACCACGAAGGCGATCCGGCGGCTGCGGGGGTTGTTGGCGCGATCGGATGCCGACCGGCTACCGGTCATCGACCGCATGGCGCTTGTGGGGATCTACACCGTTGCGTTGGCGCTGCCGGCAGGCCGAGGTGGGATAGTGGGCGCTGGAGTGGCGTTGATCGGGCTGGCATCACTCGCGCAACGACAGGCGATCGCCGCCGCTCTGCGCGGCCTTGCCATTACACGGCTTGCGCTCATGATGGCGGCCTGGATGACGCTTGCCGTTTTTCTGCGGCCCGAGCCGTTGGCAGCCGTCTGGCTCCCCGTGATGTGGATGACCGGGGCGTTCGCGCTGCCGCTCGGCTGGTGGCTCGGCCGCTACCGGCATCATGCGTTACCGCTTTTCTCGCTGGCGGTGGCGTCGCTCATCGGCACTTGGGCGCTCGGAGCGGACTGGCAGATGCTCGAAGCCGGCTACCTCCGCACCGCCGATCACTGGGGTAGTGTCCAGACCGGTGGCCTCCTCCTGGTGCTGATGCTCATGGTTCTGGTCGGTGCCGGTGCCTACGGGATCACGAGCTATACACGGCGCTGGCGCGCACGGGCGAGCCTGGTGAGTGCTGTCCTTGGGGTAACCATGCTGCTGCTCTTGCTGCTTGGCCTGTCCTTGCAATCGGCCGTCGCGGCCGGGTTGGTTGGGCTTGTCGCCATGGTGGTGGCCGCCATGCGACCGGGTGAGCAGCGTGCGCTTCGCGTCAGCGTTGTGGGCGCGACGGTTGTGACCATCCTGCTGGGGAGTCTGCTCGCGAATACGTTCAAGCCGCCGGGCGTGTCCCTGGATGAGCAGTACTGGGGGCCGGTTCAGGCTGCTTTCCTCTATCTCGGTGGCGCAACGACGCAGGCCGAGACGCGCTATCCCGGCGTCGCCTCGAGGCTGGCGGACTGGCGGTCGGTTGTTCAGGCATCGGCGCAGCGTCCCCTGGCGGGCGACGGGCGGCCATTCACGGCGGAAGAGCGCCCGCAGGGGGCTTTACCAACTTATCGATCAGCTTATGCATCATTGCTACTGACAGGCGGACTGCCGGGGCTGGGCTTGTTCGTCGCATTGATCGCTGTTTGGATGCGGGCGGTCTCGCGTGCGGGCCGCCGTCAGGCCTGGCCGCTCGTTCAAGTCATCACCGCGTATGGGCTTTTGTGGAGTGTGCTCGGCTTGTTCTTGCTCTCGCCCGTGGTTCATGACCCATTGAGTGGCGTGATCATCACCGCTGTCTGGGCGTTGGGCGTGGCGGCCAGTCTTGATTCGCATCAGTCCAGCTCGGCGGGCGCACCGCCTGCCACGAGTGGAGATGAACCGAGTTCTCCCTCTAGGGTGCCATTACGTATCGTCGACGGGGGAGCGGCGCGCCGGATCGACCGATAAGCCCACCAGCACGGCAGTCATGAATGCGAACGTCATTGCACCGATGTTGTGATTGAAGTTCACCTGCGTGAGTCCGGTCGCCATAAATCCAAACATGAAAATAAGCCCGGCAGTCGCTACGGCGAGACAGGGCGCCTTTAACGTTTGCGACGGGTCGCCGGGTGGTCTGGTTCTCAGTCGCAGAAAGCACACCGCTGGCATGAGGTAGAGGCCTAAGAGAACCGCTCCACCAATGATCCCCTTTTTGACGAGCGTGTTGAACCACTCGTTGTGGGCGTGAGTGAATTGCGCGGCGCCAGACGCGATGTAGCCCGACGCACCCAGTTCGCGCGTTCGCTCGATGTAGCCTTGCTCACCCCAGCCGGTCAGTGGCCTTGACTTGAACAACCGCCACGCGCCTTTCCACATATCAAGTCGGTAGCCAACGCTGCTGGTGCGGTCGGTGCCGTCAATGTAATGCTCTAACTGCTGCGCGGCGCCGGTTATGCGGTGTGCGACGCCGGTCGCCGGTTGGAGATAGACGGCAGCGACCAGTAGCGCGAGCGCCATCGGAGCGAGGACGAGATAGCGACGCGTGTGACCAAGCCGCACGGCGGCCCAGAGCCCGATCAGCAGTGCCGGGCCAAGTGCCAGCCAGGCGCCGCGACTGCCGGAGAGGAAAGACCCCGTCAGGCCGCCGATGCCACCGAGGATCAATATTGCAACCGTGAGCGCACGACCGCGTCGCGTTGTCGGTCGGCTGGCCGCCCAGATCGTGCCGGCCAAGCACATCAATCCGATCAGCATGCTGGCATTGCCGAACTGGATCGTCTGCGCAAAGCCGTTGGCGCGCGAGTGGCCCTCGATGAGTTTCTGGGTGATGGCCAGTCCACCCGTGCCGATGCCGCCCACCGCCAGACCCAGCCAAAGCGCACCCTGTTGGATACGCGCCTGGGCGAAGACGCTCAGGCAGAAGGCCGCGAGCAGAAAGCGGCTGGGCCGGTCGAACTCCCTCAGGCCTTCGCCCCGCAGCGCCGCGTCCCCCATCCAGTAGAGGGCGTAGAGGATCATGAACGCAATCACCGCCTTCACGGCGGTCGGCAGAGGCGGCTGTTGTGCCCAGGTGCGACGGTTGGCGACGAGGTGGGTGACCGCCGCGATGAGCAGTGCCACTGCGCCGATGGAGTAGCCATCCGGGACGGTCAGCGCCAGTGCCGGGAACAGGAATACCGCGGCGGTGATGAACTGCTCGCTGCGGGTGAGGGGCGCCCTCGGCGGCGTTGGCGTTGGCGTGGGCGTAGGCGGGTTGGATGCGCTGGCGGTGTTCAATGTGCGGGTCCGATCGTCCGTGAGCAGGGGCAATATACCTTGATCAGTGGCGATGACGCATTGTTGGCTGGGAGTGACATGCGCTGGGTGACGGACGTGGCGCGCGGCGCGGCGCGGGGCGGCGCGCTGGGCTTTGTCGGGGACGGTGGGCAATGTCTGACCGCTGAGCGTTGAGGAGTGATCAGTGAGCGGTGGGCAGTGAGCAGTAAGCAGTGAGCAGTGAGCGCAGCCTGTCCCAACTCGGAAGGTCCCTTGGTTGCGATACCTTTTTCTGGGGAGTGGTAATGCGCGACGTTCTACGTCCAACGGTTTTATGCCATGCGTTAGTGCGGTTGAGCGGTCTCAGCCGGGTGAACGCCGTTCCGGCGCGCGTAACTCGTTGATTCTCCGATCTGCATAATAGGAGGCCGTTTTACGTCTGGCCTAATGATGTTGTACGAAGAACGTCATGCCTAAGCCCCCTCCGCTATAACACCCTCATCGCCTTGCCTGCCCAAAGCGCGTTAGTGCGCCCTCAACCATCATGTCGCTCTGAATCAGATCCTTAGCCCAGCAGTTTTCCCTGATGAGTTCGCGGAGGGGCCGGTCTCGGATGCGTGCCTAATAAGGCCTTACGATGCAGGTGGGCAAATCACCGGGAGCAGAGCACACACCACCAATATCGATGAGGCCGCCCCAAGTAGACCCGCCGCCGTATACTATGGCTCATGATCTCCCGCATTGCCGTTTACAATCTGCAGATCCCCGCGACCGGGCGCGATGACCGCGATATGCGATGACGGATGTGTCAACACCGATCCTGGTCACCGGGGCCAGCGGGTTCGTCGGCCGCGCGCTTATGCCCGCCCTTGCCACGGCGGGTTATGCGCTCACCACGCGCCTGCCCCGACCGGCACCCGACACCGACTGGACCGATTGGCTGATGCCCGGCGGTGCGGTGATCCACCTCGCCGCAAAGGCCCATGAGCAGGCGGCTGGGGCGGGGCTTGATGGGCTTCGTCCGGCGAATGTCGCGGCTACCGTCAATCTGGCCTGCCAGTCTCAGGCCGCCGGGATCCGGCATTTTATCTTTTTGAGCTCTATCGGCGTGCTTGGCTCGGCGAGCAGGACACCGCTCACCGAGGCCGATCCACCCGCGCCGGCGAGCCCTTACGCGCAGAGCAAGCATGAGGCGGAGACCGCGTTGTGCCAGCTCGCCACGGGCAGTGACATGCTCGTTACGATCATCAGGTCGCCCCTCGTTTACGGACCCGGTGCGCCGGGCAATATCGGCCGGCTCCTACATTGGGCCTGTTCTGGGCGGCCATTGCCGCTGGCCGCGGCGACGACCAACCGCCGTCACCTGCTTGGCCGTGACAACCTCGTTGATTTCATCGAGCATGCGCTCATGCACCGTCAAGCCGCCGAGGGGGTCTTCCATGTTGCTGATGATCGGGCTGTCTCGACCCGCGAGCTACTGACAGTGCTCGCCGCAGGCGCGGGTCGTTCGCCGAGGCTCTTCAATGTCCCGCCGAGGCTGCTGTGGGCGGGCGCCCGGCTGATTCGTCGTCGCGACCTCGCCGAGCGGTTGCTCGGATCACTGACTGTCGACACGGCACGAGCACGTGAGCGGCTCGGCTGGGTGCCGCCGCGCCCCGTCGAGGCGGGGCTGCGCGAGGCGGTCCTGCGGTCCAGCGCCCAAGGCGAGTCGGTATGATCCAGCGGGGGACCATCCGCGCGTTGGATCTGACGTTGTCAATGATCGGCGGTCTGGTCCTGTCACCGATTTTCCTCGGTGTGCTCCTGGTTGGCTTCGCGGAAACCGGATCGCCGCTGTTCCGCCAGGTGCGGGTCGGTCGACATCAACGGCCCTTCACACTGGTGAAGTTCCGTACCATGCGCCCGGATACACCCTCGGTCGCTACCCATCTGGCCGATACCTCGGCCGTGACCCGGCTGGGTGGTTTCCTGCGCCGCACCAAACTCGATGAGCTGCCGCAGCTCTGGAACGTGATCAAGGGCGACATGAGCCTGGTCGGACCGCGACCCTGTCTGCCCGAGCAGCGCGCCCTGATCGAGGCGCGCGCGGCGCAGGGCGTATTCATCCATCGCCCCGGGATCACCGGGCTTGCCCAGATCCATGGCATCGATATGGCCGAACCTGAACGACTGGCCGAGTGGGACGCGCGCATGCTCCGCTCGTTCTCATTGCCGGCGTATTTCCGCTACATTGTGCGGACGGTGACCGGCGCGGGACGCGGGGACCGGATCCACTCAAGGGATTGATACGCAGGGATTGAACAATGGGCCGACCGAAAAAACGCGCCACCATGCTGGTCGGGGATGCCCTGATGATGGCATTCGTGGTCTGGGCGGCGTTTGCACTGCGCATGGGCGAGGGGTTCTCGGTCAAGTTCTACCAGTTCTGGTACCTGCACCTCCTCCTGCCGGCGATCAGCCTGCCGCTTTTCTACATCTCGGGGATGTACAACTCGGTCCTGCGGCACATGGGCCCCTCCGATGTCTGGTCAGTGGTGCGCGGGGTGACCCTCTCGACCCTGGCGTTCATCCTGATCGTGGTGCTCGGTGACCTCGTCGCCGTTCCGCGGACCACCCTCACGATCTACTGGCTGATTGGCCTGCTGTTCATCGGCGGCAGCCGTTTTCTGGTGCGGGCGTGGCATCAGCACTATGCGCGCTCGCGCGGCAATCAGGAGCCCGTGGCCATCTATGGCGCCGGCGCGGCCGGGCTGCAGTTGGTGAGCTCGCTGATGGCCACGGGTGAACATATCCCGGTCGCCTTCATCGATGACAACCGCCAGCTCCATGGCACGCTCGTGCGTGGCGTGCCCGTGTACCCGCCGAGCGAGCTGGATCGGCTGATCCGGCGCCTGAGCATCCACTCGGTGCTGGTGGCGTTACCGTCGGTGTCGCGCCAACGCCGCCGCTCCATCATCAAGGCACTCGAGCGCTATCCGGTGCATGTCCGCACGATTCCCAGCATGACCGATCTAGTGACCGGCTCCGCGCGGCTCCGGGATGTGCGCGAGGTGGATATCGAGGACCTGCTCGGTCGCGATCCGGTCGACCCGGATCAGCAGTTGCTCGAGGGATCGATCACCGGACGCTCGGTCATGGTGACCGGCGCGGGAGGCTCCATTGGGGGTGAGCTCTGCCGCCAGATCATCCAGCTTCGCCCCCGGCGCCTGGCGATCTTCGAGCGCTCGGAGCTGGCGCTCTATCGCATTGACCGCGAGCTCCGCGCCCTCGCCAAGACCCATGGCCATGACTGCGAGATCATCCCGCTGCTTGGATCGGTGGTGCATCGCCGGCGCATGACCGAGTGCATGCGCAACCACGGCATCGAAACCGTCTATCATGCCGCCGCCTACAAGCATGTCCCGCTGGTGGAGGCCAACCCGCTCGAGGGGATCCGCAACAACGCCTTCGGGACCTGGCATACGGCGGCTGCGGCCGAGGCGGCTGGCGTGCGGTCGTTTGTCCTGATCTCCACGGACAAGGCCGTCCGGCCGACGAGCATCATGGGCGCGACTAAACGCATCGCTGAGCTCGGTGTTCAGGCGCTGGCCGCAGAGGCCTCGACAACGGTCTATAGCATGGTGCGGTTCGGCAATGTCCTTGACTCTTCGGGCTCGGTCATCCCGCTGTTTCGTGAGCAGATCCGCGAGGGTGGGCCGGTCACCATTACCCATCCCGATGTCACACGCTATTTCATGACCATCCCCGAGGCGGCGAGCCTGGTCATTCAGGCCGGCTCGCTGGCGAAGGGTGGCGAGGTGTTCGTGCTGGATATGGGCGAACCGGTCCGTATCCATGAGCTGGCGCGGCGGATGATCCAGTTGAGCGGCTTCACGGTTCGGGACCGGGAGAACCCGCACGGTGATATCCCGATCGAGTATATCGGCCTGCGCCCGGGCGAGAAGCTCTTCGAGGAGCTCCTGCTCGGTGAAAACTGTGAGCACACCGATCACCCGATGATCCAGCGCGCGCGGGAGGAGTGTCTGCCCGTCGGACGCATCGTCGAGTGTCTGGAGTGCTTGGAGACGGCTTGTCGGGAGCAGGATGTGGAGGCGGCTGAGCGGATGCTCGGTGAGTGCGTGGTGGGTTTTGAGCGTCAGGACGCGCGGGATTCATTCGCATCGCTGACAGCGCCGACCAGCACGGCCGTCATAAACGCATAGACCATCACGCCGATATTGTGGTTGAAGTTCACCTGCGTCATGCCGGTCGCCATCAGACCGAGCGTGAAGATGAGCCCGGCGGTGGGCAGGGCGATTCGGCCGGCGAGTCCCTCACGGCGGTCGCGTTCACCTCGCCGATACACACCGCTGAAGACAATGAGGGGCGACAGGTAGAGCCCAAGCAGGATCGTGGCGCCCACAATGCCCTTTTTCGCCATCACGTTCAGCCATTCGTTATGGGCATGGGTGAAGTCGGCGGCGACCGGGTCGATCACGCCCGCCGCTCCCAGGGAGTCGGTCTTGCTTACGTAGCCAAGCTCGCCCCAGCCCAGCATCGGCCGGGCCTGGATCAGCTGCCAGGCGCCTTTCCACATCTCCAGTCGAAGCTCGACACTGCGGGCGCGGACCGCGGGAGCGAGGGGATGCTCGGGTGCCGCGGCGGCTGTGGTGTCCGCCGTGTTGCCGGGAGGCGGGGTGTCGGTGCTGGCGGTGGACAGGAGATAGGTGGCGGCGGTGGTGAGCAGGATCATCGTCGCGGTGATCAGCATGAGGCGTCGCCCGCGCCCCAGTGACCCGGTGACCCAGAGCCCGATGAGCAGTGCAGGGGCGAAAGCGAGCCAGGCGCCGCGGGTGCTCGGCAGCAATGCCCCGATCAGACCGCCGCCAGCCCCGCCTATAAGGGTGACGATGAGCAGCGTCCTCTGGACGTTTGGACGGTTGTGGTCGGTGGGCAGGCGCATCGCCCAGAGAAGGCCGGCCATGCACATCAAACCGATGAGAACGCTAGCGTTGCTGAACTGAATGATCTGCGAAAAGCCCGATGGGCGCGGGATGCCCTCGATCATTCGCTGCCATAACGCAACCCCTCCGGCACCGATGCCGCCCACCGCCAGACCCAGCCACAGCGCGCCCTGCTGGATACGCGCCCGGGCGAAGACGCTCAGGCAGAACGCCGCGAGCAGAAAGCGGCTGGGTCGGTCGAACTCTCTCAGGCCTTCGCCCCGCAGCGCCGCGTCCCCCATCCAGTAGAGGGCGTAGACGATCATGAACGCGATCACCGCCTTCACGGCGGTCGGCAGGGGCGGCTGCTGCGCCCAGGTGTCGCGAGCGGCGATG
This sequence comes from Spiribacter curvatus, assembly GCF_000485905.1. NCBI lineage: Bacteria > Pseudomonadati > Pseudomonadota > Gammaproteobacteria > Chromatiales > Ectothiorhodospiraceae > Spiribacter > Spiribacter curvatus. Next base: position 1,838,249 of record NC_022664.1, on the reverse strand, counting down.
CGGTGGCTGACCGCCGCGATGAGCAGTGCCACTGCGCCGATGGAGTAGCCATCCGGGACGGTCAGCGCCAGCGCCGGGAACAGGAATACCGCGGCGGTGATGAACTGCTCGCTGCGGGTGAGGGGCGCCCTCGGCGGCGTTGGCGTTGGCGTGGGCGTAGGCGGGTTGGATGCGCTGGCGGTGTTCAATGTGCGGGTCCGATCGTCCGTGAGCAGGGGCAATATACCTTGATCAGTGGCGATGACGCATTGTTGGCTGGGAGTGATATGCGCTGGGTGACGGACGTGGCGCGCGGCGCGGCGCGGGGCGGGGCGGCGCGCTGGGCTTTGTCGGGAACGGTGGGCAATGTCTGACCGCTGAGCGTTGAGCAGTGATCAGTGAGCGGTGGGCGCTGGGCGCTGGGCAGTGGGCAGTAAGCAATGAGCAGTGAGCGTAGTCTATCCTAACCCGGAAGGGCCCTTGGTTGCGGTACCTTGTTTTGGGGAGTGGTAATGCGCGACGTTCTACGTCGAACGGTTTTATGCCATGCGTTAGTGCGGTTGAGCGGTCTCAGCCGGGTGAACGCCGTTCCGGCGTGCGTAACTCGCTGATTCGACACTCGGCCTGGTCATGTGCCGTTTTACTTCGGGCATTGAGATACTTGACGGAGAACGTCACGCGTTATCCCCCCTCTGCCATAACACCCTCACCGCCTTGCCTGCCACCTACCGAACCGGCTGCGCATCGGCGGCTTGTCTTCACCCGCCGAAACCTGGAGCGGATGATGCGTGATGATCGTCCGGCCACAAGGGTGGCGACGCCCAAGCGCTTGAGGAGATTATCGACGAGCGGTATGTCGGATAAATCTCGACGCCGTGGTGGCCGGCTGAGGTGAATGCGCCGAGGACCCAATGGACATTGCACTGCAAGGATGCACCTAAGTGCAGACGTGCCATGTTTTCAGAAAATGGCACATCATGTATCGCGCGATCTAGGGAGGTCTGATGGCCTTTCGATAGACGGATTGGGCGATCACACCTGCGCCAGCAACCGATCGATCATCCCCTCCGCCTCTCGGGCATACGGCCCGCCGAACAGATTCGCGTGATTGAGGATGTGGTAGAGCTGATAGAGCTCGCGGCGCACGGGATATCCCGCATCCAGCGGCCACACTGCCTCGTAGGCCGAGTACGCCGCCGCCGGCAGTCGGCCGAATAGCTCGGACATCGCCAGATCGCTCTCCCGATCGCCAAAGTACACCGCAGGGTCGTAAAGCACCGGCGCGCCCGACCCATCAAACGCGACATTCCCCGACCAGAGATCGCCGTGCAGCAGTGAGGGAGCCGGGGTGTAATCGCTGAAAAACGCCCCTAACCGTGCCGCCAGCGCCTCGCCGCGATCCTGCAACCGCCCGCCAAAGCCATTGCGACGTGCGAGGTCGAGCTGAAACCGCAATCGATGCTCGCGGTAGAACGCTACCCAGTCGCGCCCCCAGGGATTGACCTGATCGGTGTCGCCGATGGTGTTGTCGCGATCCCAGCCGTACTGATCCGCCGTCACTGCGTGCAGATGCGCCAAAGCATGACCCAACGCCGCTGTATCCCCGCGCGGACGCAGATCGATCCACTCCATCACCGCATAACTGCGATTGCCTGCGACGCCGGTAGTCAATGGTCGCGGCACGCGCGGGCCTTCGGCGGCCGCAGCCATGGCCGCCAGCCCCGCCGCCTCGGCCTCGAACATCCACAGCCGATCGGCGCGGTTGAGCTTCACGAACCAGCGCTCTGTCGGCCCCTCCAGCCGATAGGCGGCATTGATATCGCCACCACCGACCGATGTGCGCCGCATGGGCGCGGGCGCATGACCCGATGCCTCGGCGATGGCCTGCTCAATGCCGGCCCAGCAGTCGTCGTTCATTTCATGTCCCGTGACGTGTCGCTGGTGTTGAATCGCACACCATCATCGCTGTCACCGCGATTCGCATCAATGCGTTGCCGAGCGCGGCAACGGCGACTACCTTGGACGGAACACTGGTCACCAAGCGGTGCATGACGATGGATGCCGGTTCCATAACGCTCCCCAAGGCCAAGGCACATCTCCATGAGCTGGCGGATCGTGCCGAACGGGGTGAGTCGGTGACGATCACTCGGCACGGACGGCCAGTTGTCCGACTTGTCCCCGTCGAGGTCGAACGCCAGCCCATTAATGCCGACAGGCTGCGCACGTTGACTGATCAGATGCCGATGGCTGGAGAGGAATCCGGTTTGTTCATGCGCCGGGCGCGGGAGAGTGAACGTTTCTAGCGTCGATAAGCTCAGCGTGAGCGCGCGATCCCCCTTTTGCTAGACTCAATCCCATGAAAATCCTCATCACCGGTGGCGCCGGGTTCATCGGCTCGGCGCTCATCCGCCAACTTCGCAGTGACCGGCGGGCCGAAATCGTCAACGTCGATGCGCTCACCTACGCCGGCAACCCCGAGTCCCTCCCCGGGCTCGAGCATGATCCCGGGTATCGGTTCGAGCGGGTGGATATCCGCGATCGCGAGGCCCTCGAACGGGTCTTTCGTGAGCATCGCCCTGATGCCGTGATGCACCTTGCCGCCGAGAGCCATGTGGACCGCTCGATCCTCGGCCCCGGCGTGTTCGTCGATACCAACGTGGTCGGCACGCAGAACCTGCTCGACGTCGTCCGCGCTTACTGGGAGGGGCTCGACGACCGCCCCGAGGCCAGTGGCTCGAGCCCGCGCGAGGGCTTCCGCCTGCATCACATATCGACGGACGAGGTCTTCGGCGACCTGCCGACCGACGCGCCGGCGTTCACCGAGGCGACGCCCTACGCACCGAGCTCGCCCTACGCCGCCAGCAAGGCCGCGAGCGATCATCTGGTCCGCGCCTGGCACCGCACCTATGGTCTGCCGGTGGTGATCACCAACTGCTCGAACAACTACGGGCCCTACCAGTTTCCGGAAAAGCTCATCCCGCTGATGATCCTGAACGCGCTTGCCGGCAAGCCCCTGCCGGTCTACGGCGATGGGGGACAGATCCGCGACTGGCTGCATGTGGACGATCACGCCGAGGCGCTGTGGGCGGTCCTACAGCACGGCAAGATCGGTCGCACCTACAACATTGGTGGGGATGCCGAGCGCACCAACCGCGAGGTGGTCGAGGCGCTGTGCGAGACGCTCGAGACGATCCAGCCCACGGAGACCGGCAGTGGCTATCGCACCCTCATCACCTCGGTCACCGACCGGCCCGGCCATGACCGGCGTTATGCGATCGACAGTCGGCGCATTCAGCACGAGCTCGGCTGGCGGCCGGCCCACACCTTTGAGCAGGGCCTGTGCGAGACCGTGCAGTGGTATCTGGACCACCCCGAGTGGGTCGCCCGCGTTCAGTCGGGTGCCTACCGCGAGTGGATCGAGGCTAACTACGCCAGGCGCAATAGGCCCTGAGGATCTTGTCAGACGACGCCCTGGCCGGGAAACAGCGCCTGATCAATGGGCTGCGGCGCGGCGCAATGTATCCAGAGTGATGAACATGCGCCCTGGTTGACTCGGGAAAGAATGAAAACCGAGCGCAGTGTAAAATGCTTGTCGGCGGCGCGCGGCATCTTCGCCGTCGTCATCGAGCACATCCAGAACAAGCGCCGCGAGTCCGATCTGAGTGGCGGCATTAAGCACGCGCTGGAACGCATCCGCTATCAGCAACCGCCCCAATCCGCGTCCCTGAACGGGGGACGAAACGCCAAGCATCGAGAGGTAAGCAGCCGGTATCGCGCCATGGGGTGGTACGTTGCGCAAGAGACGTCGGGGTAGTTCGGGAACGTCGGGCAGGTCGAGCCGGTGAGCGTTCAAGGCGTAGTATCCGACGACCACTGCATCCGCCGATACCGCGACTTGAACCCGCGTGTGATCATCGGCCTGCTGTTTTCTGGCTGACCGCTTGAGAAAGTTGTCGACTCGCGTGATACCCGATGCGAACGCTGTGCGGTCATGCCTTCCAGGGTCGAGCGGCTCGATGCGAACGCGCTGAAGATAGTCAGGATCAGTCGGCATCGCCACGAGTGCTGCGGTGCAATTCGAAAAGCCCGCGGAGTGACTCGGTCGGCTCTGCCGGCGTGTCAAGTGCGGCAAGGAATGCCTTGCTATCGGCCTCGCTCAAATGGCTTCGCTCATGGGACTCTATAGTACCTCGCGCATGTTCATGGAGGACGCTGAGTGCATAACTCGTATCCTCCATGCCCATCAGGCTGGCAGCCCGATGAATATCGGCTTTGAGCGAGGGCGGTGCGCGAAACTCCAGACGCGCTGAACGCTTTTCATGGGAATGACGGCTATCCACTGTTCGATCTCCTTAATGGGATGATTAAAGTACGGCATAATGCCGTACAAATCAAGTATTGATCGCGCCCACTGGATCGCTCTCGGGCACCGCATGGTCTACAAAACCGTTGATGGAGCGCGGATAATGGCTCAGCTCCGCTATTACGATGGAGGGACCGATCATGAGACTCGCCTGCATTGCCGCACTGCTGACGGCCCTGATCACCGGAGGACTCTTCATGACATCCACGGCCAAGGCCAACGACTGGCTCGATCACGACATGCGCCGTCTGCACTCGAGTGAGACGGTGAATGTCCAGGCGCTGGCGGACGGGGCGCCGGCGGTATTGCTGGTCAACACCGCCAGTCACTGCGGCTTCACCGGTCAGTTCGAAGGATTGGAGGCGCTGCATCAGGCCTATGCCGATCATGGGCTCAAGGTGATCGGGTTCTCGTCGGATTCCTTCAATCAGGAGGCCGATGACGAGGCGGCCGCCGCGGAGACCTGCTTTGTGAACTTCGGAGTGAGCTTCGACATGATGGCGACCGTGCCGGTCCGCGGCGGCGATGCCCACCCGGTGTTCGCCGAACTGGCGCGTCAGTCCCGTGCCCCGCGCTGGAATTTCAACAAGTACCTGATCAATCCCGCCGGCGAGGTGGTCGAGGTGTTCGGGGCGATGACCCGACCTGGCTCGGATAAGGTCAAGCGCGCGATCGAGCGGTTGTTGTAGCCCCGATCCATGTTCTTTTTCACCAAACTCGCCGGCGCGCTACTAAAGCCACTCAGCCTGGTCGTCATCGCCCTGCTGGTGGGGCTTTTGATGGCGGCGCTGACGCGCTTCCGGCGCAGCGGTCTGGCGCTGATGGGGGTGACAACGCTGTCGCTCGCCTTGATCAGTTGGTGGCCGGTGTCGAACAGCCTGATGGCGCCGCTGGAAGGCGGATACCCACCCCTGGCAGTGAGCACACCCGCTGAACCCACCGAGCAGATGCTGCCGCAGGACGTCGCAGTCATCGTGGTGCTGGGCGGCGGCGCCGTGGATGATCCGTCCCTGCCGTTGAGCGCCCAGCTCTCGGCGACATCCCTGCAGCGACTCATCGAGGGCATTCGGTTGTGGCGGATGCGGCCCGACGCTTTGCTGGTGACCAGCGGCGCCCTGCCACGCGGCCGGTCCCAGGCTGCTATTGCCGCGGATATGGCCGTAGCGCTGGGCGTGCCGCGGGCGCAGATCCGGATGCTGCCGGCGGCGCGGAATACCGACGAGGAGGCGGCGGCTTATGCCGAATGGGTGAGCACCCGCGATGACAACACGGCGGGCTTGCGCCAGCCGCTGCTGGTCAGCTCGGCGAGCCATCTGCCGCGGGCCGTCGCCGCGTTTGAGCACGAGGGCATCGAACCGCGACCGGCCCCGACCGCCTATCGGGCCATCCCACAGCGGTTCGCCCGCCCGGGTGACTTCGCCCCCAGCGCCGATGACCTGCGCACCACCGAGGCGGCCTGGCATGAGTATCTGGGCCGGGTATGGGCCAGGCTGCGCTAATCGCCGTCACCCCCCGTCTGCCGCGCGTTTAACGCCGCAGCCACCAGATAATCACCGACACCACAACGCTGACAATGATTGAGGTGGTGATCGGGAAATAGCCGGTGAACCCCTCGCGACGGATCACGATATCCCCCGGCAGCCGACCGAGGCCGATTCTGCTGATCACCGGCCAGAGTAGACCAATGACCAGGATCGCAATGCCAAGCGTGATCAGCGCCTTCTGCATGCCGCTCAGGCAGCGGTGAACCGCTGCACCCCGGTGTCTGTCCCCACCAGTAGTTCATCCGCCGGCCGCAGGGCGAACAGCCCATTGGTGACCACGCCGGCGATGTCGTTGAGCTGGCGTTCCATGGCGATGGGCTGGGACAGATCCAGGTGCCGGACATCAAGGATGAGGTTGCCATTATCGGTGGTGAACCCCTCGCGTAACGCCGGATGACCGCCGAGCCGGACGAGCGCACGGCCGACGTGGGAGCGCGCCATGGGGATGACCTCGATGGGCAGCGGGAAGTCCCCGAGCGCGGTCACCCACTTGCTCTCATCGACAATGCAGACGAACTGCCGCGCGATGGCGGCGACGATCTTCTCGCGGGTGAGTGCGCCGCCACCGCCCTTGACCATCTGCAGGTGGCGGGTGATCTCGTCGGCGCCGTCCACATAAACGCTCAGCTCACCGACGCTGTTGGCGTCGCGGACCTCAATGCCGTGTCGACGCAGCCGCGCGGCGCTGACCTCGGAGGCGGCAACCGCGGCCTCAATGCGGATATCCGAGGCGGCGAGGGCGTCGATGAACTGATCGACGGTGGAACCACTGCCAACACCGATCACGCTGTCGGGTTCGATCCTATCGACGGCGGCCTCGGCGGCGGCGCGTTTCTGGGTGTCGACGCTCATGGCTTGTCTCTCCTGTACACTGTCGCCCTTTGGGCTGATTCCCGGTTGGGCATGAAATCCTATCTACAACGCATTCTGACAGCGAGTGTCTATGATGTCGCTGAGCAGACACCGCTGACCCGCGCGACTAACCTCTCGCGTCGGCTGGGCAACGAGATCCTGCTCAAGCGCGAGGACATGCAGCCGGTGTTCTCGTTCAAGATCCGCGGGGCGTATAACAAGATCGCGAGCCTCACCGAGGCGCAGCGCCAGAAGGGCGTGATCTGCTCGTCCGCGGGCAACCACGCCCAGGGCGTGGCGATCTCGGCACAGAAGCTTGGCATCAAGGCGACCATCGTCATGCCGCGGACCACGCCGAGCATCAAGGTGGATGCGGTGCGCAACTTCGGTGGCCGGGTGGTGCTCCACGGCGATAATTACGATGCCGCCAAGGCCCATGCCGCCAAGCTCATCGAGGAGCGCGGGCTGACGTTCATCCCGCCCTATGATGACCCGGACGTGATCGCCGGGCAGGGCACGGTGGGCATGGAGATCCTCAGTCAGCACCCACGACCCATCGATGCGGTGTTCGTGCCGGTGGGCGGGGGCGGCCTGATCGCCGGGATCGCCGCGTATATCAAGCAGCTCCGCCCGGATATCCGCATCATCGCGGTCGAGCCCGAGGATGCGCCAACGCTGGCGAGCGCGATGGCCGCCGGCGAGCGGGTGACGCTCGATGAGGTGGGGATCTTTGCCGACGGCGTGGCGGTGCGCCAGATCGGCGAGGAGACCTTCCGGATTGCCCGCGAGCTGGTGGATGAGTGCATGCTGGTGAGCACCGATGAGATCTGTGCCGGCATCAAGGATATCTTCGAGGATACCCGTACGGTGATGGAGCCCGCCGGTGCGCTGGCGGTCGCCGGGATCAAGAAATATGTCGAACAGCGTGGCGTGACCGGTGAGACGCTGATCGGCATTAATTGCGGCGCCAATATGAATTTCTCGCGCCTGGGCCATGTCGCCGAGCGCGCCGAGCTGGGTGAGCATCGCGAGGCGGTGCTGGCGGTGACCATCCCGGAGCGGCCGGGGAGCTTTCGGGAATTCTGTGAGACTATCGGCAATCGCGCCATTACCGAGTTCAACTATCGGTTCGCGCATGCCGACGAGGCCCATGTGTTCGCGGGGATCGGCCTGAACGATGGCCTGGCGGAGCGCGATGAGGTGGTTGAGGCGCTGCAGGCGAAGGGCTACCCGGTGCTGGATCTGACCGATGATGAGATGTCGAAGGTGCATGTACGGCATATGGTCGGTGGCCGCGGCCATAACGTCGATCACGAGGTGCTCTATCAGGTGCGCTTCCCGGAGCGCCCCGGCGCGCTGCTGAACTTTCTCAAGCGCCTGGGCCGGCGCTGGAATATCTCGCTGTTCCACTACCGCAACCACGGGGCGGACTATGGCCGGGTATTGGTCGGGATCCAGGTGCCGCCGGATCAGCGTGAGAAGTTCGAGGAGAGCCTGGATAAGCTCGGGTATCCGTATCGCAACGAGTCGGATAACCCGGCGTATGCGCTGTTCCTGAGCTAGCGGAGTACACGCCGCGCCGCGCATTGCCCACCGCTGGGGGCGTGGCGCTCGCCGCTCGCCGCTCGCCGCGAGCGGGTTGCTAGTCCGCGCAGTCGATGCAGCGCGTCGCGGCCGGGTCGATCTCGAGGCGTTTCGGGTTGATGAGCTCACCACAGCGCAGGCACTCGCCGTAGGTCCCATCGTCGCATCGTTGTAGCGCCGAGGTGATGCGCGTGAGCGTGAGCTGGGCGCGCTCGTTGGTCGCCTGAGCCATCGCCTGCTGCTGGAGCGCGTCCATGCGCGAGAGCCGCCCGACCCGGGTCTGGTCGAGCTCCACCGTCGCGCGTGAGTCGTCGCGCGCCTGGTTCTGACCCTCGATCTCGGCGCGTAATGCATGCAACCGCTCGCGGAAGTGCGGGATATCGATGCCGTCGTCCTGCATGTCGTCGTCTTGCATGGTGAACGACACTACCACGCCGAAGGGCGTTGTCTGTGTTTTCCAGCGACCGAGTCACGCGTGACGGAGAACGTCCCGCACCGCACCGCTCGACGTCCGCCATCCCGCATGAAGCGAAGGGCATGAACGGCCGCTATGACCGGATCGGCGGCGTCAGGTCGGTCGTATTCTCATGCCCTTCGTTGAACGGACAACGTTATGAGGTTTAACGGAGTCTGAAGCGCGTTACCCCCCTCCCTGAGAACATGATGCATCTCTTCCCTCCTATGATTGCCCCGCTCGACCCACCGTTAATCGGCTTCGCGCCCAGCCACACCCCAGCACTACCCCAGCACCGCCCCAGCACCGCCGCGTTGCCCGACGAACGGCCACCTCACCCACCGTCATCCATGATTAACTGGCCCCGACATCCGACATCCGACATCCGACATCCGACATCCGACATCCGACATCCGACGCTCAACGCCGATCAGCCACCTGCACAGAGGCCGCCATCGATGATTCGATCCTTTGCCTCGCCGGACCTGCTAGCCGTCTGGCGCGGACGACAGCCGGAATGCATGCATCCGAGGCTCGCCTTCGCCGTGCGACGCGATCTCGCGATCATTCATGCCGCCATCGACCAGAATGACCTCCTCCAGGCCTGCGGCGAGCGTCTCCAGCCGCTCGAGGACCCGTCCGTGCCCTTCGATGCCGATGCCGATCCCAACGGCATCCCCATCAACACAGCAGATGAGATCACCGCTCTCGGCGCGCCCAATGAACTGAAGACCCTGCGCGTCGGCTACGGCTGGTGGCTCATTTTCCAGTTCCGCGCCGGTGATGCCCAAGGCATCGACCTTGAAGCCGTCCCCGAGCCAAGCGATGATTGAAAGACAGCCCCCAACCGCGCCTCGCCTGACCGACGACGCCGAATCACCCATTCCGCCGGGGCAGGTCCTTGGCAGCGAGTTCATGGTTCCGCGGATGATGAGCGCCTCATTGCTCGCCCGCGCCCTGGGTGTGCCGGTCAACCGGATCACTGACATCCTTGGTGGCAAACGCCGGATCACCGCTCGAACAGCCCTATTGCTTGCCGAGTATTTCCACACTTCCCCGGAATTCTGGCTCCGTCTTCAGATGGACGCCGATCTCCGGCAGGCCCGTCGGGATCGATGCAACCGCTGCCACACGCGCAGGATGGCGATCGAGCGCCCCCAACACCGTCCCCAATACCGCCCCCAACACAGCCCTTAAAACGCCCGCCCGACCGGCGCAATGCACACGGACCGCGCCTGCTGACCGCACCCACAGGCCGCGTCATTGTCCTTCAGCTTGGGTTTCTGGTAGAACGTATCCCCAACATATTGTGGAGGACGCATGAGCGCATCATCACCCTGTATCAGCATCTGCGAAGTCGAGGACGGCCGCTGCATCGGTTGTGGACGCACCGAGACCGAGATCGTCGAGTGGCGCGACTATCCCGAGGACAAGCGCCTCGCGATCATGGACCGGCTCGACGAGGAGGCGGCCAACGGCGGCTGGCTGGCGGCGGATGCGTTCGATGCCGGTGCGGGCCGGCGGGCTGATGCCTGAGCACGAGCCCAAGCGCTGTCCCCGCTGCGGCAACGACTTCGAGTGCCGCCTGGGGACGATCCATCGCTGCCAGTGCGTCGACATCATGCTCGGTGATGACATGCGCGAGTCCATTGCCGCGACCTACGACGACTGCCTGTGCCGGGCCTGCCTGCTCGAGCTGGCCGAGACTCCGACCCGCGCCACCACCTCGCAGGCGCGGCGCGTTTCCCGCTATCATGGACAGACCAAGGATTGAGGAGACGGAGCCGTGACCGCCACCATCGAGGACCGAGACGCCGCCGTTGCCCAGGTCGAGGGCCTTATCCGCGACATTCCCGACTTCCCCAAGCCGGGGATCATCTTCAAGGACATCACGCCGCTGCTCGGCGATGCCGAGGGCTTTAAAACGGCCGTGGATCTGCTGGCCGAAGACCTGCAGGGTCCGGCCCCGGAGTACATCGTCGGCACCGAGTCACGCGGGTTCATCTTTGGCGCCGCGCTCGCTTACCGCATTGGCGCCGGCTTCATCCCCGTGCGCAAGCCCGGCAAGCTGCCATCCGACGTCTACGCCTGCGAGTATCAGCTTGAATACGGCACCGACGCGCTTGAGGTGCATCGCGATGCGCTGGCTCATGGCGCCCGCACGCTGATCGTCGACGATCTGCTGGCCACTGGGGGAACGGCCCGGGCCACCGGTGATCTGCTGCGTCGGCTGGGGGCGGAGATGCTCGGCTACAGCTTCATCATCGAGCTGGGTTTCTCAACGCCCGCGAACACATGACCGACGCGCCGGTGCACTCGCTGATCCAGTATTGAAGCGAGATGGATAGTTGAATGTCCTCCTGCGGGACTTTTGGATATTCAGGGATCCATTCTATGGCCGCCAGGCAAAGAGTTTATGCGCGCAGGCATCACCCGTGTGACGCTGCGGCGCATTGAAAACGGTGACCCGGGCACTGACATCGGGCTTTATTTCGAGGCCGCCACCATTGTGGGTGTGCCGCTTTTCAGTGCGAGCCCGGCAGAGCTGCGACGCGCCAACCATGAAGCCGCGGATCGACTGACGCTCCTGCCACGTCACGCCCACTCCCCCAGAGTGGATGATGATTTCTAGCGCCGAGCAGCCGCTGGGCGCCTACGTCTGGATCTGGCTGCCGGAGCGGACAGAGCCGGTCACCGGATCAGCCGTCGCCGCGCCAGGGCCGCGCTGATCCAGTAGCTGCCCACCGCATAGCCCAGGATCACCGCCAGATGCAGTACCGGTGCGTCGACGGCCGTGCCGGTCATCAGCGGCCGGACCAGCATCACCACATGCGCGAGCGGCAGGAACTGCGCGCCGATGCCCACCGCGTCGGGCAGCCCCGATAGCGGAAAGAATACGCCCGAGAGCAGCAGCATCGGCGTCATCACCAGCGTGAAGTAGTACAGAAAGAAATCGTAGCTCGGCGAAATCGCGGTGACGATCATCGCGATACCGGCAAACGAGAACCCCGCCAGCAGGATCACCGGCAGCACCAGCAGCGCCTCGGGCCCGGCGACCAGGCCCAGCACCGACGCCACCAGCACGATGGCGCTCGCGTTGATCAGTGCCTTGGTGGCCGCCCAGGCGATCTCACCCAGCACCACGTCATCGACGTTCATGGGGGCGGCGAGCATCGCCGCCCAGGTCTGCTGCTGGGTGAGCCGGGTGTAGGCGGAGTAGAGCGCCTCGAAGGTGGCGCCGGTCATCGCCGCCGAGCAGACGATGCCGCTCGCCAGGAACACCATATAGGGCATGGATTCGACCTCGCCGACGAACTGCCCCAGCCCATAACCGAGTGCCAGCAGATACAGCACCGGCTCGCCGAAGTTGCCGAGCAGCGAGGGCAGCATGAGCTTGCGCCACACCCGCAGGTTGCGCAGCCACACGGCGATGAACCGCAGGCTGAGCTGCGGGGCGGTTTTCAGGTGGTCAGCAACGCTTGCCATCATCAGTCGCGGAGCTCCCGTCCGGTCAGGCGCAGAAAGACATCCTCAAGGCTTGCCGGCCGGTAGAGATACCCCGGCCCGATCAGTGCCTCGATGCGCTGGATCAACGCCTCGCGATCCTGGCCATAGATCAGCACCGTCTCGCCCACCGGCTCGATCCGAAAGCCGGCGTCCGCCAGCGGTGCCAGCCGTCCGCCGACGGCACCACCGCCATCGCGGCCATCGCCGTGCGCCTCGACCCGCCCCGCGACATCCGCGCGGACATCGGGGTCGATATCACCGGCTCTGTTCAGCCGCCCCATCCACTGCATGGCCTGATCGCCGCGCAGCTCCACCACATGCGGCTCGATATGCGCGGCAATCAGCGCCGCCGGGCTGTCGCAGGCGACGATCCGGCCGTGATCGATGATCGCGGCGCGGTCGCAGAGCCGCTCGGCCTCTTCCATGTAATGGGTGGTCAGCAGCAGGGTGCGGCCCTGGCGGCGCAGCGTGTGCATGCGCTCCCAGATGTGCTGGCGGGCCTGCGGGTCCAGCCCGGTGCTGGGCTCGTCCAGGGCGAGCAGCTCCGGGTCGTTCACCAGCGCCCGGGCCAGCGTCAGGCGGCGCTTCATGCCCCCCGACAGCCCCTGGATGGGGTCATCGGCCCGGTCGGTCAGCTCGGCGAAGGCGAGCAGCGAGTCCATCCGCGCCTCCACTGCCCGGCGCCGGGCGCCGTAGTAGGCCCCGTAGGTGATGAGGTTTTCGCGCACGCTGAAGTCCGGATCCAGGTTGTCGAACTGCGGCACGATCCCGGCGCGCTCACGCATGGCCCGGGCCCGCTGCGGGATCGGCTCCCGCGGCACCCCCGCTGCTGGGGGGTGTGAGCCCCAGCAGCATGCGCAGCGTGGTGGTCTTGCCGGCGCCGTTGGGCCCCAGCAGCGCAAAGCACTCGCCCGCCTCGATGGTCAGGTCAATGCCATCCACCACCGTCGTCGTGCCGTAGATCCGGGTCAGTCCCCGGGCCGTCACCGCCGCCATCAGGCCGCTGCCGCCTCCGACGGGCTGGCGTTATGGTCCCGCGCCAGCAGCAGATAGAACGCGGGCAGCACGAACAGCGTAAAGACCGTGCCGATGCCAAGCCCCGTGGCGACGGTCAGGCCGATGTGGAAGCGGCTCACCGCGCCCGGACCGGTGGCGATGAGCAGCGGCACCATGGCCATGATCAGCGCCAGCGAGGTCATAATGATCGGCCGCAGGCGGATGGCGGCGGCCTCCTCGACCGCGTCACGCTTGCCCAGTCCCTTATTGATCTGCAGGTTATTGGCGAACTCGACGATCAGGATGCCGTTTTTGGCCACCACGCCGATCAGCGTGATCAGCCCTACCTGGGTGTAGATGTTCACCGTCGCGAACCCGAGGGTGATGAACGCCAGCGCCCCGGCGATGCTCAGTGGCACCGAGACCAGGATGATCGCCGGATCACGCCAGCTCTCGAACTGCGCGGCGAGCACCAGATAGATCACCAGGATCGACAGGAAGAAGGTCAGCACCAGCGCCCCGCCCTGACCGGCGAACTGCCGCGACTGACCGGTGTAGTCGATGTTATAGCTCGCCGGCAGGATCTGACCGGCGGTGGTCTCGAGATAGTTCAGCGCATCCCCCAGCGGCACACCCGGTGCCGGGATCCCCTCGAGCGTCACCGAATTGAGCTGCTGGAACTGGTTGCGTGAGCTCGGCACCACCGAGTCTTCCAGCGTCACCAGACTCGAGAGTGGCACCGACTCGCCCTGGGGCGTCTCGATGTAGTAGTCCTCGAGCATCGAGGCATCGGCCCGGAACGGGCGATCGACCTGCGGGATGACCTTGTAGCTGCGGCCATCGAGGTTGAAGCGGTTGACGTAACCGCCGCCCAGCATCCCTGACAGACTGCTCCCCAGGTCCGCCATGCTGATGCCCATGTCCGCCGCCTTGTCGCGATCGACGTTGACGGTGGTCAGTGGGCGGTCGAACTCCACGGATTTATTCAGGAACAGGAAGTTGCCGCTGCCCATGGCCTGGCCGATGAAATCGTCCGCGACGCTGTCGAGGGCCTCATAGCTCGCCGAGGTGGTGAGCACGAACTGCACCGGTAGGCCGCCGCCGGATCCGGGCAGACTCGGCCGCGGGAACACCGCCGTATCAAGCCCGGGGTTGGGCGTGAACTTGGCGTTGACCTCCTGCTGCACCTCGGTCTGGCTGCGTTCGCGCTCGCCGGTGGGCACCATCTTGAACCCGCCGAATACGGTATCCGGCGACAGCCCGCCGAGGATCATGAACGACTCGCTGTACTCATCGATGCTCTCCGCCGCGGTCTGATAGCGCTCGGCGAACTCGGAGAGATAATCGAACGTCGCCGTCCGCGGCGCGGTGCCCTGGAAGAACAGAATGCTCTGATCCTCGGTGGGGGCGAGCTCGTTCTGGCTCATGGTGAACATGAAGTAGTTCGAGCCGAGCACGACCACGCCAAACAGGATCAGCACGCTCTTGGTGTCCAGCAGGCTGTGGAGGCTGCGCTTATAGGCCGCCGACAGGCCGTTGAACGCCCGCTCGACAAAGGCCTCGAAGCGCCCCGGATTGCCGCCCGGCTTGAGCACCGCCGCGGAGATCATGGGCGAGAAGGTCAGCGCCACGATCCCGGAGATGAGCACCGCACCGGCCAGGGTGAAGGCGAACTCGGTGAACAGCGTCCCCACCAGACCGCCCATGAACCCGATCGGGGCATAGACCGCGAGCAGCGTCGTGGTCATGGCGATAATGGGCACGGCCAGCTCACGGGCGCCCATCAGGGCGGCGTCGATGTTGGAATAGCCCTCCTCGATATGGCGGTGGATGTTCTCCACCACGATGATGGCGTCGTCGACCACCAGACCGATGGCGAGCACCATCGAGAGCAGGGTGAGGAGGTTGATGGAGTAACCGAGCGCGATCATGACCGTCGCCGCGCCCACCAGTGACAGCGGCACGGCCAGCGAGGGCACGATGGCCGCGCGGATCGAGCCGATGGTCAGGAAGATCACCACCAGCACGATCAGCACCGCCTCGGCGATGGTCTTGAAGACCTCGTTGATGGAGTCCTCGATGAACTCACTGGCGTCATAGGGCAGGGCGAGCTGGACGTCGTCCGGGAGCTGATCGCGCAGGTTGGGCAGTTGCTCGCGCACGGCACCGGCCACATCCAGCGGGTTGGCGCCGGGGGCCTGCTCGACGGCGATGAACACCGAGGGCTGGCCCTTGTACCAGGCCGCCGAGGCGTAGGTCTCGGAGCCGAAGTTGGTCGAGGCGACATCCTCGAGCCGCACCACGGTACCGTTCTGCTCGCGGATCACCAGCCGCTGGAAGGCATCGGGGTCGCTCACGTCGGTGGTCACCGACAGGTTGATGCGGGTGTAGGGGCCCTTGGTGTTGCCAATGCCCGCCTGGTAGTTGTTGGCGCGCAGGACGTCGCGGACCTCGCTCGCGGTGACGTTTAGCGCGGCCATCCGCTCTGGGTCCAGCCAGATGCGCATCGCCGGCGAGCGCCCGAACACCCGCGCCTTGGACACGCCCTCCAGGGCCTGGACCTGGGGCTGGATGACGCGGTTCACGAAATCGGTGATCTCCGGGACCTTCACCGACTCGCTGTAGATCGCCAGGTACATGAGCGCGGTCTGATCGCCGGTGCTCGACTCGATGACCGGGTCCTGGGCGGCGTCGGGCAGCACGTTGCGCTGGCTGCCCACCTTGGCCTGGATCTCCGAGACGGCATCGTTGGCGTCATAGTTGAGCGCCATGTTCACCTCGATGGTGGACTGGCCCTGACGGCTCTCGGAGGTGATGTAGTCGATGCCGTTGGCCTCGGCGATGGCCTGCTGCAGCGGCTGGGTGATGAAGCCCTGCACCAGCTCGCTGTCCGCGCCCGGGAAGGTGGTGGTGACGGTCACCACGGTGTTCTCGGTGGAGGGATACTGGCGGACCTCGAGCAGATCCAGCGAGCGCACGCCGGCGAGCAGGATCAGCAGACTGATCACCGTCGCCAGCACCGGCCGGTGGATGAAGATGTCGGTGAATTTCATCGCCCGCTCACCTCAGAAGGCTCGAGGCGCATGGTCTCGTCGATGGTGACGGGCTGACCGGGGCGGACTTTCACCAGACCGGCGGCCACCACGCGCTCGCCCTCGTCGAGGCCATTGGTGACCTCGACCCGGCCGTCGCGGACCTCACCGGTCTCGATCTGCACCCGCTCGGAGACCAGGCCATCGTCGGTCTCGTTGATGCGCAGCACGAAATCGCCGTAGGTGTTGAAGCTCACCGCCGTGCGCGGAATGGTGATCACCGAGCGCTCCATCGGCTCAAGCACCGTCACCTCGGCGAACATGCCCGGGCGCAGACGGCCGTCCGGATTATCCAGCGTGGCGCGGATCGATACCGCCCGCGTTGCCTCACTGATGGCGCTGTCGATGGCGGTGATCGTGCCCTCGAAGGTCTCCTCGAAGGCGCTGGTGTCCACCTCGATGGCCTGACCGGATTCGATATCGGTGAGGAAGCGCTCGGGGAGGCTGAAATCGGCGTAGATCGGGTCCAGGCGCTGGAGCTCGACGATGTCGCTGCCCGGCGAGAGATACTGACCGACACTCACCCGGCGGATGCCGAGCACGCCCTGGAAGGGCGCGCGGATGGTCTTCTGCGCAAGCCGCTCCTGCTGGGTGTTCACCGCGGCGTTGGCGCTGTCGAGCCGGGCCCGCGCCTCGTCGAACTCGGACTGCGAGATCGCCCGCTGGGGGAGCAGATCCTCGGCGCGGTTGAACTCGATGCGCGCCAGTTCCGCTTCGGTCTCCAGCCCGCGGAGCTGGGCCTCGTCGACATCGGTGTCGAGGCGCACCAGCCGGTCACCCTGTGCGACCGGGTCGCCCGAGTCGAAGTCGATGGTGTCGATGGTGCCGGCGACCTCGGTGCTGACCGCGACCTTATCCACGGCGGTCAGGCCGCCAACGCTGCTGCGCTCGCCCTGCCACTGTTCGGTCGCCACCGCCGTGGCGGTGATATTGACCGGTCGTTGTCCGCCGCCCGGGCCGCCGCCCTGCATCTGCACGAAATACTTGTAGCCGAAGATGCCACCGAAAATGCCGCCCAGCAGGAGCAGGGCGATCAGCAAACGAATGAATACTCTCATAACCTGCCTGACAGTCCATTGAGGATAAAGTTGTTAGTGTAGCAGCGACACTCACAGAGGAGAGGGATCATGGCTCGCTCAGTCCTGCTTTATCTGCACAAGGACGGTCACGAGGCCGATCACGTCGCCGCCGCGGCCGATCTGGCCACCGCTCACGAGGCCCATCTCACCGGGCTCGCGGTGGCCGAGCCGCTGGCCGCCCACGCCGAATACCTGCCACCGGAGGCGCTGGATCGTTACCGCGAGGCCTGGCAGGTGCGCAACGCCGGGCTCGAGACGGTCTTCCGTGACGGGGTGTCGCACTATGCCCTCAGCACCGAATGGCGCTCGGTGGAGGATCTGCGGGTCGATCGCAGCACGCTGGATGTCATCGCCCAGCAGGCCCGCTACGCCGATCTGCTGGTGGTCGGGCAGATCGACCCCGACCGGCCCGCCGATCTGGTGCCCTCGGATCTGCCCGGGCAGGCGGCGGTGCTCGCCGGCCGGCCGGTGCTGGCGATCCCCTACGCGTGGAAGCGCCGGGCGATCGGTCACCGCGTGATCATCGCCTGGGATGGTGGTCGGGAGTCCGCCCGGGCGGTGGGGGATGCCCTGCCGTTGCTGCGTCGGGCCGACGA
Organism: Spiribacter curvatus; assembly: GCF_000485905.1. Taxonomy (NCBI): domain Bacteria; kingdom Pseudomonadati; phylum Pseudomonadota; class Gammaproteobacteria; order Chromatiales; family Ectothiorhodospiraceae; genus Spiribacter; species Spiribacter curvatus. The sequence continues at coordinate 1,820,203 of NC_022664.1, read as the reverse complement.
GGTCCAGGTCGCGGTGATCGGTACCGAGTCGAGCGGGCGCGCTGGCCGCCATGGCGATCTGCCCGGCGCGGATATCGCCGCCTATCTGGCGCGCCACGACATCCGCGTCACCGCGACCCATCAGGGCAGTGTCGACATCCCCGTGGCGGATGCGCTGCTCTCGGCCGCGGCGGATGCCGATGCCGATCTGCTGGTGATGGGCGCCTACGGGCGTTCGCGCTTTCGCGAGATGGTGATGGGCGGTACGACCCGGCGCATCCTCTCTGAGATGACGTTGCCGGTCATGCTCTCGCACTGAGCGTCGCGCGGGCGCGCTCATCGGATCACCGTGGCGGCGGTGCTGAGGGCGAGAAACACCAGTACCGCACCGGTGAGGCGCTCGATCCAGACCCGGTGGCGGCGCAGCCAGGCCGCGCCGCCGCTGGCCGACAGGCCCATGGCGACAAGCGCATACCAGCCGGCATCCACCGTGGTCGCCGTGCCGGCAAGGACCGCCACCGTCCAGCCATTGGCATCGGTGGAGACGAACTGACTGAAAAGCGCCACGAAGAACACCGCGATCTTTGGGTTGAGCAGCGCCATGGCGAGGCCGTCACGCGCCGCCGCCAGACCGCCGGGCGTGCCGCCATGGGCGGCCCCGGCCGGGCCGGCAGGCGCCTCAGACGCCCCGGCAGCACCTGAGTGCGTTGCCTGCATGGCGCTGGCACCAAGCCAGAGCAGATAGGCGGCGCCGGCCAGCGTGATCGCGGTGAATAACGGCTGCTGGGTGGCAATGACCGCGGCCAGCCCCAGCGCCGTTGCCAGGGCATAGACCCCGACCCCCAGGCCGTGACTGAGGGCGGTGATCAGTCCCGCACCGCGGCCGCGGTTGATGGTGCTGCGCACCACCAGCGCCAGACTGGGACCCGGCGACATGGCACCGAGCACGCAGACGGCGACCAGGGCCAGCCAGGCGGAGAGGGTCACGGTCGCCGCTGCCGGACCCGGCCGCTAGTCGCGGCTCGCGGCCATGGTGAGTGACACCGAGTCGGCAAAGCGCAGGGCGTGGGGTTTATCGACCTCCACCTCGGTGTGCCGCACCGCCGTGTGGGCCATCACCAGCTCGACCAGGTCGTTGACCAGCTTTTCGAGCAGCAGAAAGCGATTGTCCTCGACATGGGCGATGACCTGCTTGGTGATGGTCTTGTAATCCAGCGCCTCGTCGACCTCGTCACCCCGGGCGGCGGACAGGGCGTCGTAGTCGATGTGGATGTTGACGACCACGTCCTGGCGCTTGCGCTGTTCCTCGTCGTTGAATCCGACGAAGGTGCGCAGGCGCAGGTCCTTGACGCGGATGCGCGACAGCGGGCGTTGCACGCTGGCCCCACTCATGCCGGCCGCCGGCGGATGAGCTGGAGGAATTCGTTGCGGGCCGATACCGACTCACGGAAGGTCCCGAGCATCACCGATGAGCTCATCTCGGCGTTCTGCTTGCTCACGCCCCGCATCATCATGCACATATGCTGGGCATCCATCTGCACGGCGACGCCGCGGGCCTGAGTGACATGCTGGATCGCCTCGGCCACTTCGCGGGCGAGGTTCTCCTGGATCTGCAGGCGCCGGGCGTACATATCGACGATGCGCGCGATCTTCGAGAGCCCGATCACCCGGCCATCGGGGATGTAGCCCACCTGGGCATGGCCGAAGAATGGCAGGACGTGATGCTCGCAGAGCGAGTAGAATTCGACATCACGAACAATGACCATTTCGTCATTGTCCGATTCGAACATCGCGCCATTGACCAGCTCGTCGAGCGACTGGTGATAGCCCTGGGTGAGGTATTCCATCGCCCGGGCGGCACGATAGGGGGTTTTCTCGAGGCCACCGCGGCGGGTGTCTTCACCCAGGCCCGTGATGATCTGCTCGAAATGATGGTCCAGATCCGGATTCATCATCGATCTCCGTTCGATTGAAAGATAGGGGGTGGCGTACGGCAGGTCGGACAGAACTTTTACACAGTTGTTTCAGAAATTCGACCAATGGGGCATCTAACGATGCGATGGATGGCAATAATGCGCTGGCTGCCCTGGCGCTGGATGGTCCGCCGGGCGGCCCGCTCCCAGGGCTTTATGGACCCGCTCGCGTTCATGGCGCGACTGCGCCGGTTCGGCCAGCCCTCGGAAGTGGCCGAGCCCATCGAGCTGCTACGCGCCGGCATGATCTTCCATGCCCGGGGGTTGATCAACACCCGCGTCATCCAGCACAACCTCGACTGGATCTGGCCCTACTGGATCGAGCAGCAGTTCGATCCCGAAAGCCCGGCCTTCCTGCCGCGGGCGTTCAGCATCACCCATGTCAACCTGACCCACCGCAACTGGACCGCGGTGGGCCGGCCCGACTGCGCGTCGCTGCCGATCGTCGATCCGCGCGGACTGGTGACACCGCTCACCGACAGTGCGTCGGTGGATGCCTGGGTGCTTGGTGATGATGGAGCCTCGTTGATCCCCTCGCGGCTGGCGACGCTCGAGCAGCGCCTCGAGAACCCGGCCGATGATCTCTGCGTGGTGACCGAGGCCGAGGCGGATGGCCTGCGGCTCGCGAGCCGCGCCCGGGTGGTCAACAGCGGTCATGGCCATCAGCTCCAGTGCCGCTACACCGCCACCGCGCCGGCGGGCGGCCGGCTGGCGGTGGCCCTGCGGCCCTACAATCCCGAGGGCATCAGCTTCATCCACCGGCTTGATCAAATGCCCGGCGGGAACGATGGCACGCCGGCCTGGCACTGGCGGATGTATGACGAGCAGCATGTCGTCCACCCCGCCGCGCTGGATTTCGACACCCGCCCCGATCGCATCGACCAGTCGGATTACGAGCACGGCGATGTCGCCAATCAGCTGTCCGCCCCGGGCGAGGCGGTCACCGCCCATCGCAACGACTGCGACACCGGGCTGATCACCGCCGCGGCGCAGTTCGACCTCGCCCCCGGCGAATCCCGCACCGTGACGCTGTCCGTGCCGCTGCCGGCGGCGACCGAGCCACCGCCGCCGGCCTCATGGGCAGAGGCGCTGGCGCCGGCGGCGCGGCTGGATGTGCCCGACAGCGACTATCAGCGCCTCTACGACACGGCGCTGCGCACGCTGCTGATGCACTCGGTGGAGGACATCTACCCCGGCCCCTATACCTACAAGCGGTTCTGGTTCCGCGATGCCGCGTTCATCATCCATGGGCTGTTCAACGCCGGGTTGATCGAGCGCGGCCGTCGGGCGCTGGCGCGATTCCCCGGCCGCCAGACGCTTGCCACCGGCTATTTCCACAGCCAGGAAGGTGAGTGGGACTCCAACGGTCAGGCGTTGTGGATCATCGCCCGCCACTACGCGCTGACCGGCGAGTGGCCGCCCGGCGCGGATCGCGCCGAGTGGCAGCGGGTCATCCGGCGCGGCGTTCAGTGGGTGGCGCGCAAGCGCCTGCCCACGGACAGCGACCGGCCCGAGGCGGGACTGCTGCCGGCGGGGTTCAGCGCCGAGCACCTGGGGCCCAATGACTATTACTACTGGGACGATCAATGGGCCTATGGTGGGCTACGCGCCGCCGCGGCGCTGATGCGCACCGAAGGGGCGGCGGCGCTCGCCGAATGGATCGATGCCGAGGCGGATGATCTCGGTGCCAGCCTCGAGCGGGCCTACGCCGCCGATCGCAAGCGGCTCGGTGCTGTCATGATGCCGGCCTCGCCACGGCGGCGCATGGATGCCGGGGCGATCGGCTCGATCGCCGCGGGCTTCCCGCTGCAGACCCTGGCCGGCGACGATGAGCGTCTGCTGGGCACGGTTCGCTACCTGCTGGACGCGCATCGAGTCAACGGCGGTTTTTTCCAGGAGATGATCCACTCCGGTGTCAACGCCTATCTCACCCTCCATCTCGCCCAGGTGCTGCTCCGGGCCGGGGATGCCGATGGCCTGGCGCTGATGGATGCGGTGGCGCGGCTCGCCAGTCCCACCGGCCAGTGGCCCGAGGCGATCCACCCGCGCACCGATGGCGGCTGCATGGGGGATGGCCAGCATGTCTGGGCGGCGGCCGAGTGGGTGTCGATGCTGCGCAACGCCTTCTGCCGCGAGGAGGATGACGGGCTGGTGATCGGTGCCGGTGTCCAGCCGCGCTGGCTGGCGGCACGCACCGGCTTTGGCTTTGGCCCCACCCCCACGGTCTTCGGCGCGGTGAGCCTGCGCTTCGAGCCGCTGGACGCGGGCGGGCATCGGGTCCGCTGGACCATCGACGGCGACCGCGCGGGACCGGCCTGGATCCGGCTGGCGGTGCCGGGTCATCCGGCGGTGGACTGCGCCACCGGGGCCGGCGAGGCCGAGCTGCCGGAGGCCGGCGTGTGAACATCGTCATGATGACCAATACCTATACCCCGCATGTCGGGGGAGTGGCGCGATCCGTCTCCGCTTTCACCGAGGGCTTTCGTGACCGCGGTCACCGGGTGCTGGTGGTCGCGCCGGTCTTTCCGGATATGCCCGCGGATGAGCCCGATGTGGTGCGCATCCCGGCGATCCAGAACTTCAACGGCAGTGATTTCTCGGTGGTGCTGCCGGTGCCCGGGCAGCTCGATGAGGCGCTGGACGCCTTCGAGCCCGACATCATCCACGCCCATCATCCGTTCCTGATCGGCTCCACGGCGATGCGCGTGGCGGCGGGTCGTGAGTGCCCGCTGGTGTTCACCCATCACACCCTCTACGAGGCCTATACCCACTATGTGCCGGGCGATTCCACAGCGCTCAAGCGCTTCGTGGTGGCGCTCTCCACCAGCTATGCCAATAGCGCCGACCAGGTCTTCGCCCCCAGCGAGAGCGTCGCCGGGCTGCTCCACGAGCGCGGCGTGGTCTCGCCGATGGATGTCGTGCCGACCGGCATCGACCGCGCCGCGTTCAGTGGCGGTGACCGTGCCGCCGGCCGCCAGCGACTGGGCATTGATGCCGGGGCGCGGGTGATCGGCCATGTCGGCCGCCTCGCCGAGGAGAAAAACCTGGGTTATCTCGCCGCCGCGCTGGTGGCGGCGGCGCGGCAGGATCCTGCCGTGGTCTGTCTGGTGGTGGGCGACGGGCCGGCGGGTGAGCGCATTGATGCCATCTTTGCCGGGGCGGACCTCGCCGACCGGCTGGTCCGCCCCGGTGCGCTGGCGCTGCCGGCCCTCGCCGACGCCTATGCAGCCATGGATGTATTCGCCTTCGCATCGCTCACCGAGACCCAGGGGCTGGTGCTCGCGGAGGCCATGACCGCCGGGGTGCCGGTGGTGGCGCTGGACGCGTCGGGTGCACGCGAGGTGGTGAACGGTGATAATGGGGTGTTATTGCCCGAGGATGCCGATCAGACGACGTTCGCCCGGGCGCTGCTCGACTGGGCGACGGTGACCGGGGCGGCCCGTGACCGGCTGCGACAGGCGCTGGCCGAAACCGCCACGGCCTATTCGCTGTCAAGCTGTGTCGATCGGGCGCTGGCGCTCTACGCGGCGCGCTGCGCCGAGCGCGACAGCCACCGGGCGCCGCTCCGCGATGCCGCCCGCGAGGCCTGGCAGCGTAACCTGCGCCGGGTGCAGGCCGAATGGGCGGTGATCCGCGGCATGGCCCGGGCGGCGGGCAAGGCACTGGGGCCGGATGACGGCTCCGACGAATTTCTCTAACCGACACAAGGAACAACACCTATGAGCCGCATTCTGGTTCTCTATTACAGCACCTGGGGACACGTCGAGACGATGGCCGGCGCCATCGCCGAGGGCGCCCGCGCCGTTGACGGCACCGAGGTGGTCGTCAAGCGCGTGCCCGAGCTCATGCCCGAAGATGTGGCGAAGAGCGCCGGCGCCAAGCTCGATCAGGCGGCGCCGGTGGCGAGCCCGGACGAGCTCGCCGACTACGACGGCATCATCTTCGGCACCCCGACCCGGTTCGGCAACATGGCCGCGCAGATGCGCAACTTTCTCGACCAGACCGGATCGCTATGGGCCGGGGGCAAGCTGATCGGCAAGGTGGGGAGCGTATTCGCCAGTACCGGCAGCCAGCATGGCGGCCAGGAGACCACGCTGACCTCGTTCCACACGACGCTGTTCCACCAGGGCATGGTCGTGGTGGGGGTGCCCTACTCCTGCCAGGCGCTCACCACCATGGACGAGATCACCGGCGGCACGCCCTATGGCGCAACCACCCTCTCTGATGGCGATGGCAGCCGCCAGCCGAGCGCGAACGAGCTCGAGATCGCGCGTTTCCAGGGTCAGCATGTGGCGGGCATCGCCGCCCGACTGGCCGACTAGGAGGATATCCGATGGGACTGTTAATCGACGGCGTCTGGCACGATCAGTGGTATGACACCGAATCCACCGGTGGGCGCTTCGAGCGCCCCGCGACGGTGTTCCGCAACTGGATCACCCCCGATGGCGATCACCCGCCGGTCTCCGGGCGCTATCACCTCTATGTCTCGCTCGCCTGTCCGTGGGCGCATCGGGCCCTGATCGTGCGCCGCCTCAAGGGGCTCGAGGCGCATATCGGCGTCTCGGTGGTGCATCCCTACATGGGCAGCGGCGGCTGGCATTTCGATGCCAGCTACCCCGGCGCCACGGCGGATGAGCTGTTCGGGCTCGACTACCTGCACGCCGTCTACCAGAAGGCCGATCCGCACTACACCGGTCGGGTGACCGTGCCGGCGCTCTGGGACAAGGTCCGCGGCACGCTGGTGAGCAACGAGTCGGCGGATCTGGTGCGGATCTTCAACGAGGCCTTCAACGACCTGCCGGGCGTCGACACCGGGCTGGATCTCTATCCCGCCGATCGCGCGGCGCTTATCGATGCGCTCAACGAGCGGATCTATCACGCCGTCAATAATGGTGTTTACAAGGCCGGCTTCGCCACCGCGCAGGCCGCCTATGAGGAGGCGGTGGGGGAGCTGTTCACCGCGCTCGACGAGCTCGAGGCCCGGCTCGGCGATCACCGCTACCTGACCGGTGATGCCATCACCGAGGCCGACTGGCGGCTGTTCACGACGCTGGTGCGCTTCGATCCGGTCTATGTCGGGCACTTCAAGTGCAACCGGCGCCGGATCGCCGACTATCCCAACCTGGGGGGCTATCTGCGTGATCTCTATCAACAGCCCGGGATTGCCGGAACGGTTAATATCGATCACATCAAGCGCCACTATTACACCAGTCACCCGATGATCAATCCCACGGGCGTGATCCCCGTCGGGCCGGTCCTCGATCTGACGGCGCCCCACGGCCGCGGGGCCTAATCCACCCGAGTCAGTCCATGTCCGATTCGCCGCTCGACAATCCGTCCATCGCCCACGAGACCGGTCAGGCCCGCCTGCCCACGCGCTGGGGCACGTTCCGCATCCACGGCTTTCAGGCCGATAACGGCGGCGAGCACGTGGCGCTGGTCATGGGGGATCCGGCCGCCGCCGAGGCATCGCTGGTGCGGGTGCACTCGGAGTGCCTGACCGGGGATGCCCTGTTCAGCCAGCGCTGTGACTGTGGCCCCCAGCTCGAGGCGGCCATGAAGCGGGTCGGTGAGGCCGGCGAGGGGGTGATCATCTATCTGCGCCAGGAGGGCCGGGGGATCGGCCTGCTCAATAAGATCCGCGCCTATGGCGTACAGGACGACGAGGGGGCGGATACGGTCGAGGCCAACGAGGCGCTGGGGTTTGCCGCCGACGCGCGGGACTATGGTGTCGCCGCCTCGATGCTCGGATCGCTGGGCATCTCGCGGGTGCGGTTGATGACCAACAACCCGGCCAAGGTCGAGGGGCTGGAGGCCGCCGGCGTGGGTGTCGTCGAGCGCCTGCCGCTGCTGGCCGGGCGCAACCGCCATAACCACGTCTATCTCGAGACCAAGGCGGCGAAATTCGGGCATCACTTCGAGCCGGTCGGTGGCGCGGGGGGTGATGCACCCGACAACGGGACCGACGGGGCGTGAACCGCAAATCCTACCTCATCGCCCTGGCCGTCGCGCTGGTGCTCGTGACCTGGATGCTGAGCGGGCTTCTGGGCGGCGATGACGCCCCGCCGCCGCAGCCCGGCGCCGGCGCCAGCACGGCGGTGATGGATGTCGAGGTCACCCGGCTCGAGGCGGCGTCGGTGGAGCGGTTCCTGGACAACCAGGGCGATACCCGCGCCGAACACGACATCGAGCTGCGTGCCGAGACCTCGGGCCAGGTCGCCGCGGTGCGGGTCGAAGAGGGCGACCGCGTGGCGGCCGGGGATCCGATCCTGCGGATCGCCATGGGCGATCGCGAGGCGCGCCGGACCGAGGCCGAGGCGCGGGTCAGCCAGCGCGAGGCGGATTTCAGCGCCGCCCGGCGGCTCTCCGGCGATGGCTTTCAGTCGGAGATCGCCGTGCGTGAGGCCCGCGCCGCGCTGGAAGCGGCCCGGGCGCGGCTCGCGACGATTGAAGAGGCGATCGACAACACCACCATCACCGCGCCCATCGCCGGTCAGGTGGAGACCCGCGCGGTGGATGAGGGCGATTACCTGGCCGCCGGCGAGCGGGTGGCGCGGATACTCGACATCGACCCGCTCATCGCCACCGCCCATGTCGCCCAGCAGGATATCGGCGAGGTCGAGACCGGGCGCGAGGCGCGGGTGCGACTCGCCACCGGTGACACCCTCAGCGGTACGGTTCGATATATCAGTGGCGCGGCGGAGCAGGGCTCGCGGACATTCCGCGTCGAGGTGGCCGCCGCCAACCCCGATGGCCTGCCGGTGGGCGTCAGCGCCACTATCCGCATTCCCCTGGGGGCCACCCGGGCGTATTTCCTGAGCCCCGCCTGGCTGGCGCTGGCCGCCTCCGGTGAGGTCGGCGTCAAGACCGTGGACGCCGATCATCGCGTGGTCTTCGAGCCGGTGGAGATTGTCCGCACCGAGCGGGATGGTGTCTGGGTCACCGGGCTGACCGACCCGGTGCGGCTGATCACCGTCGGGCAGGGCTTCGTCCGGGCGGGCGATACCGTCAATCCGGTCCCGGCTGATGCCCCCGCCAACGGCGACTGATCCCATGCGCACCCTGATTGATGCCGCCCTCAGCCGCAGCCGCTCGGTCACGCTGGTCCTGCTGCTGATCCTTATCATGGGGGCGGTTGCCTATCAGGCCATCCCCAAGGAGGCGGAGCCGGACGTCAACATCCCGGTCATTTACGTGTCCATGGCCTATCAGGGGATCTCCCCGGAGGATGCCGAGCGCCTGCTGGTGCGACCCATGGAGCGTGAGCTCTCGAGCATCGAGGGGCTGGACGAGATCAAGGGAACGGCCACCGAGGGCTTCGCCTCGGTGCTGCTCGAGTTCGACGCCGGGTTCGATGCCGATCAGGCGCTGGATGATGTCCGCGAGGGCGTCGACATCGCCCGCTCGGAGTTGCCCCAGGGGGCCGAGGAGCCGCGCGTCAACGAGGTCAACGTGGCGCTCTTCCCGGTGCTCACCGTCGCACTGTCGGGCGCCGTCCCCGAGCGCACACTGATCGACGCCGCCGAGCGCCTGCAGGACGAGGTCGAGTCCCTGCCCGGCGTGCTCGAGGCGGACATTGGCGGCAATCGCGAGGAGCTGCTCGAGGTCACCGTCGATGACCGGGTCATGCAGACCTACGATGTCTCCTATGCCGATCTGTTCAACCTCGTCGATCGCAATAATCGCCTGATCGCCGCCGGCGCGCTGGACACCGGGGCGGGACGGCTGTCGGTCAAGGTCCCCGGTGTCATCGAGGACATGGACGATGTCCGCAGTCTGCCGGTGAAGGTCGCCGACGACCGGGTGGTCACCTTCGGCGATGTGGCGGACGTCCGGCGTACCTTCAAGGACGCCGACGAGTTCGCCCGCGTCAACGGCCAGGCGGCGGTGACGCTGGAGGTCTCCAAGCGTGTCGGCGCCAACATCATCGAGGTCAACGATCAGGTCCGCCGGATCGTCGAGGCCAGCCGCGCGGAATGGCCGTCGTCCATGGAGGTGACCTATCTCCAGGACCGCTCCGATGACATCCGGACCATGCTGCGGGATCTGCAGAACAATGTGCTGACCGCCGTGGTGCTGGTCATGATCGTGGTGGTGGCGGCGATGGGCTGGCGCCCGGCGCTACTGGTGGGACTCGCCATTCCGGGGTCGTTCCTGGCCGGCACCCTCGCCATCCATGCGATGGGCTATACGATGAATATCGTCGTGCTATTCAGCCTCATCCTGGTGGTGGGCATGCTCGTCGACGCCGCCATCGTGGTGGTGGAGCTCGCCGAGCGCCGCCTGACCGAGGGCTGGTCGGCGCTGGAGGCCTATCGCTACGGCGCCCGGCGCATGAGCTGGCCGATCGTCGCGGCGACCATCACCACGCTCTCGGTGTTCGTGCCGCTGCTGTTCTGGGGCGGTGTGGTCGGGCAGTTCATGAAATACCTGCCGATCACCGTGATCGTCACGCTGACGGCATCGCTCGCCATGGCGCTGGTGTTCATTCCGGTGCTGGGCAGTCGGTTCGGGCGCCGCGAGGCGACCCAGGGCAGCCACCACCGCCGCGTGCGCATCGCCGAGGATGGCGATCTGAACACCCTCGATGGCTTCAGTGGCGCCTATCTGCGGATGCTGCGCGGCGCCCTGAATATGCCCGGCACGGTGCTGGTGGTGATCCTGGCGGTGGTGGTGTCGACCTATATCGCCTACGCCCGCTTTGGCGTGGGGGTGGAGTTCTTCCCCTCCACCGAGCCCGACTATGCCCGCGTCCAGGTCCAGGCCCGGGGTGATCTGTCCATTCGCGAGAAAGACGAGCTGGTCCGGGCGGTGGAATCGCGCCTCAGTGGCTTTGATGAAGTGGATTTCGCCTATGCCCGAACCTTTGCCGATCCGACCCGGACCGGTGGTCAGTCGCTGGCGCGGGATGCCATCGGGGTGGTGCAGCTCGATTTCGTCGACTGGACGCAGCGCCGGCCAGCGGCGGTGATCATCAAAGACATCCGTGCCGCGCTGGCGGATATCCCCGGTATCCGCATCCAGATCGCTGAACAGACCCAGGGGCCGGGGCAGGCCAAACCAGTGGAGCTGCAGGTCTCGGGGCAGCCGGATCGCCTGGCGACGGGGGTTGAGGCGCTGCGCACGCGCATGAGCCAGCTGGGCGGCTTCGCCGATGTCGAGGATAATCGACCGCTGCCGGGCATTGAGTGGGCGCTGCGGGTGGATCGCGAGCAGGCCGCGCGCTACGGCGCCGACGTCCAGCTGGTGGGTAATGCCGTCCAGCTGGTGACCAATGGTGTGCTGATCGCCGATTACCGGCCGGATAACGCCGACGACGAGCTCGACATCCGGGTGCGCTATCCGGTGGCCGACCGCAGCCTCGAGAGCCTTGGCCAACTGCGGGTGCCGACCCGTCATGGGCAGGTGCCGGTGAGTCACTTCGTCGACTTCGAGCCGTCACCCAAGACCGGGACGCTGGAGCGGATCAACGGCCAGCGGGTCCTGACCGTGAACGCCGATGTTGCCGCGGGGCGGCTGGTGGACGAGCGGGTCCAGGCACTGCGCGGGTCGATCGCCGATGAGCCGCTGCCCGAGGGGGTCAGCGTGCGGTTCAAGGGCGAGGACGAGGATCAACGCGAGGCGCAGTCGTTCCTGAGTGTGGCGTTCGGGGTGGCGGTCGCACTGATGTGCATCATCCTGCTGACGCAGTTCAACAGCGTCTACCAGACCGTGCTGGTGCTCTCCGCCATCGTGCTGTCCACCGCCGGCGTACTGCTTGGTCTGATGATCACCCAGCGGCCGTTCGGTATCGTCATGGGCGGTGTCGGGATGATCGCGCTGGCGGGGATCGTGGTGAACAACAACATCGTGCTGATCGATACCTATAATGCCCTGCGCGCCCAGGGGCAGCCGGTCGCCGAGGCGATCCAGCGGACCGCCGCCCAGCGCCTGCGTCCGGTGCTGCTCACCTCGGTGACGACGGTGCTGGGGCTGATGCCCATGGTGCTCAAGCTGAACGTCGATCTGCTGGGCCGGAGTATCGAGTTCAACGCACCCTCCACCCAGTGGTGGGCGCAGCTATCGGCCACCATCGCCGGTGGCCTGACTTTCGCGACGCTGCTCACGCTCGTGCTCACGCCCTGTCTGCTGATGCTGGGGCATAATACGCATCAGGCGCTGGCGCGCCGAAAAACGGGGGGGACACCGGCATGAGACTCTTCACATCGCCAACATCGCCATACGCGCGGTTGGTCCGGGTCGCGCTGATCGAAAAGCATCTCCAGGATCGGGTCGATTACCGCTTCGTCGATCCCTGGGCGTCGCCGGCGGAACTGCTCGCGGTGAACACCCACTCGCGGGTGCCGACGCTGGTCATGCCCAGTGGTCAGGTGCTGACCGAGGCCGGTGTCATCGTGCTGTTCCTGGAGCGGCGCTATCCGGAGCCACGGCTGATGCCGCGGGATACCGTCGAGCGGGTCCATGCCCGGTTGGGTCAGGCCATCGGCTGTATCGATGCCGGCGTCGGCGTGCTGACCGAGCGCCGCTATGGCGATCCCAATACACCGCTCGCCCGCCGGCGCTTCGAGGGTCTCCAGCGTGCCACCGAGAGCGTCGCCGATGCGGTCGACCCCGGTGCCTCGGCGCAGGATCCGGATCTGGGTGATCTGGCCGCGGTGCTGGCCCTTGACTGGGTGCGGTTCCGCTTCGGCGCGGAGGTGCCGTGGCGCGATGGGCAGCCGGCGGTGGGCGACTGGCTGGATCAACTGCTCGGGCGGCCGTCGTTTGTGGCGACCGCACCGCCCGAGGGCTGACCGCGCCAGCCCATGACATCCCCCCGTCGACAGGCGTTCGCCGATGGCCTGAGAGCCGTTGCGCCCATGGTCGCCGCCATTGTGCCGTTTGGTGTCACGGCCGGTGTTGCGGGGCTCGACGCGGGGCTGGGGGCGGCGCTGACGATGGGGATGTCGGTGATCGTCTTCGCCGGTGCCTCGCAGCTCGCGAGCATCCAGCTCATCGATGCCGGCGCGGCAGCCCCTCTGGTGGTGATCACGGCGCTGATCATCAACCTGCGCATGCTCATGTACAGTGCCCATCTGGCGCCGCATTTCCAGCACCTGACGGCGGGCTGGCGCTCGCTGATGGCCTATATCCTCACCGATCAGGCCTATGCCCTGACCATCTCGCGGGTGATGACCGAGGGCGGTGACCGCTGCAGTCACTGGTTCTACCTCGGCGTGGCGCTGCCGCTGTGGGGCGTCTGGCAGCTGGCGACGGCGTTCGGCTACTGGGCCGGGACGGCGATGCCGCCGGCCTGGGAGCTGGGGTTCATCGTGCCGCTGATCTTCCTGGCACTACTGATGATGTCGATCAACAGCCGCCCGGGTGTCATCGCGGCGCTGGTGGCCGGATCGCTGTCGGTGCTGGGCCGTGATCTGCCCGCTGGGCTCGGTCTGACGCTGGCCTCGCTGGCGGGGATCGCCGCCGGCGTGATCGCGGAGGGATGGCGGCGTGATTGATCCGCTCTGGGGGGTGATCGCGGTGATCGGGGCGGGCACGTTCGCCTGGCGCGGGGCGTTTCTGGTGTTCGGTCATGGCCTGCGGATGCCCGATCTGGTGCGCCGCGGCCTCAACTACGTCCCGCCGGCGGTGTTCGCGGCACTGGTGCTCCCCGGGCTCGTTCAGTGGCAGACGGACGGGACGATGGATGCGGCCCGGCTGCTGGCCGGCGCGGTGGCGGCATGGGTGGCCTGGCGTACCCGGGCGACGCTGCCGACGCTGATCATCGGGATGATCGCGCTCTGGGCCCTACGGGCCCTGTTGCCGGCCTGATGGGCACACGGCCGGCGGCAATGGCATACGATGGGGACAGCAACGAATAGGTGGAGTGATGGATCAGGCGGCGGAAATGCATATGTTCGTCCGGGCGGTGGACCGTGGGAGCTTTTCCTCGGCCGCCCGCGATCTCGACCTCACACCCTCGGCGGTGAGCAAGCAGATCCGCCGCCTCGAGGATCGCCTCGGCGTGCGGCTTTTCAACCGCACGACCCGGCGCGTGAGCCTGACCGAGGTCGGGCATGCCTACTACGAGCGCTGCTCACGGATCATCCAGGAGATCGAGGAGGCCGAGGAGGCGGTCACGGCGCTCAATGAAAACCCGCGCGGGACGCTTCGGGTGGCGGCGACCGTGGCGTTCGGCCGGGTCGAGGTGCTGCCACGGATCCAGGAATTCCTGGCCCGCTATCCCGAGCTCAATATCGAGTTCGAGCTCACCGACCGGCAGGTCGATCTGATCGAGGAAGGGATCGACGTGGCCATCCAGTGGCGCGAGCAGATGGATGATCCCTCGCTCATCGCCCGGCGGCTGTGCGTCAATCGCCGCATCATCTGCGCCTCACCCGACTACATCGCCCGGCATGGTGCGCCTGAGAGTCCCGAGGCGCTGCTCTCGCACAATTGCCTGACGCTCTACGAGGTCTCGCAGCTCAACGACTGGGCCTTCGAGGACCCGGTCCAGGGCCATCGCACGCTGCATGTCAAAGGCAACTTCCGCGCCAATACCGCCGATGCCCTGTATGAGGCGGCACTGGCGGGCGTGGGGCTGGCGCGGCTGTCCACCTGGCTGGTGATGCCAGCGATCCGGCGCGGCGATCTGGTACCGGTGCTGCCGCAGTATCCCCACGAGCGCTCGGCGTATTTCCTGCTCTATCCCCATCGCCGGCATCTATCCCGCAAGGTCCGCGCGTTCGTGGACTTCCTCGTCGAGGTGTTCACCCCGGTCCCGCCCTGGGAGCGGGAGGGGATCGAGTTCACCGAGGCCGAGTGGCGGGAGCGGATCGAGCGCGGCTGATCAGGCCGGTGGCGCCGGCCCGTTGAGCAGGATGATGGCGATGTTCAGGTAACCGGCATAGCTCACCCAGACCAGGTAGGGGGCGAGCAGCCAGGCGGCCGGCGGGTGGACGCGGCGGAATCGCAGCATGGTGAGCGCGATGAGCGCCCAGAGCACCACCAGATCCACCAGCGCCAGATCGGGGCGGTGCCACTGGAAGAACAGGATGCTCCACAGCCCGTTGGCGCCGAGCTGGGCGATGAACGGCACCAGCACCGCGAGTCCGCCCACCAGGCCCGTACGCCGCCAGACCTGCCACGCCGCGGCGATCATCAGGCCGTAGAGTGCAGTCCAGGCAATCGGGAAGAGCAGGTCCGGCGGCGTCAGGGGCGGCTTTTCCAGCGCCGCGTACCAGTCGCCGGGTGGGCTGAGGATGCCGCCCATGGCGGCGATCACAACCAGTAGCGTCCAGCCGGCCAGCCCCCACCGGTCACGGCGCCGGTCATCCATGGGCCGTGCGCCGGCCGCGGGCATTACCAGCTCCCCGTGTTGGCCATGGATGCCCAGGGTTCCCGCGCGGGCAGCGCATCGCCGCTCTGCAGCAGCTCCACCGAGATACCGTCCGGGGATTTGACGAACGCCATGTGACCGTCCCGTGGGGGGCGGTTGATGGTGACGCCATGATCCATCAGATGCTGGCAGAGGCCATAGATATCGTCGACGCGATAGGCGAGGTGGCCGAAGTTGCGGCCGCCACTATAGGTCTCCGGATCCCAGTTGTAGGTGAGCTCGAGCATGGGGGCGCGATCACTCGAGCGGGCCCGGTCACCATCCGCTGGCGCGGCGAGAAAGATCAGCGTGAACCGCCCCTTCTCGCTGTCGTGGCGGTTGATCTCCTCCATGCCCAGCAGATCGCGGTAAAAGCGCAGGGAGTCATCGATATCGCTGATGCGGACCATCGTGTGCAGGTACTGCATTGAGCCTCCGGCGTCGTGATCAATAGCGACCATGATAGCGTTTTCAGCGCCCGGTGGTCAGGGTCCGTCGCACGGCATCATGCCAGCCCTCGACGATATGCTCCCGGGTCTGGTGGGAGATGGCCGGCTTGAAGCGGGCATCCAGCGACCACTGCGACTCGAGGCTCTCCAGCGATTCATACAGTCCGTGCTGCAGTCCGGCCAGATAGGCCGCGCCCAGCGCGGTGGTCTCGATGATCCGGGGCCGCTCGACATCCAGCCCGGTCAGATCGGCGAGCCGCTGGAGCAGCCAGCTATTGGCCACCATGCCGCCGTCGACGCGCAGCGTCGCCTGCTGGGTGTGGGAGTCATCGGCCATGGCCTCGAGCAGGTCACCGGTCTGCAGGCAGACCGAATCCAGCGCCGCATGGACGAACTCGGCCACCCCGGTGTTGCGGGTCAGCCCGAAAATCGCGCCCCGCGCGTTCGGATCCCACCACGGCGCGCCCAGGCCGGTGAACGCCGGCACCATATACAGGCCCTCGGCCTCGGCATCATTGGCCAGGCCTTCGCTCTGCGAGGCGTGGGCGATGATGCCGAGCTCGTCGCGCAGCCACTGAATGGCCGCGCCGGCGATGAAGATCGCCCCCTCCAGCGCATAGGTGGGCTGACCGTTGATCCGGTAGGCCGTGGTGGTGAGCATGCGGTTCTCGGAGGGGACCGCCTCGGTGCCGGTGTTCATCAGCGCGAAACAGCCGGTGCCGTAGGTGCTCTTGATCATGCCCGGCCGAAAGCAGCACTGGCCGACAACGGCGGCGTGCTGGTCACCGGCGATGCCCTCGATGGGCAGCGCGGTGCCAAGGATGTCGGCCTCGGTGGCGCCGAACTCATCGGCACTGTCGAGGACCTCGGGGAGGATCGAGGCAGGGATGTCGAACAGCTGCAGGAGGTCGTCATCCCAGGCCTGGCGATGGATGTTGAAGAGCAGGGTGCGACTGGCGTTGGTCGCGTCAGTGGCATGACTGCGACCCCGGGTGAGGTTCCACAGCAGCCAGGTGTCGACGGTGCCAAAGGCGAGTTCGCCCTTCCGGGCGCGCTCGCGGGCGCCGCGGACATTGTCGAGGATCCAGGCGATCTTGGTGGCGGCGAAATAGGGGTCGAGCAGCAGCCCGGTGCGCTCCGCCACCATTGCCTCGTGGCCGGCGGCCTTGAGTGCCGCGCAGCGCTCGGCCGTGCGCCGATCCTGCCAGACGATGGCGTTGTGGACGGGCTCGCCCGTGCGCCGGTCCCAGACGATCGTGGTCTCGCGCTGGTTGGTGATGCCGATGGTGCGGGCGTGGACACCCGCCGCCTTGGCCGCCTTGATCGCGCGTCGGCTGGTGTCGACCGTGGTGTGGAAGAGGTCCTGCGGCTCATGCTCCACCCAGCCGCTGTGCGGATAATGCTGCGGGAATTCCTCCTGCGCGGTGGCCACGATATTGCCCTCGAGATCGAAGACAATCGCGCGTGAGCTCGTCGTCCCCTGATCGATGGCCAGGATGCCTTTGTTATCCGCCATGCCGCTGCTCTCCTCCGGTGTGATTGCGCCCTTGTGCTAAGCCGGTATGATCGAACGCAAACGAAAAATGTCAAGTTCGGTGCTCACAACCGAACCCAAGGAGGTGCGCTTTGATCGGGGCAGCGGATCGACCGGTCGGGCTCAATCGTCGGCAGCAGGCGATGCTCGATCTCGTCCAGGAGCAGGGGTTCGTCTCGGTCGAGGCGCTGGCGCAGCACTTCGCCGTCACCGCCCAGACCATCCGACGCGACATCAACGCCCTGTGCAGCGGCGGTCTGCTGCGCCGCTACCATGGCGGTGCCGGATTGCCCTCCAGTGTCGAGAACGTCAATTATCAGGCGCGGCGCATCCTTCTGCCCGAGGCCAAGGCCCGGATCGGTCGCGCGATCGCCGCGCGCATCCCGGACAAGGCCTCGGTGTTCATCACCCTGGGGACGACCACCGAGGCAGTGGCGATGGCGCTGCGCGAGCATGATGGGCTGCGCGTCATCACCAACAACCTCAATGTGGCGACGGTGCTGGCCGATAGCCCCGGCTGCGAGGTGATCGTGGCCGGCGGGGTGGTGCGCCGGCGCGATCGGGGCATCACCGGCGAGGCGACCATCGATTTTGTCAATCAATTCAAGGTCGACTATGCGGTTCTGGGTATTTCTGGCATTGAGGCCGATGGCACATTGCTCGATTTCGATTACCACGAGGTTCGAGTGATACAGGCGATTCTGCGCAATGCGCGCTCGACGCTGCTCGGCGCCGATCACAGCAAGTTCGGCCGCAATGCGATGGTGCGCGTGGCGGATATCAGCGCGATCGATGAACTCTACACCGATGCCGAACCGCCGGCGTTCGTGCGCCGCGCCATGGCGGAGAACGGCGGACGGCTGGTCGTGACCGACAGCGATGACGGACCTGCGGATTCACTTGACGCCCACCAGCGGGGTGGTATGTTTGAAAACGAACATTAAAAGGCGGCAGTATAGTCGCCAACATTGGAAACGGAGGAGAGGCACCTGTGGCTTCCGAAGGTCAGCAGACTGACCGCTACGACCTGGTGGTCGTCGGCGGTGGTATCAACGGCGCAGGGATCGCACGTGACGCGGCAGGTCGCGGCCTCCGCACGCTGCTTGTCGAGCAGGGCGATCTCGCCAATTACACATCCTCCGCCAGCACCAAACTCGTGCACGGCGGTCTCCGCTATCTCGAATACTACGAATTCCGGCTGGTTCAGAAGGCGCTCAAGGAGCGTGAAGTGCTCATGGGCATCGCCCCGCACATCATCTGGCCGCTGCGGTTCGTCATGCCGCACGTCAAAGAGCTGCGGCCCGCGTGGATGATCCGCATGGGGCTGTTCCTCTACGACCATCTGGGTGGACGCAACAAGCTGCCCGGCTCCAAGGGCCTCAACCTGCAGACCCACTATGCCGGCGCGCCGCTCAAGGATGGCGTGACCAAGGGGTTCATGTACTCCGACTGCTGGGTGCAGGACTCGCGTCTGGTGGTCCTCAACTGCATGGACGTCGAACAGCGGGGTGGCACGGTGCTGCCGCGGACCCGATGCACGGGTGCCGAGCGCGGCGACGATGAGTGGAGCGTAGAGCTCACCGATGCCGTGACGGGCGATGTTCGAAATGTTCATTCGCGTTCGGTTGTGAATGCAGCCGGCCCCTGGGTGGCGAAGTTCCTGGGCAGCGAGATGGCCGTCAGCAACAGCAAGGACGTGCATCTGGTCAAGGGCAGCCACATCGTCGTGCCAAAGATGTTCGATCACGAGGACTCCTACCTCTTCCAGAATTCCGACGGCCGCGTCATTTTCGCCATCCCCTACGAGCAGGACTTCACCCTGATCGGCACCACCGATGTCGCCTACGAGGGCAACCCCGCCGAGGCGACCGCGAGTGACGACGAGATCCAGTATCTCTGTGATGCCGTGAATCGCTATTTCAAGGAAGAGATCGCGCCGAAGGATGTGGTCTGGACCTACTCCGGGGTGCGGGCGCTCTACGACGAGTCCGAGGAGTCCGACGTCTCAGCGGTCAGCCGCGACTACAGCCTCGATCTTGATGATAAGGGCGCGCCGCTGCTGTCGGTTTTCGGTGGCAAGATCACCACGTACCGGACCCTCGCGCGCCAGGCGGTCGATCAGATCGCGCCGCTGGTGGGCGCCAGCATCGCCGACTGGACGGGCGATGAGGCCCTGCCGGGTGGCGACATCCCCGATGGCGACTTCGAGGCCTATCTGGCGCAGCTGCGCCGCGGGCGGCCGTGGCTGCCGGAGACGATGGCCTGGCGGCTGGTGCGCAATTACGGCACGCGGATCGAGACCATGCTGGGGGACGCTCAGTCGCTTGATGACCTGGGCGAGCATTTCGGATCCGACTGCTACGAAGCGGAGCTCCGCTATCTGGCGGAGCATGAGTGGGCGATGACCGCCGAGGACGCCATCTGGCGGCGCAGTAAGCTGGGCCTGATGTTGGATAGCGATCAGCGCGAGCGGGTGAGCGCCTGGTATACGGGACAGGAGAAAAAGAGGGCAACTGCATAATGAGTCTCGTCCTGGAGGGGGTGAATCGCACTGTTGACGGTGAGGCGCATCTGCGCGATGTGAACCTCACCTTCCAGCGCGGCGAATTCAATGTGCTGCTGGGCCTGACCGAGGCCGGTAAGACCAGCATGATGCGGATCATGGCGGGGCTCGAGCGGCCCAATACCGGCCGTGTCATGGAGGATGGCCAGGACATGACCCGCGTGCCGGTGCGCAAGCGCTCCGTGGGGATGGTCTATCAGCAGTTCATCAACTATCCATCGCTGTCGGTCTACGACAATATTGCCTCGCCGCTGAAGCTGGCCAAGATCTCCGATGACGAGATTGACCGGCGCGTGCGCACCGAGGCCGAACGGCTGGGGATCGATCACCTGATCGACCGGTTGCCGGCCGAGCTGTCCGGCGGGCAGCAGCAGCGCTGTGCCATGGCGCGGGCGCTGGTGCGCGACGCCAAGCTGGTGCTGCTCGACGAGCCGCTGGTCAATCTCGACTACAAGCTCCGCGAGGGGCTGCGCTCAGAGCTGCGCAACCTGTTCGCCGACCGTGACACGGTGGTGGTCTATGCGACCACCGAGCCCGAAGAGGCCCTGGTGCTGGGTGGCAAGACCACCGTGCTCCACGAAGGGCAGGTGATCCAGCACGGTGTGACCGCGGAGTGCTATCGCCATCCCGCCAATACCACCGTGACGCAGGTATTCGCTGACCCACCGATGAACCTTATGCCGATCCAGGTCGACGACGGACGGGTCAAGGTCGAGGGACTGTTCGACCAGCCGCTGCCGGAGCAGATGAAAGATCTCGTTCCCGGGCGCTACACCATGGGCATCCGTCCGCATCACCTGTTCGTCACGCCTGCTGATGACCGCGTTGTCGTGCACGGCACGGTGGAAGTGGCGGAAGTGGCCGGTTCGGTGACTTATGTCCATCTCGAGGTCAACGGCCATGACTGGGTCGTGGAGGAGCGCGGGGTGCATGTGGTGCATCCGGGGGATCGCTTCGACGTGCACGCCGACCTTAACCGGGCCTACGTATTCGACAGCGCGGACCAGTTGGTGGCCGCGCCGCAGCAATAACGCGGAAAAGAACAATGGCGCGAATAGAACTCAATCATCTGGCGCATCAATACGCCCCCGGGGGAGACTACGCCCTGCAGCCCATGCAGCATGTCTGGGAGGACGGGGGTGCCTATGCGCTGCTCGGTCCATCGGGCTGCGGCAAGACGACGCTGCTGAATATCATCTCCGGACTGGTCGAGCCCTCCGAGGGCAAGGTGATGTTCGGCGAGCAGGATGTGACGACCCTGTCACCCGAGCGCCGCAACATCGGCCAGGTTTTCCAGTTCCCGGTGATCTACGACACGATGACCGTGTTCGACAATCTGGCCTTCCCGCTGCGCAACCGGGGCATGGACGAGGGCTACATCACCCGGCGCGTGAACCACATCGCCGGGATGCTGAGCCTGGAGGACGTGCTCAAGCGACGCGCGAACAACCTCACCGCCGATGCGAAGCAGAAAATCTCGCTGGGTCGGGGACTGGTCCGCGAGGACGTCGCCGCGGTGCTGTTCGACGAGCCGCTGACGGTCATCGATCCGCATCTGAAATGGCAGCTGCGTCGGAAACTGCGCGAAATACACGAGCAGCTCAACCTGACGCTGGTCTATGTCACCCACGACCAGACCGAAGCACTGACCTTCGCCGACAAAGTGGTGGTCATGCTGGCTGGCCAGGTGCTGCAGGTGGGCACGCCACAGGCGCTCTTCGAGCGGCCCGCGCACACCTTCGTGGGCTATTTCATCGGCAGCCCGGGCATGAACTTCTTCGACTGCGAAGTGGATGGCAGCGAGGCCGTGGTGGGTGACATCCGCGTGCCGGTCGATCCGGCCATGGCCGAGGCCGCCCGGAATGCCGGTGGCCGGCTGCAGCTCGGGATCCGGCCGGAGCTCATCCGCCCGGCTGGCGCGGACGAGGCCGCGCATCTCATCAAGGTCGACAAGGTCGAGGATCTGGGCGACTACCTGCTGGTGACAGGCCAGCTCGGTGGCCATGAGGTCCATGTCCGGCTGGATGAATCCGGGACAATCGACAGCGACGGTCTACGGGTGGTGTTCCCCGTCGATAACGCGCTGCTGTATGCCGACGACAAGCTCGTCGGTTAAGGGGGAGGAAACGTGGAAAAGCGTGAATACCAATGGGCATGGTTGATGGTGCTGCCAGTGGTGCTGGTGGTGTCGTTCAGCGCCATCCTGCCGCTGATGACCGTCGTCAACTACTCGCTGCAGGATATCTTCGGTCCGAACTCCCGCTTCTTCGTGGGCACGGACTGGTTTACCGAAGTGCTGCGCGATCCGGCGCTGCACGGGGCGTTGATCCGGCAGCTGATCTTCTCGAGCGCGGTGCTGCTGATCCAGATCCCGCTGGGAGTCGGCCTGGCCTTGTGCATGCCTAAAAAGGGCCCCTGGGTCTCGGTGTCGCTGGTGCTGCTCGCGCTGCCGCTGCTGGTGCCGTGGAACGTGGTCGGTACCATCTGGCAGGTGTTCTCGCGCCCGGATGTCGGTTTTGCCGGAGTGATCCTCAACAGCATTGGCTTTGACTACAACTACACCGGTGACTCGCTGGATGCCTGGTTGACGGTTCTGGTCATGGACGTCTGGCACTGGACCTCACTGGTCATCCTGCTCTGCTATGCGGGTCTGCAGGCGATTCCCGATCCGTTCTACCAGGCCGCACGCATTGACGGCGCGTCGCGCTGGGCGGTGTTCCGCTACATTGAGCTGCCCAAGCTCAAGGGTGTGCTCCTGATCGCCGTGCTGCTGCGCTTCATCTTCAGTTTCCGGATCTACGCCGAGCCCTTCGTGCTGACCGGCGGCGGGCCCGGCAACTCCACGACATTCCTGAGCCAGAGCCTCGCCACAATGGCGGTGGGTCAGTTCGATCTGGGACCGGCGGCAGCGTTCTCGTTGATCTACTTCCTGATCATTCTGCTGTTCAGCTATGTGTTCTATCTGACCATTCTCAACATGGACCGGGAGGGCTAAGCCGTGGGTTCCAAACGACGCTATATCTTCCTGGCCGCCTGGCTGGTCTTCCTCATGCTGCCGATCTACTGGCTGCTCATGATGTCGCTGAAGACCAACCAGGAGATCCTCTCCAGCTTCACGCTGTGGCCGAAGGACCTGACGATCGCCAACTACGTCAAGATCTTCACCGATCCGACCTGGTATCCGGGCTACATCAACTCCACGCTCTATGTAGCGATGAACGTGGTGATCTCGCTCACCGTGGCGCTGCCGGCGGCCTATGCCTTCAGCCGTTATAACTTCCTGGGCGACAAGCATCTGTTCTTCTGGCTGCTCACCAACATCATGGCGCCGCCGGCGGTATTCCTGCTGCCGTTCTTCGAGCTTTATCAGAGTGCCGGGCTCTATGACACGCACATCGCCGTGGCACTGGCGCATACATTGTTCACGGTGCCGCTCGCGGTCTGGATCCTTGAGGGGTTCATGTCCGGCGTGCCCAAGGAGATCGATGAGACCGCCTATCTGGACGGCTACAGCTGGCCGCGGTTCTTCATCACGATCTTCCTGCCGCTGATCCGCTCCGGGGTGGGTGTCACGGCGTTCTTCTGCTTCATGTTCTCGTGGGTTGAGCTGCTCTTCGCGCGGACACTGACGTCCACCGATGCCAAGCCGATCGTGGTCACCATGACGCGGACGACCAGCGCTTCCGGCCTCGACTGGGGCCTGCTGGCCACCGCCGGCGTCCTGACGCTGGTGCCGGGTGCGCTGGTGATCTGGTTCGTCCGCAAGCACATCGCGCGTGGATTCGCGCTCGGCCGCGTCTAGTTGGAGTGACGACGATATGATGAACGAAGGATCAGGATTCAGTCTGGCGTGGATGGCCTGGACACAGCCGGTCGCCATTTTCTTCATCGCCATTGCATTGATGCTGGTGGTGTTCGGCGTGCTGCAGGTCGTGATGCCGACCTACGAGCGGCGCGGCTTCCTGCCGGTGCCGACCACCCGCGGCGACCGGCTGTTCATGAGCCTGCTGGGTTCCGCCTATATCCATCTCATCTGGCTGGCGTTTTCGGACGCGAGCCTTTTGTTCGCCTCAGGCATTGCCGTTGTCTATGCAGCGGTGATGCTACGCTGGGGCTGAAAGATTTACGGCTGCTGCGGCAGCCGTAGAGCACGAAGTGGGCAAGCATTGGATGGGCCAGTGCCACTGTCCTTGAGTAATGGGGGAATCATCCCCTTCCAGGAGGAGAAAAGCATGACAGAGCAGAAAAACGCCATGCGGCCTTTGACTGCGCTGGCGGTAGCTGCTGCCCTCGGTGTCGGTGGTCTGGGCAATGCCCAGGCGGCGACCGATGAGCAGATGGCCGTTGCCGAGCAGTACCTCGATGAGTTCCAGCCATCGACACTGACCCGCGAAGAGCAGCTCGAGCAGCTCGAGTGGTTCATCGACGCGGCGGAGCCCTTCCGCGGCATGGATGTCGACGTGGTGTCCGAGACCCTCGCGACGCATGAGTACGAGTCCAGTGTCCTCGCCGAGGCCTTTTCCGAGATCACCGGTATCAACCTGAACCACAACCTGATTGGTGAGGGTGACGTGATCGAGGCGGTGCAGACCGAGATGCAGTCCGGTGAGAGCATCTACGACGGCTATGTGAACGACGCCGACCTGATCGGTACACATTATCGTTATGGCCAGGTGATCCCGATCTCGGATTACATGGATGGTGAGGGCAGCGACGTGACGTCGCCGTACCTCGACCTTGATGACTTCATCGGTCTGGATGCGGCAACGGCCCCTGACGGTAAGCTCTACCAGCTGCCGGACCAGCAGTTCGCCAACGTCTACTGGTTCCGCTATGACTGGTTCCAGCGTGAGGACCTTCAGGCGCAGTTCGAGGACATCTACGGCTATGAGCTGGGTGTGCCGGTGAACTGGTCCGCCTACGAGGACATCGCCGAATTCTTCACCGAGAACGTCGACGAGCTCGGCGGCCGCGAAGTCTACGGTCATATGGACTATGGCAAGAAGGACCCGTCCCTGGGCTGGCGCTTCACGGACGCCTGGCTGTCCATGGCCGGTGCCGGTGACAAGGGTCTGCCGAATGGTCTGCCGGTCGACGAGTGGGGTATCCGCGTCGATGACTGCCATCCGGTCGGTTCCGACGTGACCCGGGGGGGTGCCGTCAATGGTCCGGCCGCCGTCTATGCACTGACCAAGTACATTGACTGGCTGGATGCCTACGCACCGCCGTCCGCGTCCGGTATGACCTTCTCCGAGGCAGGTCCTGTCCCGGCGCAGGGTCAGATCGCGCAGCAGATCTTCTGGTACACCGCCTTCACCGCTTCCATGGTCGAAGACGGCCTTCCGGTCGTGAACGAGGACGGTACGCCGAAGTGGCGGATGGCGCCTTCGCCCCATGGTCCCTATTGGGAAGAGGGCATGAAGGTCGGTTATCAGGACATCGGTTCCTGGACGTTCTTCGAGCATGCTGACCCCGACGCCCGTAAGGCGGCCTGGCTGTATGCCCAGTTCGTCACGTCCAAGGTCGTGTCGCTGAAAAAGACCCATGTGGGCCTGACGCCGATCCGGCAGTCCGACATCATGCATGAGTCGATGACGGAGCGGGCACCGGAGCTTGGCGGTCTCGTCGAGTTCTATCGGAGCCCCGCACGTGATCTGTGGACGGATACCGGTACGAACGTGCCTGACTATCCGCGTCTGGCGCAGCTCTGGTGGTCCAACGTGGCCTCAGCGGTCACGGGCGAGCGGACACCACAGGGCGCCATGGATAATCTGGCGGCCGAGCAGGATCGCATCATGGAGCGCCTCGAGCGGGCCGGTGTGCAGGAGAACTGTGGACCGCGCATGAACGAGGAGCGGAGTGCCGAGTACTGGTTCGACCAGCCCGGTGCACCCAAGCCTGCGCTGGATAACGAGAAGCCGCAGGGCGAGACCGTGCCCTACGACGAGCTCGTTGCCGAGTGGCGTGAGAGCATGTAATCCAGCGCATTCATTGCCTGGATGAACCAAAGGGGGCCTTCGGGCCCCCTTTTTTTTGTCCGGCGACAGCGGCTGGCCGGTTTGACCGGCCCCCCGGGGGGAGGGGTAGGCTGTCCGGACTGAAGTGAACGATCCGAGGTAGCCATGAGCGCACAGGCATTCGATTTCGAGGTCACCGGTCTGAACTGCGGGGGCTGCGTCAATCGGGCCGAACGTGCCATTCAGTCCGTGTCCGGCGTGCAGACCGCAACGGTCAGCCTGTCCACGGCGAAGGCCCATGTCGCTTTCGACGCGGGCAGCGATCCGGCCACCGGGCTGGCGCAGGTCGGCAGCCAGCTGGATGATGCAGGCTATCCGCCGCGCCACGAATCGCTCACCCTGGCACTCAGTGGAGTGACCTGCGGTGGCTGCATCCGCACGATCGAAAACGCGCTCAATGCACTGCCGGGCGTGCGCGAGGCCGCGGCGAATCTGAGCATGGGCACAGCGCAGGTCGACTATCTGCCGGGGGCCGTCACCACGAACGATATGATCGCCGCGGTCGAGGCGGTGGGTTATGGCGCCGAGACGGTGGATGACAGTGCGCAGGCGGGGCGCGATGGCGATGATGCCGCCGCCCGCGAGCAGGCGCAGCTGCGCCGGCGGATGGGCATCGCCGCGGCGTTCGCGGTGCCGTTGGTGGTCATCGCCATGGGCCGGCATGTGCCTGGGGGCACGGCCTGGTTCGGCCAGTGGCTGCCGGAGCGCGCCTGGATCGCCGTCGAGTGGCTGCTCGCCACCCCCATTGTGTTCTGGGCCGGGCTGGATTTCTTTCGCAAGGGTGTCAAGGAAATGCGCCATCGTGCCCCGGCGATGAGCAGTCTGGTCATGATCGGCGCGGGTTCGGCCTATGGCTACTCACTGCTCGCGTTATGGGTGCCGGGCATCTTCCCGGCGGGCACGGCGGGCAGCTACTTCGAGGCGTCGGGCGTGATCGTTACCCTGATACTGCTTGGCCGCTATCTCGAGCAGATCGCCCGTGGCCGCACGTCGATGGCCATCAAACGCCTGCTCGGCATGCAGGCACGCACCGCCCGCGTGCTCCGCGAAGCGGGTGCGATCGAGGTGGATATCGACAGCGTCGAGCGTGGTGAGGCGGTGATGATCCGCCCCGGTGAGCGTATTCCAGTGGACGCGACCCTCACCGAGGGCCAATCCCGGGTGGACGAGTCGATGATCACCGGCGAGCCGGTCCCCGTCGCCAAGGCGGCGGGGGATCGCCTCGTGGCCGGGACCGTCAATGGTCAGGGCTCGTTGACCGCCCGCGTGACCGAGGTCGGCGGTGATACGGTGCTCGCCCAGATCATCGGCATGGTCGAAAAGGCGCAGGCCGAGAAGCCCCCGATCCAGCAGATGGCGGACCGCATCGCCGGCGTATTTGTCCCGGTGGTACTGGTCATCGCCCTGCTCACCGCCGCCATCTGGCTGACCATCGGCCCCGAGCCGGTGCTCTCTTATGCCTTTGTCGCCACCGTGAGCGTCCTGCTCATCGCCTGCCCCTGCGCCATGGGGCTCGCAACCCCGACGGCGGTGATGGTCGCGACCGGCAAGGGCGCCGAGAACGGCCTGCTGCTGCGCCGCGGGGCCGCGCTCGAGTCGCTGGCCCAGGCCGACACGATGGTGCTGGACAAGACCGGGACGCTGACCCTCGGTCGCCCACAGCTCACCGATCTGGTGGTGCCCACCGGCAGCGAAGACGAGGCGCTCGCGCTGATGGCCGCGGTGGAAACGCACAGCGAGCATCCGCTGGGTCAGGCGCTGGTGTCGGCCGCCGCGGCGCGTGATCTGGCCGTGCCCACGGCCACCGAGTTCGAGGCGGTCACCGGCTACGGCGTCCAGGCCACGGTGGCGGGGCGGTATGTGCATATCGGAGCCGCCCATTACATGGAATGGCTGGGTGTCGATATCGCCGCTGTCCAGACCGAGGCGCAGGCGCTGATGCGAGCGGCGAAGACACCGGTCTTTGCCGCCGTGGATGGCCAGCTCCTGGGCGTTGCGGCGGTCGCCGATCCGCCGCGTCCGGAGAGTGAGGGCGTGATCGCTGCCCTTCGTGAGCGGGGGCTGCGGATCGCCATGGTCACCGGTGACGAGGCCGCGACGGCCAATGCACTGGCCGAGCGGCTGGGGATCGATGAGGTGATGGCCGGTGTGCTGCCGGATGGCAAGGCCCGTGAGGTCCAGCGTCTACAGGGCGAGGGGCGTCGGGTCGCGTTCGTTGGCGATGGCATCAATGATGCACCGGCGCTCGCCCAGGCCGATGTCGGCATGGCCATCGGTACCGGGACCGACGTGGCCATCGAGGCCGGCGATGCGGTGCTGATGCGCGCCGATCTCAACGGCCTGATCGATGCGGTGGCGCTGGCGCGCCGGACCTATCGCACGATCAAGGGCAACTTCATCTGGGCCTATGGCTATAACGTCCTGCTGATCCCGGTGGCGGCGGGATTATTGTTCCCGCTGACCGGCTGGCTGCTCAATCCCATGGCGGCAGCCGGGGCGATGAGCCTGTCGAGCCTGTTTGTGCTGACCAATTCACTGCGCCTGCGGCGGTTCCGTCCGTCGCCGGCGGTCACGGAGGCCTGACCATGACGGATCCAAGCGATCACTGCCATCTCGCCCTCGACCCCACGGTCCGCGACACGGCCCGCCAGCGGCTGGCCTCGATCCGGGGCCATGTCGAGGGGATCGTGCGCATGCTCGAGCGCGACGATGTCTACTGCGTGGATGTGCTCCGGCAGCTCAAAGCCGTCGACGGCGCGCTGGAGAAGGTGGGCGATACGGTGCTGCGCAGCCACCTCCACCATCACGTCACCAGTGCCCGCGAGCGCGGGGATGCCGATTTGATCGTCGACGAGCTCATGGAGATCATGAAATACCGCTAGCGCCGCCGCCTCAGAGCGGCAGCGTCACGCGCATGATGTCACGGTCCTCGGCATCCGTGTGCTGGCTGAACCCCAGGTGGTTGCAGAGCGTGAGCATGGGCTGGTTCTCGCGCAGCACATCGCCCTCGATCTCGCCAATCCCGCGCTCGCGGGCGTAGTCGATGACATGCTCCATCAACAGCCGCCCGAGCCCCTGGCGGGTCAGGTCATGGCGGACGATGATCGAGTACTCCGCCTTCTCGTCGTCCGGATCGGCGTGAATATGCACCGCGCCATACAGCTCGGCCTCGCCGGGTACCTTGTCGGCATCGGTGATGATCAGCGCCATCTCGCGGTTGTAGTCGATCTGCGTGAATCGCGCCGCGGCCATGTGGCTCATCTGCTTCATCGGGGCGAAGAAGCGCAGCCGGATCTGCTCCGGCGTCAGATGGGCGAACGCCCGATGCAGCGCCGGCTCATCCTCGGGAACGATCGGCCGCAGCAGGTACTCGACGCCATCGTCGGCCACGACCGTCTTCTCGAGCTTGCGCGGATAGGGCCGGATCGCCAGGCGCTTGGTACCGGTGCCGTTCTCGCCGATCCGCACCCGCGCATCGAGGGCCACGACGCCATCGGCGGAGGCGAGCAGCGGATTGATATCAAGCTCCTTGACCCGCGAGATATCCGCCGCGATCTGGGCGATGCGGGTCAGGGTCAGCGCGATGGCCTCCATGTCCGCCGGGCGCCGGTCACGATAGCCCTGGAGCTGGCGATAGACGCGGGTGCGGCTGATCATGTCGCCGGCGAGTTTCATGTTGAGCGGCGGCAGGGCAAGGGACTGGTCCTTGATCACCTCCACCGCCGTGCCGCCCTGACCGAACAGGATCACAGGGCCGAACTGGGCGTCCTCGGTGAATCCGGCGATCAACTCCCACGCCCCGGCACGTTTGACCATCGGCTGGACGCTGAAGCCCTGTAGATCAGCGTTGGGATAGGTCTCCGCCACCCGACGGCGCATGGCCTCGGCGGCATGATGGACCTGATCGGCATCCTCGAGGTCGAGGGCGACACCGCCGACATCGCTTTTATGCGTGATGTCCTTGGAGAGGATCTTGATCGCGGCCGGATAACCGAGCCGATCGGCGGCCGCTGCCGCCGCCTCTGGCGACTCCGCGACCTCGGTGGAGACCACCTCGACGCCGAATGCGGCGAGCAGCTGCTTGGCCTCCGGCTCGCTGAGGATCTCGCGGTCTTCCGCCGCCGCCTGTTCCACCAGCTGATGGGCGGTGTCGTAGTCCGGCGTGAAAAGCGCCGGCACCGATGGCGGTGTCTGGAGCAGCTGTTCCTGGTTATGCCGGTACTCGACCATGTGCATGAACGCGCGGACCGCCGCCTCGGGGGTGTTATAGCTGGGGATGTTCGCCTCCGAAAAGCGCCGCCGGGCGTGCTGCGCGGTGTGCTCGCCGACCCAGCAGGTGAGCAGCTTCGGCTGCTTGTCCCGGTTGCCCTTGCGCGTCTGCTGCCGGCCCTGCTCGGCAATGACCGCCTCGGCCGCGTCCATGCTGTCGGCAACGGCGGTGGGGCAGTTCAGGACCAGGATGGCATCGGCCGCGTCGCTGTCCGCCATGATCGACAGCGAATCGGCATAGCGCTTGCCGGGGGCATCCCCGATGATGTCCACCGGATTGCCGTGCGACCAGGTCGGTGGCAGCACCTCGTTGAGGGCCTGCACCGTCTCGTCCGGCAGGGTTGAGAGATCGCCGCCATGACCGATCAGGGCGTCGGTGGCGAGCACGCCGATCCCGCCGCCGTTCGTGAGGATCGCCAGCCGGTCGCCGTTGGGCGTGCCGGTGGTGGCGAGTGTCTCCACCGCGGCGAACAGCTCACCGAGGGTGTCGACCCGCAGCATGCCGGCGCGCCGGAAGGCGGCGTCGTAGACCTTGTCCGAACCCGCCAGGGCGCCGGTATGGGAGGCTGCCGCCTGGGCACTGGCGGCGTGGCGGCCGGATTTGACCACGATCACCGGTTTCATGCGCGCCGCCGCCCGGGCCGCCGACATGAACTTGCGGGCATCGGTAATGGCCTCGGCGTAGAGCAGGATGGCCTTGGTGTCGGGATCGTTGGCGAGATAGTCGATGGTATCGCCGAAGTCGACGTCGGCCATGTCGCCGAGCGAGATCATGTGAGAGAAGCCGATCCCGCGGCGCTCGGCCCAATCGAGCACGGAAGTGACGATGGCGCCGGACTGGGTGACGAAGGCGATCCGTCCCTGCGGCGGTGCCAGATGGGCGAAACTCGCATTCAGGCCGAAGCCGGGCACGAGGATGCCCAGGCAGTTGGGACCGATGATGCGGGTCAGGTACGGTCGGGCGGCATCCAGCGCCTGCTGTCGCAGCGCCATGCCCTCGGCGTCATCGCCCTCGCCGAATCCGGCGGTGATGACCACCACGCCGCGGGTGCCGCGCTCGGCGAGCTGGCGGACCACATCCGGCACCGTTTTGGGCGGCGTGCAGACGACGGCCAGATCCGGTGTCACTGGCAGCTCGTCGATGGAGGTATAGCTCAGCACGCCCTCAATGGACTGGTGCTTGGGATTGACCGGCATGATCGGCCCGTCGAATCCCCCGTTGAACAGATTGCGCGCCAGCACCGCGCCAACCGATCCGGGCCGCCGGCTGGCGCCGACAATGGCAATGGAGCGGGGTTTGAAAAGGGCGTCGAGGTTGCGGACGGTCATCGGGGAATACTCCTGCTACAGCTATGTTGCATAGCAGCATTGTAACGCAGGACGGCGGGTTGGTTGTGAGTGAATGGACAACCCGATGTGGCCGGCCGGCATCGCCGGCCACCCGGGCACCCGGTCAGCGCTGTCGATCCTGCCAGTCCGCGGCGGCGTACCAGGGCTGGGGATCGGACTCGGTCTCCCGGCCACGGACGCGGTCGGCAAGCTTCTCGGCGATCATGATCGTTGGCGCGTTGAGGTTGCCGGTGGTGATCCGCGGCATGATCGAGGCGTCGATGACCCGCAGGCCCGCGACGCCGTGCACCCGGCCGTCGCCATCGACCACCGCCGCCGGGTCGCCGGCCGTCCCCATCCGACAGGTCCCGCTGGGGTGATAGGCGCTCTCGCCATGGGCGCGGACCCAGGCATCGATATCGGCATCGCTCTGCACCTCGGGGCCGGGCGACAGGGGCCGGTCACGGAACCGGTCCATGGGCGACTGTTCGATGACCTCGCGGGTGAGTCGCACCGCATCGCGCATCTCGCGGCGGTCCCGCTCGGTGGCCATGTAGTTGAACACGATCCAGGGAGCGGCGGTGGGGTCGCTGCTCTCGAGGGTCACACGGCCACGGCTTTCCGGGCGCATCGGACCGACATGGGCCTGAAAGCCGTGGCAGTCAGCCGACACGCTGCCGTCATAGCTGAGCGCGATGGGCATGAAGTGATACTGCAGGTTGGGATAGGGCACGCCCGCCTCGCTGCGGATGAAGCCACCCGACTCGAAGTGGTTGGTGGCGCCCAGTCCGCCGCGGGTGGTCAGCCACTGGATCCCGATGCGCGCCTGGTTCCAGGGCTTGAGGGCACTGAACAGGGTGATCGGCTCGCGACAGGCGTACTGCACATACACCTCGAGGTGGTCCTGGAGGTTCTCGCCGACGCCGGGCAGATCCTGCTGGACGTCGATGCCGTGGCCCTGCAGTGCCGCCGCGGGACCGATGCCCGAGCGCATCAGGATCTGGGGTGAGTTGATCGCACCGGCGCAGAGCAGTACCTCCTGATCGGTACGCGCCTCGCGGGTCTCGTTGCGATAGCGGTAGCGCACGCCGGTGGCGCGATCACCGTCGAATGACAGGGTCTCGGTCAGCGCCCGGGTCCGCAGGGTCAGGTTGGGCCGGCGCATGATGGGGCGCAGATAGGCATTGGCCGTCGACCAGCGCACACCGTTGCGGGTGGTCATGAACATCGGCCCGAAGCCTTCCTGCTGGTAGCCGTTCATGTCCTCGGTCTCGGGATAGCCCGCCGCGACGCCGGCATCGACGAAGGCCCGGTAGAGCGGATTGCGCATGGACCCGGTGGTGACATGCAGCGGCCCGTCACTGCCGTGATAGGCATTGCTGCCCTGATCGAAATCCTCGGCGCGGCGGAAATAGGGCAGCACCTTGTCGTAGCGCCATGCCTCGAGACCGAAATCATCGGCCCAGCCCTCATAGTCCAGGGCATTGCCGCGGACATAGGCCATGCCGTTGATGGACGACGAGCCCCCCAGGACATGGCCGCGGGGGCAGTCCATGCGGCGGTTGTCCATGCTCGGCTCGGGCTCGGTGGCATAGCCCCAGTTGTAGCGCTTGCTGCCCATGGGCTTATCAAAGGCCGAGGGCATATGGATCCAGAGGCTGTAATCCATGGGGCCGGCCTCGAGCAGCAGGACCCGGCAGTCCGGATCCTCCGTGAGCCGGCTGGCGAGCACGGCGCCGGCCGATCCGGCACCGATGATGACGTAGTCGAAGGTTTCGGTCTGCATACGCGGGTCCCGTTCTCAGTAGGGCGCATCGACGCCGGTGGTGGCGACGAACACGCTTTTCAGCTGGCTGTAGTGCTCGAGGGCGTGGCGGCTGTTCTCGCGGCCGATCCCTGACTGGCGCATGCCGCCGAATGGCATCTCGATGGGCGTGAGGTTGTAGTGGTTGATCCAGATGACCCCCGCCTTCACCGCCGCCGCCACCCGATGGGCGCGCTGCAGATCGGTGGTGAACACGCCGCCGGCGAGGCCATAGGGGGTGTCGTTGGCGCGGCGGATGACCTCGGTCTCGTCGCGGAACGGCAGGATGGTCATCACCGGGCCGAAGATCTCCTCGCGGGCGATGACGCAGTCATCGTCGTCGACCCGGAAGACGGCCGGCGAGACGAAGGCGCCATCCGGGCAGCCCTCGACTGTCACCGCCTCGCCGCCGATCAGGCGCCGGGCGCCCTGCGCCTCGCCGCGGTGGATGAAATCGAGGACATGGTCGCGGTGCGCGGGCGAGATGAGTGCCCCGATGTCGGTGTCGGGATCGGCCGGATCACCGATCCGCAGCTGCCGCGTGCGAGCCACTACCCGCTCGATAAAGTCATCGATCACCGCTTCATGGACATAGACCCGGGTGCCGTTGGTGCAGATCTCGCCCTGGGTGTAGAAGTTGCCCAGCAGCGCGCCCGAGACCGCGTCATCCAGCGAGGCATCGTCGAATACGATCAGTGGCGATTTGCCGCCCAGCTCCATGGTGACCGCCTTGAGGGTGTCGGCGGCATCGCGCATCACCGCCTTACCGGTGCCGACCTCGCCGGTGAGCGAGATCTTGTCGATATCCGCATGCCGGGTCAGTGCCTGACCGGTCTCCGCCGCGCCCTGGACGACGTTGAAGAGTCCCGGCGGCAGCCCTGCCTCGGCGAGGATCTCTGCGAACCGCAGCGCTGACAGCGGCGTCAGCTCGGCGGGCTTGAAGACCATCGCGTTACCGGCGGCCAGCGCGGGCGCGGTCTTCCAGGCGGCGATCTGGAGGGGATAGTTCCAGGCACCGATGCCGCCGCAGACGCCGAGCGGCTCGGGGCGGGTATAGAAAAAGCCACCGTCCACCGTCTGGTATTCACCCTGCAGACTGGCCGCCTGACCGGCGAAGTACTCGAGGCAGTCCGCCGCCGAATCGACATCCGCCTCGGGTGTCTCGGCGATGGGCTTGCCGCCGTCGAGGCATTCCAGCCGGGCGAGCTCGTCACGGTGTGCGCGCACCGCCGCGGCGGCCGCCGCCAGAATGCGCCCGCGCTCGACGCCGGAACGGGCCGCCCAGTCGACCTGTGCGGCCCGGGCGCTGCGCACGGCGGCATCGACGTCGCCGGCATCGGCCTCAGCGACCCTTGCCAGGAGGGCGCCGGTGGCCGGGTTGCGGGTCTCGAAGCGTTGCTGGCGGTGGCTGTCGACGGCGGTATTGTCGATCCACAGCAGCTGATCAGGCGGATTCGGCATGCGGGCCTCCGGTCAGTGCATGGAGTTCGGAATCGAGGTAGCGGTGGGCCAGGGCGCGGGCGGCGTCGACATCCAGTCCGCCGGTGCGCAGGCTCGCCCGCAGCCACAGACCATCGATCATCACACCCAGGCCCTCGGCGAGCCGCACCGCCTCCGGGCGGGGCAGGAAGGCGGACAGGGCATGCGTGAGGTTGCTCTCCAGCCGGCGGGTGACGACGTTCTGGATGCGGGCGAGGCTGGGCACATGGTTGACCTGCGCCCAGAACGATAGCCACGAGCTGACGATCACCTCGCCGGACTGGCTGGCGGCGAAATTGGCGTCAATGATGGCCCTGACCCGGGGCAGGCCGGCCGCGGTGCCGGCGCGGGCGGCGCGGTATTCGCGCCCCAGCGAGCGGACCAGCGACAGGTAGGTCGCGGCGAGCAACTGGCGTTTGTCACCGAAGTAGTGCGCCACCAGCCCGGGCGATATGCCCGCCTGCTGGCCGACCCGACCGAGTGTGGTCGCCTGCAGCCCCTGATCGTGGATCACATGCAGTGTCGCCTCGATGAGCTGCTGCCGGCGCACCGCCTCCATTCCTTTCCGCGCCATGCGTCGTTCCCTTTCGTTGATGCCGACCATTCTATGCTTCATTGATTGACCGCTCAATCAATATTGTGGTGAGCTTGATGGTGCTCAATTCGAGTCTGAAATTGTCTGGAGATTGTATGAAAACCCCAATGATCGCGACCCTGGCCGGGGCCGCACTGGTCTCTCTGACCGCCATGAATGCCAATGCGAGCGAGCCGGAGAGCTGCCAGACGGTGGGCCTGGCCAATGTCAACTGGACCGGCGTGACCATCAAATCGGAGATGATGGACTACCTCCTCGACACGCTGGGCTATGAGACCGACCTGACCACCGCCTCTGTCCCGATCGCCTTCCAGTCGGTGGCTGACGGCCAGCGTGACGCCTTCCTCGGCCTCTGGCTGCCGACCCAGGAGAGCATGATCACCCCCTATCTCGAGGACGGTGAGATCGAGCAGCTGAGCGCGAACCTCGAGGGCGCCAAGTACACCCTCGCGGTCCCGGAGTATGTCTGGGAGGCCGGCGTCCGCGACTTCTCTGATCTCGACGAGTACAAGGAGCGCTTCGAGGGCCGGATCTATGGCATCGAGGCGGGCAACGACGGCAATGCCGCCATTCAGTCGATGATCGACGACGATGCTTTCGGGCTGGGCGACTGGGAGCTCATGGAATCCTCCGAGGCCGGCATGCTCACCCAGGTGCAGCGCTCGGTCCCCCGGGATGAGTGGGTCACGTTCCTCGGCTGGGCCCCGCACCCGATGAACATCAACATCGATATGCGCTACCTCACCGGCGGCGCTGAGTATTTCGGTCCCAACCAGGGTGGCGCGACGGTCTACAGCATCGCCACCGCCGGCTACACGGATCGCTGCAGTAACGTCGGCCGGCTGCTCGAGCAGTACGCCTATTCGGTGGAGGAGCAGAGCGAGGCGGGCGGTTATGTCATCAACGATGACCAGTCCCCACTGGCCGCCGCGCAGTCGCTGGTCGCCGACAAGCCGGAAATGCTCGATCGCTGGCTCGATGGCGTCACGACCGCCTCGGGTGAAGGTGACGCGGTTGAGGTGATCCGCGAGGACCTGGGGCTTTAATCCCCCGTCGGGCGTCCGTCGCTGTCGCTCGCCACGAGCCCTGACAGCTGAACGCCGAGCAGGCGCACCGCGCGATGCAGCCGGTGCGCGAACAGACACTGGTGGACGAGCGCCGCCAGTGTCTCCATCCCGTCAGTGGGTTCGGTCAGGCTCCGCGACCGGGTATGCGTGGTGAAATCGCGATAGCGTAGCTTGACGGTCACCGTTCGGGCGCCGAGCCGGCGCTCCCGCAGCTGCTCGCAGACCCGCTCCAGCATCAGCCGGGCCTCGTGATCGAGCCGTCCGCTACTCCGGCAGTCCGCCTGAAAGGTCCGCTCGCGGCCGATGGACTTGCGGATACGCTCGGTCTGTACCGGCCGCTCGTCGATCCCCTGCGCCGACGCCATCAGCGACTGCGCATGGCGCGGACTGAATTCGGCGGTCAGCTGTTCGAGGGGCAGCGCGGCGAGATCTCCGACGCATTCCACCCCCAGGCCGGCCAGGCGTTCCGCGGTTCGCGGGCCGACACCATGCAGGGTCCGTACCGGCAGCGGCCAGACCCGTTCGCGCATGTCGGCGCGGCGCAGCCAGGTCAGGCCGTCGGGCTTTTCCAGATCCGAGGCGATTTTCGCCAGCAACCGATTGGGGCCGATACCCACCGAGGCCACCAGATCGGTGGTGGCGTGGATGGTTGCCTTCAGCTGCCGGCCGACGGCCAGCGGATCATCCGTCCGCGCGCTGATGTCGAGATAGGCCTCATCGAGGCCCACCGGCTGGAGGCGTTCACTGACCGCGGCCAGACAGTCGAAGACCTGGGCCGAGGCTGCGTGATAGGCGGGGAAATCCACCGGCAGGAACACCGCATCGGGGCAGAGCCGCGCGGCGGTGCGCAGCGGCATGCCCGAGTGGATGCCGAACACCCGCGCCTCGTAGGTCGCCGTGGAGACGACGCCGCGTCGGCTCGGATCGCCGCGCCCGCCAACGATCACCGGCTGGCCGCGGAGCGCTGGCTGGCGCTTGAGCTCCACCGAGGCAAAGAACGCATCCATGTCCACATGCATGATGATGCGGGCCGCTTCGGTGGGGCCGGGCTCAGCTGCGCTCGCCGCCAAGATCATTGAGAAAGCGCTGTTCCCAGGCACCGATGTCGCGCTCGCGCAGGACCGCCATCATGCGTTGATGGCGACGCCGGCGCTCGGGCAGGGGCATGGCCAGCGCCTGGTTGAGCCCGGCGGCGATGGCATCGGTGTCGTAGGGGTTGACCTGGATCGCGTCGGTCAGCTCGGCGGCGGCACCGGTCAGATCGGAGAGCACCAGCACACCGGGACTGTCCGGATCCTGGCTGGCGACGAACTCCTTGGCCACCAGGTTCATGCCGTCGCGCAGCGGCGTCACCACACCCACCCGCGCGGCGCGGTAGAGCCCCATCACCGCGCCGCGATCGAAGGTGCGGTTGAGGTAGTGGATCGGCGCCCAGTCGAGATCGCCATAGATGCCGTTGATGTGCCCGCTCAGCCCCTCCAGCCGCTGGCGCAGCTCGGCGTACTCGGCGATATCACCGCGCGACGGACTGGCGATCTGCATCAGCACGGTATGCCCGCGGCGGTGGGGATAGTCCTCGAGTAGCGCCTCGAACGCCCGCAGGCGCTGCTCGAGGCCCTTCGAGTAGTCGAGTCGGTCGACACCGATCATCAGATCCCGCTCGCCGAGGCCATCGAGCAGCCGCTGTACGGCCGGGGTGGTGAGCGTCTGGGCGGATAGATCGGCGAGCCCGTCCACCGCGACGCCCACGGGGTAGACGCCGGTGTGCAGATCGCGGTTGCGATGGCGCAGGCAGCCGGAGGATCGCACCAGCGCACCGATGGCGCGGGTCGCGGATTCCTCGAAGGCGTGGCGGTCATTGTCGGTCTGGAATCCCAGCAGATCGAACCGGCAGAGGTCTTCGAGCAGCGCGCGGTGGCCGGGCATGGCGCGGAGGACGTCGTAATCGGGGAACGGGATATGCAGGAAAAAGCCGATGCGGTTGCGCAGGCCGCGCTCACGCAGTTCGCGCGCCAGTGGCATGAGGTGGTAGTCGTGGATCCAGATCGTGTCACCGGGCCCGATGAGCGGCGCGAGGATGTCGGCGAAGCGGGCGTTGACGCGGGCATAGCCGTGGGAATACCGGCGCTGGTAGTCCATGGCCCCGAGGTTGAAGTGGAACACCGGCCAGATGACGGCGTTGGCATAACCCAGGTAGAAATCGTCGTAGTCGTCACGGGTCAGCGGGATCGTCGCGTAGTCGATGCCCGCGTGATGCAGGTGGTCGGGATGCGCGGCCGGCGTGTCGGTGAGCTGGCCGGACCAGCCGAACCAGAGCCCGCCCCGTCGCGACAGGGCATCGGACAGGGCGACGGCCAGCCCGCCGGCCTGGGGGCGATCCGGGTTGGGCAGCGGGACGCGATTGGAAACGACGACCAGTCGACTCAAAGGCTCTCCTCCCAGCTGCGGCTCAGATGCATCGCTGAGTTGATCAACCCCACCATACTGTAGGTCTGCGGGAAATTCCCCCACAGCTCGCCATGCGCCGGATCCAGGTCTTCCGAGAGCAGACCGAGCTGCGTGCGATGGCCGAGCATATTCTCGAACAGTCGCCGCGCCTCGTCGCCCCGACCGATCGCCTGGAGGGCGTCGATGAACCAGAACGTACAGATGTTGAAGGCGTTCTCCGGGCGGCCGAAATCATCCGCCGCGGCGTAGCGGAACAGGTGATCGCCCCGTCGCAGCTGGTGCTCAATGGCCTCCACCGTGCTGATGAACCGCGGGTCGTCGGCGGCCAGGAAACCCAGCTCGTGCATCAGCAGCAGACTGGCGTCAAGGCTGTCGCCACCGAAGCTCTCGACAAACGCGGTATGCGTCTCGCTCCATGCCTCGCGGCAGATGCGGGCGTGGATGGTGGCGGCATGATCGGCCCAGTGCGCGGCATCGGCATCCAGCCCGAGCTGTCCGGCGATGCGGCGCAACCGGTCGCAGGCCGCCCAGCACATCATGGCCGAGTAGGTGTGGACGCGGGCCCGGCCGCGGTATTCCCATATCCCGGCATCGGGCTGGTCGTAGCGCTCAACGGCCTCTTCGCCGAGCGCGCAGAGCCGCTGGTAGAGCGATCGATCGCCAGGCCGCTCGAGGCGCTCGTCGAAAAACGCCTGGGTGGCGGCGAGGATGACGGTGCCGTATACGTCGTGCTGGATTTGATGATAGGCGGCATTGCCGACGCGCACCGGGCCCATGCCGTGATACCCGCTCAGCGCATCGGCGGTGGTCTCATCGATACGGCGCTCGCCGCCGATCCCGTAGAGGGGCTGGAGGCGGTGATCGTCGCTGCCGGCGACGAGATTGATGATGTAGCGCAGAAACCCCTCCATGGTGCGGGTCGCGCCCAGCCGGTTCAGCGCATGGACGGTGAAATAGGCATCCCGCAGCCAGCAGTATCGATAGTCCCAGTTGCGGCCACTATCCGCCGCCTCGGGGATGGAGGTGGTGATGGCGGCGATCACGGCACCGGTGTCCTCGTAGGCGGAGAGCTTGAGGGTGATCGCGGCCCGGATCACCGCCCGCTGCCATTCGAACGGGATGGCGAGGGAGCGCGTCCAGTCCTGCCAGTAGGCCTCGGTGCACTCGAGAAACCGCCGACTCATCGCCGCCACCGACTCCTTGACGCTCTCGTCGGGGCCGAGGATGAAGGTCATCGTTGTATCGACCACGAACGGCGTCTCATCAACGACATGGGTGAGCGGCGCATCGGTGGTGACGCGCAGGACCTGCTCGTTGCGGATGAAGCGCACGTGATTGCTGCCGCGCGTGGTGGCGGGCGCGGCTCCATCCCAGCCCGTCACCGGTCGCAGGCGGGTGCGGACGACCGGGTGGCCGCGGATCACCTCCAGGCGGCGGAGGATCATGACCGGCCGGTAGGTGCGCTCGTACTGGCGAAACCGTGGACAGAAGTCGGTGATGCGCAGCACGGCACCGTAGCGGTCGGTGAGCTCAGTACACAGCACGGCCGTGTTATGGCGATAGAACTGGGTGACGTCGCACTGATCACAGAGCTCGATGCTGAAGTGGCCGCGGTCGGTATCGTCGATCAGCCGCGTGAAGGCGGGTTCGGCATCGAACCGCGGCAGGCAGGACCAGACCAGCCGGCCCTGCGGATCGATCAGCCCCGCGAGCTGGCCATTGCCGATCAGGCCCAGTTCGAGGTTCAGGCGAGGGGTTGGGGTTGGAGCTGCCGTGCCAGCCGAGTCAGCCATTGGTATGCCTCATTAACGGATGCCAGTTCGTAGCCGGCCGCGGTGGGTCGGTCGGTGCCGACGCGGATGGCGTGACCGCCAAGCCGGTTGACGGCCGCGAAGGCATCCTCGTCGGTTACATCGTCCCCGAGACAGACCGGCGTCCGGCCCAGGAACGGCGGTTCGGCCATGAAGGCCTCGATCACGGTGCCCTTGTCGTGGCCGGCGGGCCGGACCTCGAGCACCTGTTTGCCTGACTGCATCCGGAACGATTCGCCGAGCGACTCGCAGTGGTGCTCGACCAGCGCCCGGGCGGGACGCTCGAGGGTCGGATCACTTCGATAGTGGAGGGCGAGGGCATTGCCCTTGTCCTCGACCCGCGCGCCTGGATGCTCGTGGGCGAACGCCTGCAGCGCTTCGCGCAGGCCGTCGAGCTGATCGCGGCGGTCTGCCGGGCGGTGGATGCGCCCGTCGTGGGTACGCCGCTCGAGCCCGTGCAGGCCGGCCAGGGCCGGCAGGGTCGATCCCAGCAGCTCGTCGAGTCCGTCCAGATGCCGACCCGAGACGATGGCGACGGCACCGCCCAGCGCCCCGGTGAGCGCGCCGAGCAGCCGATGGAGCTGGGCCGGGACGACGACGTGGTCGGGTCGCTCGGCGATTTCCACCAGCGTACCGTCGAAGTCGAGGAACAGCGCCCAGTCGGTCTGCGGTTCGGGGAGCACGGGATCAGCCACGGCCGGTCAGGAACGCGGCGAGTTCCTGGTTCAGCAGGCGATCCAGCGCCTCGCTGATCGCCGCATCGACCACCTCGGCATTCGCCTCGGCATTGGGGGGCAGGGCGCGCTGCGCGGTCCTGGTGGTCTGAGCCTGGCTGGTGAAACGCTCGCCATTGGCATAAGCAACCGCACTCAGCTTCACCCGGGTGGTGAGGTCGTAGGGGATGCCCACCGCGACATCGTGGCGGAGGGTCTCGATGCCGATCTCGATGCGCGGCTGCCGGCCGTCATCCCAGAGCCGCGGTGTGAAGCCATAGCCGCGCAGCCCTTCAGCGGCGGCCAGCTGGACGCTGTAGGCCAGATCCTGAGCGGCGACCAGCCGGACGATGCTGCGGTTCGGGTTCTCCAGAACACCCAGATCCGACTGACTGCGGCGGTCCACTACCTGCAGGCCGACATCCTGGTCGCCGCCGGCGATCCCCTCGGTCGCCGGTGGCGCCGGTGACAGACGCAGATTCTGGGTGCCCTGACTGCAGGCGGCGAGCAGGGCGGTCGCGGTGATCAGCAGAACGATACGCAGGGTTTGCTTCATGACTCGGTCCTCGCAAGTGAGGCGTAGAGATTAACATTCCCGCCGCCGGGGTGAGCGGCCCCGACTTGACGGCGACCGGGGGGCGCACGAGACTGCAGCGCTGTTCAGCCATCGAATTAGCCAGGGAAGTGATCCGTGAAAACCGTTCTGGAGGCCGTTCCGCCTGAGCTCCACCGTGGCCAGGCCGCCGTCGAGGCGGTGGTCGAGAAGGTGGCCCGTGTGCAGGCCGCCCGCCCCCTCGATAGTGTGAATATCCCCGAGATCCACGAAGAGCCCTCACGCAGTGATCAGGGCGAGCGCCGGCAGCCCTTCGCGCCGCGCCTCGCGCCGCGTGATCTGGCGCGCATCCTCCACGACCGGCTGGGCGTCGAGTGCATGATCAATCACGTCGTGGTGCATCATCCAAGCGAACAGGCGCTGATCGACTGGGCCAATGAGACCTGGGAGGTCTATGGCATCCGCCGCTTCGTGCTGGTCGGCGGCGGCCGTCATTCAGTGCGCTACCCGGGCCCCAGCGTCACCCGGGCGAATCGATTGCTACGTGAGCGCACCGCCATCGACGCGCTGCGCATCGGCAACATCTGTATCCCCTCGCGGGCGGGCGAGGCCGACCGGATTGCCGGGAAGGTGAGTGCCGGTGCGGATTTCTTCACCAGCCAGATCCTCTACGAGCCCGACGCGTTCATCGGGATGCTGGATGCGCTTGCGCAGCGCGATCGGCTGCCGCGGGAGATCCTGCTGGCCTTCTGCCCGATCCGTAACGCCCGCAATCTGCGCTTTCTGCTGTGGCTGGGGGTGAGTGTCTCGGATGCGCTCTACGACTGGCTGATCGAGGACGACGCCGTGGTGCTGGACCGCTCGCTGGCGCAGATCCGTCGGGCCTGGGCGCGGATCATCACCCATCAGCGTGCGCAGGGCCGGGATTGGCCGGCGCTGGATGTCAATCTCGCGCCCATTGGTCCGATCCCGCCGACGGTGACGGTGGGGCTTGCAGACGAGCTGGCGACGCTCCACGACGCCCCCGCCAACGGGTTATAGTCGCACCATGAAAACGCCGATGCGCCTGCTGCTGAGTCAATAC
The DNA here is from genome assembly GCF_000485905.1 of Spiribacter curvatus. NCBI lineage: Bacteria > Pseudomonadati > Pseudomonadota > Gammaproteobacteria > Chromatiales > Ectothiorhodospiraceae > Spiribacter > Spiribacter curvatus. The sequence goes on along the minus strand of NC_022664.1, from coordinate 1,777,179 downwards.
CCACGGTCTGGCCGGCTCGACTGGATCGGGCTGCGGCCGGCGCGCCATGCACCCATCGACAAGCCCACGGCGGCGGCGGTGAATGCCACCGGTCTGGTGGGCGATCGCTATGCCGGCCGCAGCGGCAAGCGCGCGGTGACACTCATTCAGGCCGAGCACCTGCCCGTGATCGCGGCGTTGATGGGGCATCCCCGCATCGATCCGGCCATCACCCGGCGCAATCTGGTGGTCAGTGGCATCAATCTCTACGCCCTGCGCGGTGAGCGCTTCCGGGTCGGGGACGTCCTGCTCGAGGGCACGGGCACCTGTGACCCCTGCTCGTTCATGGAGCAGTCGCTGGGCATCGGCGGCTATAACGCCATGCGCGGTCATGGTGGCATCATCGCGCAGGTGCTTGAGCCGGGATGGATGAACATCGGCGACCCGGTGGTCGCGGAACTGGAGGATGCGACCTCATGAGCGATCTGCCGCGACTGCTTCGGACCGTGGGCTGGGTATTCCTGGCCGTTGCCTTGAACATCGTATTGATCGGCGTCGGCGCGCTGTGGATGAAGATCGGCCCGGCGGCCATCGATCTGCTCCTCGACCCCGCCAATGCCGTTATCTGGCTGACCACCGCGCTGACCTTCGCCCCGGCGGTGGGCAGTTTCTATGCCGCGCGCCTGATGCGCCGCCGGCAGTCATCCAGCTGACGGCGGTCCGTCGGCGGGCGGCACGACCTTACCCGGGTTGAGCCGGTCGTCGGGATCGAGGGCGGTCTTGAGCCGGCGCATCAGATCCTGCTCTACCGGTGATTTCAGCCGCGCCACCTCCTGCGGCTTGAGCTGTCCGACGCCGTGCTCGGCAGCGAACGATCCTGCGTAAGCCATCGCGATGTCGTGGACGCGGCGGGTCAATGGTGCCCATTGCGCCAGGAAGGCCGCATCGGTCATCGCCGTCGGGCGGGTCAGGTTGAAGTGGATGTTGCCATCCCCGATATGGCCGAACGGACAGGGACGGACCCCGGGGCAGGCATCGATCACGGCGCTGCTCGCGGCGTCGATGAACGCCGGTATGTCCGCGACCGGTACCGAGACATCGTTCTTGATGCTGGCGCCGGCCCCCTTCTGCGCGCCGGGGATGCTGTTGCGCAGCCGCCAGAAGTCCGCCGCCATCGCCGGGTCAGCGGCAATGCGGTAGTCACCCATGCCCCGCATCGCCCCCGACAGGGCCTGCTCGAGGCGCTGCGCCAGGCCCGCGCCAGTGGCGCTACTGGTGAGATCGACCAGCAGATACCAGGGATAGGACGCCGCCAGCGGCTCATGGCAGTCCGGCGTATGGGTGATCGCGAGCGAGAGCGGCTCGCGCCCCATGAGCTCGCAACTGGTGATGGTGTCCCCACTGTCCGCGCGCAGCCGGCCGAACAGCGAGACGGCTGCCTCGGCGCTGTCGAGACCGACGATGGCGGTGGCCCGCTCACGGACCGGCGGGAACAGCTTGAGGGTCACGGCGGTGATGATCCCCAAGGTGCCCTCGGCGCCGATGAACAGATCCTTGAGATCATAACCGCTGTTATCCTTGCGCAGGCTGCGCAGCCCGTCCCAGATCCGACCATCGGCCAGCACCACCTCCAGCCCCAGGGCCAGGTCACGGGCGTTGCCATAGCGAAGCACATTCATCCCGCCCGCGTTGGTGGCGAGGTTGCCGCCGATCTGGCAATCGTTTTCAGCGGCATAGCTCAGCGGGAACAGCCGCCCCGACTCGGCGGCGGCGGCCTGAAGGTCGCTCAGCAGGCAGCCGGCCTCGGCGGTCAGGGTGAAATTATCGGCATCGACGCGGCGGATGCGATTGAGCCGCTCCAGCGAGAGGATCACGACATCGGAATGATCGGCCGCCGCGGCACCGCCGCAAAGGCCGGTGTTGCCGCCCCGGGGCACCACCCCGACGCCGTGCGCGGCGGCGAGCTCCATCACCGCGGCGACCGCCCCGGTGTCGGCGGGTCGGACCACTGCCCGGGCCGGGCGACCGGCGAACAGGCCGCGGCGCTCGCTCAGATAGGGATCCATGGCGGGTCCCGGGGTGATGACCGCGTCCCCGCCAAGGCGCTGCTGGATGGCACTGATGATTCCCATGACCTTGATTATCCCACTGCGCCGGGCTGCCGGCCATCATCGGACAATGCCGGCTGGCCGTTCTCGGTGTATCATTTAACTCAAATCAACCATGCCGAGGAAACGGAATCGATGATGATGCGTAATGCGACGCTGGGCGTGCTGATCGGGGTGGCACTGACCCTGCCGGCCGCCGCCGATACACTGGATCTGAACGTCAGCGGTGATGCCGCGCAGCTCGGGTATACCCGAGTCCTGCCGCCGGAGGGGCTTGAGGCCGGCGCAGCCGTGCTGCATCACATGGATAACGGTGATATCGCCGAGGCGAACCTGCATCTGGTGGATCGCCCGCAGCCCGGCCGCGATGCACTGGTTCTGGGCGTTGGCGGCAAGGCGACATTCATCAGTGAGGATCCGCGCGACGCCACCGGTGGTGCGCTGGCGCTGGGCGCCAAGCTGCGCTGGACGCTGCCGAACTATAATCGCGCCGCCGTCGCCGGCGGGCTGTACTTCGCGCCGTCCGCGACGTCGGTCAGCGACATCGACGGCTATCAGGAATACGCCCTGCGCGGTGAATTCCAGGTGCTCGAGGACGCCAATGTCTACCTTGGTTACCGCAACATCGAGCTGGGTTATGACGATGCCGGTCCGGATCGGGATTTCGATGATGGCGTCTTTGCCGGCCTCAATCTCCAGTTCTGATCACCGCCGCCGGCGCGGGGTGAGGGCAGCGGTCGCGTCACTGGCGCTGGCGCTGGTGGTCTGTGCCAGCGCTGCGCCGGCCGCCGCGCGGACCGACCAGCCGCCGACCGCGCCGGAGACCGTGGCATCGGTGCTGATGTACCACCGGGTTGGCAATTCCGATCATCCCACCACCAACGTCACCACGGCGCAGTTCAAGGCCCATCTCGATTACCTCCAGGCGAACGACTTCGAGATCGTGCCGCTTACCCGGGTCATCGAGGCCATGGAGCTTGGCGAGCCATTGCCGCCGCGCACCGTTGCGATCACCTTCGACGATGGCTATCAAAGCGTCGGCCGCACCGCCCATGCGCTCCTGACCGAGCGCGGCTGGCCGTATACGGTGTTCGTCAATACCGCGCCGGTGGAGGCGGGGATGAAGGGCTATATGAGCTGGGACCGGATGCGCGAACTGGCCGCTGACGGGGTGCGGTTCGGCAACCATTCGCGCTCCCACAACCCCCTGTTCTTCCGCCGCGAGGGTGAGTCGCGTCCCCAGTGGCGTGACCGGATCCGGGCCGATCTGACCGCCGCTCAGACGCGGCTGCGCGAGGAGCTGGGTGAGGCGGTCCATCAGTCGCCGCCGCTGCTCGCCTATCCCTACGGCGAGTACAGCCTGGCGCTCATGGATACGGTCGCGGATCTCGGCTTCGTGGCATTCGGTCAGCAGTCCGGTGCCATCGGCCTGCATGCCAGTTCCCTGGCGCTGCCGCGTTTCTCCTTCAACGAGCGCTATGGCGATGTCGACGGATTCGCGGTCAAGGTCCACTCGCGGGCGCTACCGGTCACCGACCAGTCACCGCTCAATCCAGTCCGCGACGATCGCGAGGCGCCGCGCCTGTCACTGACGCTGGCGCCGGCCACCGATCTGCGGACCGATCAGCTGGCCTGTTACTACCAGGGCGAGCGCCTGACGCCGCAACGCCTTGAGGCCGACCGACGTTTCGCGGTGCAGGGCGAGGCCGGACTCCCGATGGGTCGCAGCCGCTATAACTGCACCGCTCCGGATGCGGACGGCCGCTATTTCTGGTTCAGCCAGCTCTGGGTGGTCGGAGACGGCGGGACATGAGCGTCGCGCCAACCAATGGCCATCGGCTGCTGCAGATCACCGACACCCACCTGTATGCCGATCCCGAGTCGGTCCATGCCGGTGTCGTGCCGGAGCGGCGGTTCCGGGCGGTGATGGCGGCGCTGTCGCCGTGGCTCACCGATGCCCAGGCGATCCTGCACAGTGGTGATCTGGTCCACGATGGCTCGATCGCCGCGTATCGACGGCTGCGCTCGGCATTGCTGGCGGTTGAGCGCCCCGGGCGGGTGATCCCCGGCAACCATGATGATCGCGGGTCGCTGCGATCGGTGTTCGCCGGTGATCCCGTCAGCGCCGAGCGCACGCTGGTGGTGGGGGACTGGACGCTGATCGGTCTCGATTCGCTGCAGCCCGGTCAGGTGCCGGGTGTCCTTGCCGACGATGAGCTGGCGGCGCTGGATGCGGCGCTGGCGGCGATGACCACCCCCTGGTGCCTGATCGCCGTGCATCACCCGCCGGTCCCGGTGGGGACGGCCTGGCTCGACGCCATCGGCCTCGAGCATCCGGAGCCGCTGTTGCGCCGGATCGATGCCGATCCACGCGTGCGTGGGGTGATCAGCGGGCACGTGCATACGGCGTTCAATGGCCGCTGGCACGGGCGCCGCATGCTGACCACGCCGGCCACCGCCGCCCAGTTTCTGGCTGGCGCCGAGCGGTTTACGACCGATCCCAGCGCGCCGGGATTCCGCTGGCTCGATCTGCGCGCCGACGGCGGGATCGATAGCGGTGTGGTGCGCGTACCGATGCAGTGATCGGTTGCACTTTCCAGGCCCTGATGCGGTCATTAGGCTTGCAGGGTTAATTCACAGGTAATGGAGGTTAGCGCGATGGAGTATCGCTCGTGGATGTGTGTGGTCTGTGGCTGGATCTATGAAGAGGAAGACGGGCTGCCCGATGAGGGGATCGAGCCGGGTACCCGCTGGGAGGATATCCCCGATGACTTCGTCTGCCCCGAGTGCGGCGCCGGCAAGTCTGATTTCGAGATGATCGAGATCTGATCATGACCGCGCGTATCGCCGGGCTGTATGTCATCACCGACGCGCGCTGGCCCCGGCCGGTGGCGTTGGAGACCGCGGTCGCGGCGGCGCTGCGTGGCGGAGCGCGGGTTGTGCAGTACCGCGACAAATCCGAAGACGCCGGGCGCCGACAGCGCGAGGCCGCGGGTATTGCCGCGCAGTGCCGTGCGGCGGGTGCCTGTTTTATCGTCAATGATGACGTCGAGCTGGCGCGTGCCGTGGATGCCGACGGCGTGCACATGGGCCGGGACGATGGCGATGTGGCGGCCATCCGCGCAGCGCTGGGTCCGGAGCGGCTGGTGGGGGTGTCCTGCTACGGGGATCTCGACCGCGCCCGGGCGGCCGTCGAGGCCGGGGCCGACTATCTGGCCTTTGGCAGCGTCCATCCATCGCCGACCAAGCCCGAGGCGGCCGTGGTGCCGCTGTCCGTCTTTGCCGCGGCGCGTGAGTTCACCGACCGGCCCCTGGTGGCCATTGGTGGCATCAACGCCGATAACATCGCCGCGGTGACGGCGGCCGGCGCGGACGCGGTCGCCGTCGTGGATGCCGTCTCCGGCGCGGCGGACATCGAGGCGGCCACGGCCGACCTGATCGTCCGCGGCTTCGGCCCGGCGTCCTGATTCATTCCCAACGCTGCAGAGAATAATGATGACCAGTCGATCCGAACCGCTTTTTGAACAGGCCAGTCAGTATCTCGTCGGCGGCGTCAACTCCGCGGTGCGGGCATTCCGCGCCGTGGGAGGGACGCCTGTGTTCATGCGGCGGGGCGAAGGGGCCTGGATCGAGGATGTGGACGGCAAGCAGTACGTCGACTATGTGCTCTCCTACGGCCCGCTCGCCATGGGGCATGCCCATCCCGACGTCGTGCGCGCCATCACCGATACCGCCGCCCGCGGGACGAGCTTTGGCGCGCCGACCGAGCTCGAGACCGAGCTGGCGATGAAGGTCCAGGCGATCATGCCCGGCATCGAGCGCCTGCGCATGGTCAACTCCGGGACCGAGGCGTGCATGAGCGCGGTCCGCCTGGCACGCGGCTATACCGGTCGCGATCGGGTGCTGAAATTCCGTGGCAACTATCACGGCCACGTCGACGCTCTGCTGGTCGAGGCCGGCTCTGGCGTGCTGACCCTGGGGATTCCCGGTTCCCCGGGTGTGCCAGCGGCGGTGACCGAGACCACGCTGACCGCGCCCTACAATGATATCGACGCCGTCCGGCAGCTGTTCGCCGAGTATGGCGACACCATTGCGGCGGTGCTGGTTGAGCCGGTCTCCGGGAACATGAACTGCGTACCAGCGCTGCCGTCATTCCTGCGGGGGCTGCGTGAGCTCTGCGACGAGAGCGGCGCGCTGCTGGTCTTTGATGAGGTGATGAGCGGCTTTCGGGCGGCGCTGGGGGGCGCACAGGCATGGTATGGGATCGATCCGGATCTGACCTGCCTGGGCAAGGTCATCGGTGGTGGCCTGCCAACGGCAGCGCTCGGTGGGCGTGCCGATGTCATGGACTGGCTCGCACCCACCGGGCCGGTGTATCAGGCTGGCACGCTGTCGGGTAACCCGCTGGCGATGGCCAGTGGTCTGGCAACGCTCGCAGCGCTCTCACAGCCCGGGGTCCACGCCGATGCGGTGGCCTGGACCGCCCGCCTGCTCGAGGGCCTGCGCGAGCGCGCGGCGGGGGCGGGTGTGCCGTTGTTCACCCACCAGGCGGGTACCATGTTCGGGCTGTTCTTCACCGACAGCGATTCGGTGGTCGGCTTCGAGGACGTCGCGGCCTGTGATGGCGAGCGCTTCAAGCGGTTCTTCCACGGCATGCTCGAGGCCGGTGTCTACCTGGCACCGTCGGCATTCGAGGCCGGATTCGTGTCCACCGCGCATGACGAAACCGCACTCCAGCACACGCTGGATGCGGCCGAGCGGGTGTTCGCCGATCTGTGAGCGGGCTCGAATCAGCGCTTGAGCCACTCTTTGAGTGGCTCTCGGTCAACCCGGGCTGGGCCGGGCTGATCATTGGCCTGATTGCCTTGACCGAGTCCCTGGCGCTGGTCGGACTGATCGTCCCCGGCGCTGTATTGATGTTTCTGGCCGGCGCGGCGGTGGGCGGCAGCAACATCGCGATCCTGCCGATGCTGCTCTGGGCGATGGCCGGCGCCATTATCGGCGACAGCCTCAGCTATTGGCTGGGGCGTCACTACCGCGACCGGCTGCGCGGTCTACCCCTGGTCCGCCACTACCCCCAGGCGCTGGATAACGCCGAACGGCTGTTCCGCCGTCATGGCGGCAAGAGCGTGGTGCTGGGGCGCTTCATCGGTCCGGTCCGTCCCGTGATTCCCGCCGTGGTCGGCATGCTGGGTATGCCGACCGGGCGATTCCTGCTTGCCAACGTTGGCTCGGCGCTGGGCTGGGCACCGGCCTATCTGCTGCCCGGTATCGTCTTCGGTGCCTCGCTGGCCCTTGCCATGGAGGTGATGGGCCGGCTGGTGGCCTGGCTGGTACTGGGCTTTGGCGGTTTCCTACTGCTGCGCTGGCTCATTCCGCGCATCGATCGGCCGCTGCGTCTCGCCGGCAGTCGGCTCGCCCGGGCGATCGGCCGGCATCCGCCGCCGGGACAGTGGCGGCGCTGGCTGGCGCCCTTCCATGCCGCACTCCGGGCGCTGCGCCACCGCCAGGGCTGGCTCTGGTGGCTGGCGCTGCTCGCCGTGCTGGCAACACTCGGCCGCGCGATCCTCGTGCCACAGCCACTGGGCTGGGAGCGGGGACTGGTGGCGCTGTTCAATGCCCAGCGCGGCGATGCCCTGCAGGCGCTCGCCTGGACGCTCACCCAGGCGGGTGGGTGGCTGCCCGTGACCGCCGCGGCACTCGCGCTGTTCATCATGCTGTGGCGCAGCGGTGAGGGCCGACGCGCCTGCTACGCCCTGTCGGGCGTCTGTCTTGCGTTACTCACCGGGCTGGCGCTGAAGGGGCTGGTCGATCTGCCGCGACCGTTGGGACTGACTGCGACCGGCGACTGGGGACCGGCCTTCCCCAGCGTCCATAGCGCGGCGATTGCGGCACTGGTCACGACATGGATCACGCTGCTGCCCTGGCGGGCGCTGGTTGCCCGGCGCATGACACTGGCCCTGGGGAGCGTTCTGGTGGCGATGGTCACGGCATCACGCCTGATGCTCGGCGTGCACTGGCCACTGGACATCATCGCCGGTCTGGGGCTGGGGGTGGTGCTGGGCGCGCTGCCGGCGCTGGCGGATGGCGGTGCCCGCCGGTCGATGCGCTTCCCGGCGGCGGTGAGTCTGTCCGCCGGTGTACTTCTGGCGGCGACGGCCGCTGTGGCCGGGATGGACTGGCCGGATGCCCGCGAGCGTTATCCGCAGCAGGCCGGTCTGCCGGCGCCGAGCGAGGAACGGCTTGGCCTGGCCGGACCGGGAGCGCCGTTCGTCGCGGTGCGTGCCGCCGACGGGCGCGGCATCGTCGCCGCTGACGAGCGGTGGCGCCAACCGCCCGAGTGGCGCTGGGAAACCCTGCTGCGCTGGATCAGCCCACGGCCGGACGCCGCCCGCCTGCCGGTGCTGCCACGGTGGCATGCCGGTCGGCTGCCCGATCAGGTGTTGATCCGGGTGACCCCCGATCCCCGCAAGCGCTGGGTCCTGCGGATCTGGCGGGCGACGACCGGGGCGGGCGACCGCCGGCGGTTGATCGATCTCGAGCGTGATGCGATCCGGCCGGGCGTCCTGCTGCCTAGGCTGCGCCGCCATCGCCCCGGGGCGGCCGCGATTGAGTCACTGCGGATCGGCGAGCCGCGCCAGTAACCGCTCGTGGATGCCGCCGAAGGCGCCGTTGCTCATGATCACCACGGTATCGCCATGCCGGCTGGCGCCGGCGACGGCCGCGATCAGGCTGTCGATGTCGGCGGCGGTCTGGCCCCGACCGCCGAGCGCTGCAAGGGCACCGGCGATATCCCAGTCAAGATCCGCGGGCGCGAGGACGAACGACCGATCGGCGGCCGCTAACGCCTGACCCAGCCGATCACGATGGATGCCCTCGCGCATGGTGTTGGAGTGGGGCTCCACGACTGCGAGGAGCCGGCCGTTGCCGCCCTCGGCGGCCAGCGCCTCGAGGGTGGCGGTGATCGCCGTCGGGTGATGGGCGAAATCATCGAGGATCCGCACGCCGCCCGCCTCGCCGCGCCACTGCAGCCGACGGCGGACGCCCTTGAATGCGGACACGGTGGCGAGGTTGCTGTCCATGGCGATGCCCGCATGGCGGGCCGCGAGCAGGGCGGCGGCGGTGTTCATGGCGTTATGCCGGCCGGGCAGGGGTGGGCGCCAGTGCCAGTCAGCGAGGCGCCAGCCGTGCCCCGCCGGCGCCAGCCGGTAGGCGGCATCAGCGCCTGTCCCGAACCCGATCCGCTCGCTCCAGCAGCCGGCTTCGAGGACCCGGGCGAGGGCCGGGTCATCGGTGTTCACCACGATCCCGCCACAACCGGGGACCGTTCGCACCAGGTGCTGGAACTGACGCTCGATCGCTGCAAGATCGGGAAAGATGTCGGCATGATCGTACTCGAGATTATTCAATACCAGCGTTCGCGGCCGGAAATGCACGAACTTCGAGCGCTTGTCGAAAAACGCGGTGTCGTACTCATCCGCCTCGATGACGAAAAACGGTGCCTGTCCCAAACGCGCAGGGGTGACGAAGTTCTCGGGGACCCCACCGATCAGGAAGCCGGGTTCGAGACCGGCGGACTCAAGCAGCCAGGCCACCAGGCTGGCGGTGGTGGTCTTGCCGTGGGTGCCGGCCACGGCGATCACCCAGCGGTCATGGAGGATATACCGCGCCAGCCAGGCCGGCCCGGAGCAATAGTCGAGGCCGCGGTCGAGCACTGCCTCGACGGCGGGGTTGCCCCGCGACAGGGCGTTGCCGATGACGATCTGGTCGGCGCTGTCGGCGTGGATCAGTCGCCCGTAGCCCTCGTGAACCTCGATCCCCGCGGCCGCGAGCACATCGCTCATCGGTGGATAGAGCGGACCATCCTGGCCACTGACCCGGTATCCGGCCTCCCGGGCGAGCAGCGCCAGTCCGGCCATGAACGTCCCGCCGATGCCAAGGACGTGGACATGGCTCATGCGCCGGAGATCATGCGCACGAAGGCGCTGCCGCCGAAGATATAGGCGAGGGTGATGCCCAGGCTCAGTGGGTTGGTCATCGCCAGAGCGGCCTTGAGGATGTGGTTGACCACCGCGATATTCCAGACCAGCAGTATAAGGAAGGTCAGTGCGCCCAGCGCCGTGGCCTCGTCGGGGCGACCGACCAGCAGCAGGATCGGCAGCCCCACCGTCGAGATGAGCGCGTCGGCGGCGAACAGCGCGGTGGCGCTCTGGACGAACCGCGGGCCATAGCCACGCAGCCACAGCGCGATCGCGAGAAAGGCGAGGTTATAGGCGGCGAGCAGCCCGATCTGCAAAAACGGGTTGGTGTCGGGGGTGAAGCGCTGGATGACCGGGACATTGATCACCGCCGTCAGGGCGATCGCGGCGCCCATCAGCCCGGTGGAAAAGGGCAGGTCCTGGGGGCCAGCGCGGAGCGTGACGAGGCCAATGACCGGCTGGATGACGCGGGATGTGGACATGTTATCAATCGCCTGCGGGTGATTTAGGGTGCTGGAAATGGTACCTGTTAGAACGGGCGACGTCGCGATAGGGGGGCGCTATGCTTGAGCGCGTGCTGGATGAGGGGGTTGAATACGGCCAGCTGCGGCTGACGTGGCCGGATGGTCGTCACTGCCTGTTTGGCGACGGTGAACCGGCCGGTACGCTGCTGTTGCACGAGGCCCGGGTGGCTCGGCGGATACTGGCGGATCCCGAGTTCATGCTGGGCCAGGCCTATATGGACGGTCACTGGAGCACGCCTGACCTGCGTGCCCTGCTGACAGTGCTGATGAGCAACTTCGCGCGGGAGCAGCGCGGTGGTGCCCGGCGCGCCGCGGACTGGCTGCTCCGCCCGCTCCAGCAGTGGAACCGCCGATCGGCGAGCCGACGCAATGTCGCCCACCACTACGACATCGACGAGCAGCTATTCCGGCGCTTCCTCGATCGGGATCTGCAGTACTCCTGCGGCTACTGGCCGGCGGGCACCGATGATCTCGAGTCCGCGCAGGCGCAGAAGCGCGCCCTTGTCCGTCGCAAGCTGTGCCTGACACCCGGTCAGTCCGTGCTCGATATCGGCTGCGGTTGGGGTGGGCTGGCGATCGAGCTCGCCGAGCAGACCGATGCCCGTGTGGTCGGGCTGACACTCTCCAGCGAACAGGCGCGGGTGGCGAGGGCACGCGTGCGCGAGCATGGCCTTGAGGATCGGGTCAGCATCCGCCTGCAGGACTATCGCGACGTGCCCGAGCGCTTTGATCGTATCGTGAGCGTGGGCATGTTCGAGCATGTCGGTGCCGCCTACTACGATCAGTATTACCGCGCCGTCCGTGATCATCTGACCCCCGACGGCGTGGCGCTCATTCATACCATCGGCCGGCTGGGTCGGCCGGCCGTCACCAATCCCTGGATCAGGCGCTACATCTTCCCGGGTGGCTATATCCCATCGTTGTCCGAAGTGACACCGGCCATTGAGCGTCAGGGGCTTGCGACCACCGATATCGAAGTGCTCCGCCAGCACTATGCGCTGACCCTCGCCGAGTGGTTCCAGCGCTTCCAGGCGGTGCGTGGGGATATCGCCGCGGAGAAGGGCGAGCGATTCTGCCGTCTGTGGGAGTTCTATCTGGCGGTCAGCGAAATGGCCTTCCACTATCGCGGCCTGGCGGTCTTCCACTTACAGCTCGCGCGTGATCCGACGGCGGTGCCGCTCACCCGCGACTATCTGCTGGAGGCTGAGAAGGCGCGGAGTTGATAGACTCCCCCCGCTGATCAGGACACAGGGGGAGTGCACATGCCTGCGAGAAATGCCTTTTACGCCCAGTCCGGGGGGGTGACGGCGGTGATCAATGCCAGTGCCGCCGGCGTCATCGAGGCCGCCCGCGAGCATCCCGAGGCCATCGGGACCGTCTATGCCGGGGTCAACGGCATTCTCGGCGCGCTCCACGAACAGCTCATTGACACCGCCCACGAGTCGGCGCAGACCATCGCCGCGCTGCGCTACACGCCTGCCGGGGCATTCGGCTCCGCGCGCTACAAGCTCAAGGGGCTGGAGGAAAACCGTGCCGAGTACGAGCGCCTGATCGAGGTGTTCCGGGCCCATGACATCGGTTATTTCTTCTACAACGGCGGCGGCGATTCCCAGGACACCGCCCAGAAGGTCTCGCAGCTCGGCGAGGCGATGGGCTATCCGATCACCTGCATCGGGGTGCCCAAGACCGTTGATAATGACCTGCCGGTGACGGACACCTGCCCGGGCTTTGGCTCGGTGGCGAAGTACATCGCGGTGGCGACCCGCGAGGCCGGGCTGGACGTCGCCTCCATGGCCGAGACCTCCACCCGGGTGTTCATCCTCGAGACCATGGGCCGGCATGCCGGCTGGATCGCCGCCGCCTCGGCCCTGGCGCAGGACCGGGAGGACGCCCCGCCCCATGTCATCCTGCTGCCCGAGGTGGCGCTGGATGAACAGCGCTTTCTGGATCGGGTACAGGCCTGTGTCGAGCGGATCGGCTACTGCGTCGTCGTGGTCTCCGAGGGGCTGCGGACCGCCGATGGCCAGTTCGTCGCCGACCAGGGCACGCGCGATGCCTTCGGCCACGCCCAGCTTGGCGGCGTCGCGCCGGCGGTCGCCTCGATGGTGCGGGATCGCCTGGGTTACAAGTATCACTACGCGATCGCCGATTATCTGCAGCGGGCCGCCCGCCATATCGCCTCGGCCACGGATGTGGAACAGGCCCATGCCCTCGGGCGCGCCGCCGTGGAGCTCGCGCTCGCCGGGCACAACGCGGTGATGCCGACGGTCGTGCGCGAGTCCGGATCGCCCTATCGCTGGCATGTCGGTCAGGTGCCACTGGAGGCGGTGGCCAACCGCGAGGCGAAGATGCCGGCGTCGTACATCGATGCCGAGGGACTGTTCGTCACCGAGGCGGCGCTGCGCTACCTACGCCCGCTGATCGCCGGCGAGGACTACCCGCCCTATCGCGATGGCCTGCCCGAATACGCGCGTCTGCGGGGTGAGCGCGTGGCGCCCCGGTGCCCGCCGTTCAGGGACTGACCCGAGCCGGACCGCCGCGTATACTCCCCGCCATTCAGCACATCGACATCAGGAGGTTTCCATGGCCTACGAGGGCATCGACGCCGGCAAGAATCTGCCGGACGACATCAACATCATCATCGAGATCCCGGCCAACGCCGATCCCATCAAATACGAGGTGGACAAGGACTCCGGCGCCATCATGGTCGACCGCTTCATGGGCACGTCGATGCGCTATCCGGCCAACTACGGCTATATCCCCGACACCCTCTGCGGCGATGGTGATCCACTCGATGCGCTGGTGGTCACCCCGTTTCCCCTCGCGGTCGGCTCGGTGATCCGCTGCCGCCCCGTGGGTGTGCTCGAGATGGCCGACGAGGGCGGTGAGGATGCCAAGCTCCTGTGTGTGCCGATCAGCAAGCTCACGCCCATCTATGATCGGGTCAATGGTCCCGATGACCTGCCGCCGCTGCTGCTCGAGCAGATCGGTCACTTCTTCGAGCGCTACAAGGACCTCGAGCCCGGCAAGTGGGTCAGGGTGAACGGCTGGAAGGGCTATGACGCCGCTGTGGCCGAGATCAATGACTCGATCAAGCGTTTCGGCGGCTGAGCGGCATGGTCAAGCTCACGCGCATCTACACACGCACCGGTGATACCGGTCAGACCGGCCTCGGCGATGGCAGCCGGGTCGCGAAGACCGATCCGCGGGTCACCGCCTATGGCACCGTTGACGAGCTCAATGCCCTGCTGGGGATCTGCCGGCTGCATGCCGGCGGTGACCTGGAGGCGGCGCTGACGCGCATCCAGAATGATCTGTTCGATGTCGGCGCCGATCTGTGTACGCCGGAGCAGGACGATCCGCCGTTCGAGCCACTGCGCGTGGTGGCGGCCCAGACCGAATGGCTGGAGGCGGAGATCGATCGCGTCAACGCCAACCTCGACACCCTGCGCTCGTTCGTGCTGCCGGCCGGCAGCCCGGCGGCCGCCCACCTGCACCATGCCCGGACGGTGGCCCGTCGGGCCGAGCGGGATACCGCGGCGCTGGCGGTGACAACGCCCATCAACGAGCATGTGCTGGGTTATCTCAACCGGCTCTCGGACTATCTCTTCGTCCTCGCCCGCGATGCCAACCGCGACGCCGGTGGCGACGTCCTCTGGCAGCCCGGCGAAAACCGCTGACCATGCCCGCCCACCAGGTCGCATTCGCGGTCGAGGCGGCCCGGGCGGACACCCTGGAGGCCGTCCTCGAAGCGGCCGGGGCCGAGGCGATCACCTGGGCCGAGGCGCCCGGCAGCACCGCGGTCCTCGAGCCGCCACCCGGCGAGACCCGGCTCTGGGACCAGCTGCGGGTCGAGGCGCTGTTCCCGGCGGATTGTGATCGCGCCGCGATCCGCGCGGCGGTGGCGGAGGCCCTCGGTGGCGAGCCACCGGACTGGCACGCCACCGAGATCGCGGATCAGCCCTGGGAGCGGGCCTGGCTCGAGCATTTCCAGCCGCAGTGCTTCGGCGGATCGCTCTGGGTGGTGCCCTGGGGCATGGATGCCCCCGAGCCCGATGCGGTGAATATCCGCCTCGACCCGGGGCTTGCCTTTGGCACCGGCACCCATCCCAGTACCACGCTCTGCCTCGCGGCGCTGGCCGCGGATCCGCCGCTGGGGGAGACGGTGATCGACTACGGCTGCGGCTCGGGGCTGCTGGCGATCGCCGCGCTGCGTCTGGGAGCGGCCCGCGTGCTGGCAGTGGACAACGATCCGCAGGCGCTGGTCGCGAGCCGTGACAATGCCGAGCGCAACGGAGTCGCGGACCGACTCGAGGTGGCGGATGCCGAGGCCGTGCTGCCGGTGGCCGATCGTGTGCTGGCCAATATCCTCGCCGGCATCCTGCAGGATCTGGCGCCACGACTCACGCCGGCGCTGGCGTCCGGCGGCCGGCTGACCCTGGCCGGGCTCCTGGCGGGTCAGGCCGATTCGGTACGGGCGGCCTATGAACCCGCCTGCCAGTTCGCCGCGCCGGTGGCGTCCGGCGAGTGGGTCCGGCTCGATGGTCGACGCGCGCCGCTTTAACGGGCCGGGTGTTGCGTTTATGATTTCGGCTTTCCCGCGAAGGAATCACCCCATGGAAGATGAGTCCGCGCCGGAGCGCGCCAGCGTCGGCCCTATCCGTGCCTGTGTGCACGATACGGTGACCGCCTATTTCCAGCACCTCGACGGGCAGGCGAGCCATGACCTCCACCGGATGGTGATTGAGCAGGCCGAGGCACCGTTGCTGGAGGTGGTCATGCGCGAGTGCGCCGGCAATCAGACCCGGGCGGCGGCGGCCCTGGGGATCAATCGCGGGACACTGCGCAAGAAACTACGCCAGTACGGCCTCGAAGACTGAACGCGACGGAGTCCATTCATGACGGCTGCCCCCACAATCCCGCCACTGCGGCGGGCCCTGATCAGTGTTTCAGACAAGACCGGGGTCGAGGCCCTTGCACGCGCGCTGGCCGACCGGGGGGTCGAGATCCTCTCCACCGGTGGCACCGCCCGGCTGCTCGATGAAGCCGGTATCCCGGTGATCGAGGTCAGCGAGCACACCGGTTTCCCCGAGATCATGGCCGGACGCGTCAAGACCCTTCATCCACGTATCCATGGCGGACTGCTGGGCCGGCGCGGCGAGGATGACGCCGTGATGGCCGAGCAGGCGATCCCGCCCATCGATCTGCTGGTGGTCAATCTCTATCCCTTCGAGCAGGCGGTGGCGCGGCCGGACTGCACGCTTGCCGACGCCATCGAGCATATCGATATCGGTGGGCCGGCGATGCTGCGCGCGGCGGCGAAGAACCTTGACGGGGTCGGGGTGGTGACCGCGCCCGATCAGTACCCGGCGGTGATCGATGCGCTCGAGCGTCACGGGGGCCTTGATGCCGGTCAGCGGTTTGAGCTGGCGGTGGCGGCGTTCAACCACGTCGCCCGGTATGACGCGGCGATCAGCGACTACCTCTCGGCCCGGGGGGCCGATGGCACGGTCTCGGCGTTTCCCGGTCAACTCAACCGTCACTGGCGGAAGGCCGCCGAGCTTCGCTATGGCGAGAACCCGCATCAGGCGGCGGCATTCTATCGCGACCCGCAGGCCGCGCCCGGCAGCTTCGCCCATTATGACCAGCGCCAGGGTAAGGCGCTTTCCTATAACAACCTCGCCGATGCCGACGCCGCCTGGGCCTGCGCCGGCGCGTTCGATGCCCCGGCCTGTGTCATCGTCAAGCATGCCAACCCCTGTGGCGTCGCCGTGGCCGACGGCCTGCCGGCGGCCTATGACGCCGCCTTCGCCACCGATCCCGCCTCCGCGTTCGGCGGGATCATCGCCTTCAACCGGCCGCTGGATGCCGATACCGCCCGCGCCATCGTCGAGCGGCAGTTCGTTGAGGTGATCCTCGCGCCGGCGGTCAGCGAGGAGGCCCTGGCGGTCACTGCGGCCAAGGCCAATGTCCGCGTGCTGACGATCGCTGACGGGCCGGTGACGCCGACGGGGTGGCGGCTGCAGCCGCTGGGCGGCGGACTGCTGGTGCAGGATCAGGATATCCCGCTGACCGGCGATGCGGGGCTGCACTGCGTGACCCGTGAGCCGGTGACCGATGCCCTGCGGGCGGACCTGGATTTCGTCTGGCGGGTGGCGAAATTCGTCAAATCCAATGCCATCGTCTACGGCCGCGACGGTCGGACGCTGGGCGTCGGCGCCGGTCAGATGAGCCGGGTCGACAGCGCCCGAATCGGCGTGGGCAAGGCAGAGGCCGCCGGCCTCGACCTGACCGGCTCGGTCCTTGCCTCGGATGCGTTCTTTCCGTTCCGCGATGGTATCGATCAGGCGGCGGCCGCCGGTGTGCGGGCGATCATCCAGCCCGGCGGCTCACGGCGCGACGACGAGGTGATCGCGGCGGCGGACGAGCACGGCATTGCCATGCTGTTCACCGGCATGCGCCACTTCCGGCACTGAGCGAGCGATGGGGGCAGGCGAGATGAGGATCCTGGTGGTGGGAAACGGCGGCCGCGAGCATGCCATGGCCTGGCGGCTGGCGCAGTCGCCGCGCAGCGGGCATGTCTATGTCGCCCCGGGGAACGCCGGTACCGCGCTTGAGGACGGGGTGAGCAACGTCGACGTCGGCGTCGATGACATCCCCGGGCTGATCGAGCGCGCCCGGGCGCTGGCGGTGGACATGACGGTCATCGGCCCCGAGGCGCCGCTGGCCGCGGGGGTCGTCGATGCCTTCGAGGCCGCCGGTCTGGCCTGTCTGGGGCCGCATCAGGCGGCGGCGGAGCTGGAGGCCTCGAAGGCGTTCGCCAAGGCGTTCTTCGCCCGCCACCACATTCCCAGCGCCGATTACCAGACCTTCGAGGCGCTGGCACCGGCACAGGCCTATATCCGCGAGCGCGGCGCACCGCTGGTGATCAAGGCCGATGGCCTTGCGGCGGGCAAGGGCGTGACCATCGCCCGGAGCGTCGACGAGGCGCTGGCCGCGGCGGCGGATATGCTCGATGGGGCGTTCGGGGCGGCCGGCGAGCGGATCGTGGTGGAGGACTTCCTCACCGGCGAGGAGGCGAGTTTCATCGCCCTGGTGGATGGCGAAACCGTGCTGCCGCTCGCCAGTTCGCAGGACCACAAGGCCCGTGACGCCGGTGATCAGGGGCCCAATACCGGTGGCATGGGGGCCTATTCACCGGCACCGGTGGTCACCGATGCGGTGCATGCGCGCATCCTCGAGTCGGTGATCCGGCCCACGGTGGAAGGTCTGGTGGCCGAGGGTCGTGGCTTCAAGGGATTCCTCTACGCCGGGCTGATGATCGATGCCGGGGGCGAGCCGCGGGTGCTCGAGTTCAACGTCCGTCTCGGTGATCCCGAGACCCAGCCCATTCTCATGCGACTGGCGAGTGACCCGGTCACGCTGTTCGAGGCCGCCCTGACGGGCACCCTTGACGCGCAGACGGTGGCCTGGGATCCACGCCCCTGTCTGGGCGTGGTGCTGGCGGCGGCAGGCTACCCGGCGGGTTACGAGCGCGGCGATGTCATCGAGGGCCTGACCGGGGCCGACCGCGATGACCGCAAGCTCTTCCATGCCGGTACCGCGACCGACCCACAGGGGCGGCCGGTGACCGCGGGCGGCCGGGTGCTCTGCGCCTGTGCCCTCGGCCGCGACATCGTCGCCGCGCAGACAGCCGCCTACGAGCTGGCCAATGACGTGCATTGGCCGGGACGGTTCATGCGCACCGATATCGGCTATCGAGCCGTGGATCTGCAACGGCGCGGAGGGGATGGATGACGATCGCTTACTGGGCCGTTCTGGCGGCGATGGTGATGCCGTTCGTATTCGCCGGACTGGCGAAGTCACAGGGGCGGTTCGACAACGCCCGGCCACGGGAATGGCTGGCCGGCCTCAGCGGCTGGCGTCAGCGCGCCCACTGGGCACAGCTCAATACCTTCGAGGCGTTCCCGCCGTTCGCGGCGGCGGTCCTCATTGCCCATCAGGTCGGCGGCGCCCAGGGCTGGATCGACGCCCTGGCAGTGGCGTTCGTCGTGTTGCGGCTCGGTTATGGCGCCGCCTATATCGGCGATCGGCCGACCCTGCGCAGTCTCCTCTGGACCACTGCCTTCGCCTGCGTGGTGGGGCTGTTCGTCGTGGCCGCGTCGACTACGGCCTAGGGCCATGGGGCCGGGTCGCCAGAAAGGTGACCACCCCGGCCATCACCGCACTCGCCGACAGGCGGGCGTAGAGCGGTTCCACACTGATCCACATCCATCCCCAGCTGAGCGCCACCAGTACCAGCGCCGTGACCTTGGCGCGTGGGCGGATGGCCCGGTGATCGCGCCAGTCGCGTAGCAGGGGGCCGAAGCGGGGATGGCTGTAGAGCCAGGCATGCAGCGCCGGTGAGCTGCGCGACGCGCACATGGCGGCGAGCAGCAGAAAGGGCGTGGTTGGCAGCAGTGGCAGGATCGCACCGACGCTGCCCAGGCCGATAAAAAACAGCGCCAGTGCCAGCCAGGCACGCCGTATCAGCCGTGCCCGCAGGCCGGTGGGCGCCGGTGTCTTCTGTTCATCATCGTGCCTCAACGCAATCCTCCGCCGACTGTGCATCGGACTGACCCAGATCAATCCGTCGCGGCGCCTGAGCGCCTATGATGCCACGAATGATCACCATTGGAGCGACACGCTGATGGCCGACCGTCTACTTCTCGATCGGACCCTGCTGCGCCGTTACGACGTCACGGGCCCGCGTTACACCTCCTATCCCACGGCCGCCCAGTTCACCGAGGCGTTTGATGCCGGGCGCTATCGGGAACGCGTCGCCTGGAGTAACGACGATCCGATCCCGCGGCCGCTGTCACTCTATGTGCATGTGCCGTTCTGCCGGACGGTGTGTTTCTACTGCGCCTGTAACAAGGTGATCACCGCCAACTACCGCCGGGCGAGCGATTATCTCGCCCGCCTGATCGACGAGCTCGACCTGCAGGCGGCGCTGTTCGCGGACGACCGGCCGGTGGAGCAGCTGCACCTGGGCGGTGGCACGCCGACCTATCTCTCCGATGGGGATCTGGCGACACTGATCGATGCCATCGCCCAGCGTTTTCCGATGGCGGCGCCGGCCCGGCGCGAATTCTCCATTGAGGTCGATCCGCGCACGGTCGACCGTGAGCGCATCCGCAATCTCGCCGCCCTGGGCTTCAACCGCCTGAGTCTGGGGGTGCAGGATTTCGACGCCGATGTGCAGAAGGCGATCAACCGCGTCCAGGGCGTTCAGGCGACCGCGGATATTGTCGAGGAGGCGCGGCATCAAGGCTTCCACTCGATCAATCTTGATCTGATGTACGGGCTGCCGCTACAGACCCCCGAGCGCCTGTCGCAGACCCTGGATGCGGTGATGACCATGCGGCCGGACCGGATCGCGCTCTATAACTATGCGCATATGCCGCAGATGTTCCGCATCCAGCGCCAGATCCCGGATGCCAGTCTGCCCGCGGCGGAGATGAAGCTGACGCTGCTGATCGAGGCCATGCAGCGCCTCTCGCGCGAGGGCTATCACTACATCGGTATGGATCATTTCGCACTGCCGGGCGATGCGCTCGCGGCGGCCGCCGATGAGGGCACATTGCACCGCAACTTCCAGGGCTATGCCACACGGCCCGATCTTGACCTGATCGGGCTGGGCGCCTCGTCGATCGGCCAGATCGGGGATGCATTCAGCCAGAATGTCCGCGATCCGGCGGGCCATGATGCCGCCGTGAGTGCCGGCGAGCTACCGATCTGGCGGGGTGTGGCGCTCACGGCGGATGATTGTCTGCGCCGGGATGTCATCCAGGCGGTGATGTGCCGGGGGCGGGTCGACTATGCGGCCATCGAGGCGCGTCACCCGATCGAGTTCACCGACTATTTCCGGGACGCGCTGGTCGAGCTCGAGCCGTTGGCGGTCGATGGCCTGTTGACCATGGATCATGCCTCGCTGCAGGTCACCGAGCGGGGGCGGTTGTTCCTGCGCAATGTCGCGATGCCGTTCGATGCCTATCTGACAGCGGGTCGTGCCGAACGGCGGTTCTCGCGGGTCATCTAGTCGGCGGCCATCGCCGTGGGTGCCAGGACATCGACCGTCACGGCCAGCGGGCCGGCGTCCTCGGTCTCGAGCTCGATGACGAACGTCTCGCCCTCGGTGAGGGCCGATTCGATGCCCATCATCATGACATGACGGCCGCCGGGTTCGAATAGGACCTGGCCCGCTGCCGGGATTGATACCCGGGGGGTGTGCACCATGCGGCTGTTGCCGCCGTCCTCGAGGGTCCGGTGCAGCTCGGCGCGGCTGGCCCGGTCGGTGCTCACCCCGACGAGCGCATCGCTGCGCGGGCCATCGTTGCGGAGCTCGAAATAGACGGCGCCCTTGTCGAAACCGGGTGGTGTGGCACGGGCCCAGGCATCCTCGATCACGATGTCCGCGTGGGCGGCACCGGCCAGGCCGGCGAACAGGAGGCCGGCGATGATCCGACGGCCGGCAGAGAGGCAGTGGCGATGCATCCTGTGGATCTCCTCGTCAACTGAGTGGCTGCGGGGTATCACCCGCGCGGAGCGTGAGCACCGGCCAGTGGCGCTCGTGAGCGGCCGCTTCAAGGATGGCGTCCGGATCGATGGCGACGGGCCGGTCGACATGCTCGAGCAAGGGCAGGTCGTTGCGCGAGTCGCTGTAGAAATGGACCGTCTCGAAAGCGGCTTCCTGAGCGTCGAGCCAGGTCTGCAGCGCTTTGATCTTGCCCTCACGGAAGGTGGGAATGCCGCGATGGCGACCGGTGAACCCTGACGCGCCCCGCTCGGGCTCGGTGGCGAGGAGGATCGGGATATCGAACAGCTCGGCAATGGGCTCGGTGACAAAGCGGTTGGTGGCGGTGATGATCATCAAGGCATGGCCGCGCCGGCGGTGATGCTCGACCAGCGCCTGAGCGGCCGGGAGGATGCGCGGCCGGATATGCCGATCGATGAAGGCGCGCCGCCACTCACGCAGTGTCGGCTCGGGTGTCTCGGCCAGTGGCTGGAGGGCAAAGCGCAGGAAGGCATCAATGTCGAGCCGACCGGCCTCGTAGTCGCGCATGAAACGCTGGTTGTCCCGCTCGAACCGGGCCCGCGGCACGGCACCCTGTTCCATCAGGTGCTGTCCCCAGAGGTAGTCGCTGTCGCCGTCCAGGAGGGTGTTGTCGAGGTCGAAAATCGCCAGCTGCACGCATCATTCCCGCTTTCGCATTGCCGCCTGATTCTCCTATGTGGAAGAATAACCCGCAATAGAATTCTTCTTTTGGTGCAGTAAGTGATTGATAAAAAAGGGTTTCGTCCAAATGTTGGGATGATTCTGGCCAATGCCGCCGGCGAGCTGCTGTGGGCGCGCCGCGTGGGTCAGGATGCCTGGCAGTTCCCTCAGGGCGGGATCCAGCGCAACGAAAGCCCGGAGGCAGCGCTCTACCGCGAGCTCAATGAAGAGGTGGGGCTGGCGCCCTCGGACGTGGCGGTGCTGGGCGCCACGCGGGGCTGGCTCCACTACCGCCTGCCGCGGCATCTGATCCGTCGCCGGCAACGCCCCACCTGCATCGGTCAGAAGCAGGTCTGGTTTCTGCTCCGGCTGCGGACGGCCGACACGCGGGTCCGCCTCGATGCGACACCGGCGCCGGAGTTCGATACCTGGAGCTGGGTGCCGTACTGGTATCCGCTCGAGGAGATCGTCTCATTCAAGCGCGAGGTGTACGCCCAGGCGCTGGACGAGCTCGCGCCGGTGCTCTTCCCCGAGGGGCCGCCGCGACGGCCCGTGAATCCGGGGACCGGGCGGCCGCCCGCCATCCCGCAGCCCGGCCAGGGGCGGTAGCGGCGGTGCTGGAAACGCTCCATCGCATTGTCCAGTCGGTCAATGCCGCGAGCGATTTCCGCGAGGCGCTGGAGATCATCGTCGAGCGGGTGGCCGAGGCCACAGAGGGCGATGTCTGTTCGGTCTATCTGCTCGAGGGCGACGGCGAACACCTGCGGCTCATGGCGACGCGCGGGCTGAACGTCGATGCGGTGGGTCAGGTGCGGCTGCCGCTCACGGAGGGACTGGTCGGCCTGGTGGCGCAGCGCGAGGAATCCATCAACCTCAACGACGCCGATCGCCACCCCCGCTTCCGTTATTTCCCCGAGACCGGTGAGGAGCGCTTTCACTCATTCCTCGGGGTGCCGGTCATTCACTACCAATCACGGCTGGGCGTGCTGGTGGTCCAGCGCCAGGCGCGCGAGCGCTTCACCGATGCCGAAGTCGCGTTTCTGGTGACCATGGCCGCGCAGCTGGCCGGCGTGATGGCGCATGCCCGTGTCCGGGGTGAACTGACCGATGGCGCCGAGGTGGCGCGGGGTGGACCACTGGGGCTGGATGGTATCGGGGGGGCCAGCGGCCTCGCGATCGGCGAGGGGCACGTCATGACCGGTGCCGCCAACCTCGAGAGCATCCCCGATCGCCGGGTCCGCGATGCGGACGCCGAGGCCGCCGCCTTCGCCGCGGCGCTGACGGCGGCCCGAGAGGATATCCGCGCACTGGCGGCGAGGATGGAGGGCCAGGTCCCGGCGGCCGAACAGCAGCTCTTCGATGTCTATCTGCAGATGCTCGATGGGGACAGCCTCCGCGAGCGGGTGCATGCGCACATCCGCGACGGCCACTGGGCGCCGTTCGCCGTACGGTTGACGATCGCCGAGCACAGCCGGCGGTTCGAGGCGATGGATGATGCCTATCTGCGTGAACGGGCCAGCGACCTGCGCGATGTCGGCCGGCGGCTGCTGACCCGGCTGCTGGCGCTCGAGGAACAGGATCAAACGCTCCCCGAGCAGACGATCCTGGTGGGCGAGGAAGTGAGCGCCTCGCAGCTGGTGGAAATCCCCACCGACAGGCTCGCCGGCGTGGTCAGTGCCGGTGGATCGGCGAACTCGCATATCGCCATCCTCGCCCGGGCGCTGGGAGTGCCGGCGGTGATGGGGGTGCGGGAACTGCCCGTCCATGGCCTCCACGGCCGGGCGCTGATCGTCGATGGCTATCGTGGTCGGGTGGAGGTGGACCCGGCGCCGGCGCTGCGGGATGAGTATCAGCGCCTGGTCGAGGAGGAGGCGGCGCTGACCGCCGAGCTGGCCGAGATCGCCGGCGAACCGGCGCAGACCCCTGATGGCCATTGCATCAATCTCTACGTCAACACGGGGTTGGCGGCAGAGATCGAACGCGCCCTGGAGATCGGCTGCGCCGGCGTCGGTCTGCATCGCACCGAGTTTCCGTTCATGATCAGCACCCGCTTTCCCGGCGAGAGCGAGCAGGTCGAGGACTATCGCGCGGTGCTCCAGGCCTTCGCGCCGCTGCCGGTCACGCTCCGGACCCTCGATATCGGCGGTGACAAACCGCTGCCGTACTTCCCCACCCACGACGACAACCCGTTCCTGGGCTGGCGCGGCGTGCGCATGACGCTGGATCACCCGGAGATCTTTCTGACCCAGCTGCGTGCCATGCTGCGGGCCTCCGCCGGACTGGACAATCTGCGGGTGATGTTTCCCATGATCACCCGGGTCGAAGAGGCCGATCAGGCCGCGGCCCTGGTCCGCCGCGCCCGCGACGAGCTGACCGAAGAGGGGGTGGAGACGGCCGCGCCGGCCGTGGGGGCGATGGTCGAGGTGCCCGCGGCGGTGTATCAGGCGGAGAGCCTCGCGCGTCGGCTGGATTTCCTGTCCATCGGCAGCAATGATCTGGCGCAGTATCTGTTGGCGGTGGACCGCAATAACAGTCGCGTCGCGTCGATCTATGACGAGCTGCACCCGGCGGTGCTACGGGCAGTGGCGGAAGTCGCAGCGGCCGGCCGGCGGCTGGATACGCCGGTGACCATCTGCGGGAGCATGGCCGGTGAACCGGCGGTGGCGCCGCTGCTGCTGGCGATGGGGATGGAGGGGCTGTCGATGAGCAGCGGCCGGCTGTTACGCGTCAAGCGCGTGCTGCGCACCATCCCCTATTCGACCGCCCGCTCAATGCTCGACGCGGTCCTGGTCTGCGAGACACCGGGTGAGGTCCGCCGGTTGATCAACGCCGAAATGGACCGCTACGGATTGGGCGGTCTGATCCGCGCCGGCCGCTGACGATACTCAGCCCGGGCGGCGGACGCGCACGATGACGTCGACACCCTCAATGGTCTTGCCCGGCGGCGGTGTCGGCAGACCGTCCACGGCGACGCCATTATGCGGGATGTCCTCCATCTCACCGGTTTCCTCATCGAGGAAGTGATGATGCGGATCGACCTTGGTATCGAAATAGATCCGCCGCGGATCGGCGAGGATCTCCCGCAGCAGGCCGGCCTCGGTGAACTGGTGGAGGGTGTTGTAGACCGTCGTCTGTGACAGCCGCATACCCGTATCAATGGCCTCGGCGTAGAGCTCCTCGGCGGTGATATGGCGCTCGCCCTGCCCGAAGATCAGCCCGGCGAGCCCCATACGCTGGCGGGTCGCGCGCAGTCCGGCGCCCTGCAGCAGCTGGCGGACGTAGTCATCATGTTGGCGGGAGAAAAGCACAGACGTCATGTCGATGAACCATTGTGGACTTAATGAGTACGGTATCAGATTACCACGGAAAACCGGGTTTGAGTTCGACCAGCAGCACAACGGCGATCAATACCAGCACCGGTAATTCATTGAAAACCCGGTACCATCGATGGCTCCGCGTGTTCCGGTCCTGGGCGAAGGCCCGGAGCAGACGCCCACAGTACAGGTGGTAACCGACCAGACCAATCACCAGCAGGGTCTTCATGTGCAGCCAGCCCTGCTCGAGCCAGTACGGCTGGATGACGACCAGCACCACGCCCAGGCCCACCGCGACGATGGCGCTGGGGTTCATGATGCCGCGGTAGAGCTTGCGCTCCATGACCTTGAAGCGCTCGCGCCCGATCTCGTCCTCGGCCATTGCGTGATAGACGAACAGCCGTGGCAGATAGAAGATCGCCGCGAACCAGGTGATCACGCTGATGATGTGGAATGACTTGATCCACAGGGCGGTCATGCCGACTGCCGCTCCGCGAGCATGGGCCCGAGCTGGCGGCGCAGGGACTCGAAGTCGATCGGGCCGATGCGCTGCCAGACCACGCCGCCCTCGGGGTCGATCAGGACCGTGGTCGGTGTCACCCGGACCTGGTTGAAGGCATTGGCGATACGGCCGCCGTCATCCAGCACGATGCTGTAGGGCAGCCCGCGCTGGGCCACCAGCGCCTCAACCTGCGCCCGGGGGTCGTAGTCCATGGCGACGCCGACGATGTTCAGCCCCCTGTCGGCGAGGTCATGATGCAGCTCCACCACCTCGGGCATTTCGGCGACGCAGGTCGGACAGGTCGTCGCCCAGAACACCAGCATCACCGGCTCGCCCTGATACTGACCGAGTTCGGCCTGGGCGCCATCCAGCATATCGAGCTCGACGTTCGGGGCGGGCTCGCGCGCCGGTGGCGCGAACCAGACATAGCCAACGACCGCCACGATCACCAGGGCCAGGACACCAGCCAACCATTCTTTCCGCACGGCAGAGTCCCTCTATTGATCCGTTGGCTGATTATACCAACTGTCCGCCGTGCTGACTCAGCTGAGATACGCCCGATAGATCGCCGTGCGGGTCACGATCCCCTGCCACTCGACCGTCCCGTGACCGACCGGGCGGGTGGCGAGTAGCGCCGCGTCGCCCGCCTCGCGGAGCTGCTCGATGGCCTCGCGCAGGCTCGCCTTCTCATCGATGGCCAGCAGCGGGATCGATCCGGCGAATGCCGCCCGGCCCGCGTGACGGTTATCGCGCAGGGTGGCGGGATCGCTCAGCCGTGTCGGCAGCCCGTCCTGCCCCGCATCGTGGAGGAGCCAGCTGGGGGGGGCCGCGAGCGCCGCATCGATCCCATCGGCCGGCGTTGATGCCGCCAGCTGCCGGCAGTGCGGGTCGATGAGCTGGAGGATCCCCAGCCGGCTCGCGGCCTGCAGTAATGGGTTGCGGCGTGGATCGAGCCCGCGCTCGCCCAGCGCCAGGTGATGGATCGAGTCGGTCTGAAAGATCTCGCGGGCGCTGAGCGTGGCGGCGGCGATGGTCAGCATGCCCGGCATGATGATGCCGGGGTTGGCGGTGAGCTCGAGCATGGCGGTCAGCGCCGCCAGCGGCGCGCGCAGGGTCGCCCCCATCATCGCGCCCATGCCCAGCAGCGCATAGAGCGCCGGTCCGCCGAGCGGCGCGGCGATCATCGACTCCGCAACCAGTCCCACCGCGCCCCCGGCCGCGGCCCCCATGACCAGCGTCGGGCCAATGATCCCGCCGGGCACGCCCAGGCCGATGACGGCTGTCGTCGCCACTAGCTTGGCAGCGACGATGGCGATCAGTAGCGCGATGCCCAGTTCGCCGGCGAGGGTGGCGGCGATGGTGTCATAACCGATCCCCATCACCTGGGGGACGACCAGGCCGATGAGGCCGACGATCAGCCCGCCGGTCAGCGTCCGTCGCAGGGGCGGCCAGTGGGTGAGGGCCTGGCCAACGATGCGGAGCAGACGAATGAATACCGCCGCCAGGCCCCCCAGCAGCAGACCGAGGACGAGGACCAGCGGCAGTTCATGGAGCCCTTCGATGGTCAGCACCGGGACGGAGAACACGATGCCGGTCCCGAATACCAGGCGGGCGAGGGCGGTGGCGGTCACACCGGCGATGATGACCGGGAGGAAGCCGGCGATGGTGTATTCCATGACCACCACCTCCATGGCGAAGGCGACGCCGGCGAGGGGGGTATTGAACGAGGCACCGATGGCGGCCGCCGTCCCGCAGGCCACCAGCGTGCGCAGGCTGTTGTGGGGGAGTCCCAGCCACTGACCGACCTGACTGCCGGCGGTGGCGCCGAGATGGACGCTGGGGCCCTCGCGCCCCACCGAGTGACCGCTGACGATGGCGATGGTGGCGACGACCAGCTGGTGGATGGCGTTGCGCAGTGGCAGCAGTGCCTCGTGATAGGTCGTGCGCTCGATCACAAAGCCGATGCCGGTGCGCGGATCGCTCCGCGCGGCGTGGCGCATGTACAGGCCGATCAGCCCGGCGCCCGCAATCGGCAGCAACAGCCGCTGCCAGGCGGGCAGTGCCTCGTAGTTGCCGAGCATACCGCCGGGTAGCAGTGCCGACTGACCGGACTCGTAGAGCAGCCGGAAGCCGATCACGACCAGCGCCGTCAGGGCGCCGACGATCACGCCAAGCCCGGCCATCAGGACCGGTGCCCGGCCAATGGACAGGCGCTGCTGCTGTGACTGACTGGGGGTCATTCTCACGATCGGGTTCACCATCGGCGCCCGGTTGGCGTCTCTGGCATCATACAGGGTGAACGCCATCAGCTCAGGAGACGGATTATGACGATAACGGCCGGGATCGTGGGCGGCACGGGCTACACCGGTGTCGAGCTGTTACGCCTGCTGGCGGGGCACCCACAGGTTGCCCTGCAGGTCATTACCTCCCGCGCCCAGGCGGGGGTGCCGGTCAGTACGATCTACCCGAACCTGCGCGGTCATATCGATCTCGCCTTCTCCGAGCCTGACACCGAGGCGCTGGCCGCCTGTGATGTGGTGTTTTTCGCCACGCCCAATGGCACGGCCATGGAGATGGCACCGGCACTGATCGATCGGGGTGTCCGTGTCATCGACCTGGGGGCCGACTTCCGGATCCGTGATCTGTCGGTGTGGTCGGACTGGTATGGCATGGCCCACAGCTGCCCGGCACTGGCCGCGGAAGCGGTCTATGGATTGCCGGAGCAGGGCCGCGACGCCATTCGCCGGGCGCGACTGGTGGCCAATCCGGGCTGCTATCCCACCGCCGTACAGCTCGGGTTCCTGCCGCTGCTGGAGGCGGGACTGGTCGATACCGGCCAGTTGGTGGCCGATGCCAAATCGGGGGCCAGTGGCGCTGGCCGTCAGCCCCGTCAGCACACGCTGCTGTGCGAGGCCGGTGAGAACTTCCACGCCTACGGCGCCTCCGGGCATCGTCACCTGCCCGAGATCCGCCAGGGGCTGGAGGCCGCGGCGGGTCACCCGGTGGGGCTGACCTTCGTGCCGCATCTGATCCCCATGATCCGCGGTATTCACGCGACGTTGTACGGGCGTCTGCTCGATCCATCAGTGGATCTGCAGGCGGTCTATGCGGCGCGCTTCGCCGACGAGCCGTTCGTCGATGTCCTGCCGCCGGGCAGTCACCCCGAGACGCGCAGCGTGCGCGGCAGCAACATGGTCCGCATCGCCGTGCACCGGCCCGAAGGCGGTGACATGGCGCTGGTGCTGGCGGTGGAGGACAATCTCGTCAAAGGCGCGGCGGGCCAGGCGCTGCAGAATCTCAACCTGATGTTCGGTCTGCCCGAGACGCTGGGCCTGCAGGGCATAGCGGTGTTGCCCTGACAGCGATTGACGTTGCTGCGGGCGGGCAGGAGAATCATTGGACAATCGATCAGTCGGAGACAAGGCAATGAGTGAAGTGGCGGAGCAGGAAGACCTGCTTGTTTTTACCGACAATGCGGCGACGAAGGTGCGCCAGCTCCTCGACGAGGAGCAGAACGAGGCACTCAAGCTCCGCGTCTACATCACCGGTGGCGGCTGCTCGGGCTTTCAGTACGGGTTCATGTTCGACGAAAGCGAAGAGGCCGGTGACGCAACGGTGGAGAATGCCGGGGTCAAACTGCTGGTGGACCCGATGAGCAGCGCCTATCTCGAAGGCGCGGAGATCGACTATGTCGAGGGGATCGAGGGTGCCCAGTTCGTGATCCGCAATCCCAACGCCAGCACCACCTGCGGCTGCGGGTCGTCGTTCGGCGTCTGACCAGGCTCAGGCCGGGTAGATCCCGCCCAGGGGCACCGGTCGCCGGGCGCCGGTGATCGATGCCAGATCCAGCCGGTCACGGCGCAGCGCGGCCCGGCCCAGCCAAGCGAATCCAATCGCTTCCACCAGTGAGGCTGGAACACCCAGCTCATCGCCGGTGCGCAGGGGGCAGGGTGCCAGCCGCCCGGCAATCGCCCGACGCAGCCCGGCATTCAACGCACCGCCGCCGGTCACCACGACATCCTCCGGCGCTCCGCCCCATTCATCGATCGCGGCACAGAGGCTCTCGGCGGTCAGCGCGAGCAGTGTGGCCTGTATATCCGCCGGCCGCTCAGACGTGCCCCGATAGCGCGCCAGCCAGGCCAGATCGAAGGATCGCACGTCGATACTCTTGGGCGGCGGGCGGCGGAAATACGGGTCGGCGAGAAGCGCTTCGAGCAACCCCTGATCGACGCTGCCCGATGCGGCCCAACGGCCATCCTGATCAAACGCCGCGCCGAGGTGGCGCCGCGTCCAGGCATCCATCAGCGTGTTGCCCGGTCCGGTATCGAAGCCACCCAGTGCCTGTCCACCGGCGGCCAGCACCGAGACATTGGCGACACCACCGATGTTGACCACGCAGCGTCGGTGGTCACAGCCAAACAGGGCGGCATGGAATAGCGGCGCCAGGGGGGCGCCTTCGCCCCCCGCGGCCAGATCGCGCTGGCGGAAGTCGGCGATGACGCGGATGCCGGTGGCCTCGGCCAGGCGGCTGGGATCGCCGATCTGACAGGTGACCGGCGGATCGGCAGCGGGCGCGTGCCAGAGGGTCTGGCCATGCAGCGCGATCCCATCAACGCTCCCCCGCGCCGCGCCGGTTGCCGATCGAAGCGCGCTGACGGTGTCGGCATAGACCTCGGCGAGCCGCGCATCCAGCATCAGCACCGTTCGCAGTGGGCTGTCGCCATGAACGGCCCGCAGCTGGTCTGCGAGTCCGCTGGGATAGGCGTGGTGGATGTGCCCGGCCAGTGCTGGCTGGCCGTCGGCATCGAAGTCGACCAGCGCGGCGTCGACACCATCCAGACTGGTGCCCGACATCAGGCCGATCATCCGCATTGGGGCGCCTACTCGCTGGCCCGGGCGACGCGGGTCGGAGTCAGTCCGTTCAGGCGGGCGAGCAGATCGGTGGTCTCGCGCTCGAAGTCATCGCGATAGCGCTCCGCGATGGGTGTCGCCTCTGGCAGATCCACCGTTCGCGGGTTGCGATGGGTGCCATCGACCCGGAATTCGTAGTGCAGGTGCGGACCGGTGGACAGACCGGTGCTGCCGACGTAGCCAATGATTTCACCCTGCTCAACCCGCTCGCCCACCGAATGGCCGTTGGCGAATCCGCGCATGTGCGCATAGAGCGTGGTGTAGCGCGTGCCATGCTTGAGTACGACGGTGTTGCCATAGCCGCCCTTGGTCCCGCGCTCGATGATCCTGCCATCGCCGGCCGCCTTGATCGGCGTGCCGGGCGGAGCGGCGTAGTCCGTGCCGCGGTGGGGGCGTTTGGTGCCATAGACGGGATGGACGCGGTCGGGGTTGAACTCCGAGCTCACCCGGGTGAAGTCGGTGGGGGTGCGCAGAAAGGCCTTGCGCATGCTGCGCCCGTCTGGCGTGTAGTAATTGCTCTGGCCTTCCGGTGTCTCGTAGCGCAGCGCCCGGAAACGCTCGCCACGGTTGATGAACTCGGCGGCGAGGATATCGCCGTTGCGCACCTTCTGGCCGTCGCGATACAGGGTCTCGTAGATGACGACAAAGGAGTCGTTGCGTCGCAGATCGAGTGCGAAATCCACATCCCAGCCAAAGATGCCGGCGAGCTTCATGATCAGCGCGTCATTGAGTCCCGCCTCGATGCCGGCGTTATAGAGCGAGCTCGCGATCTGACCCTCGGCCTGGGCGGTGCGGCGCTCGAGCTCGACGGTCTCGACATAAGGGGCCCATTCGCCGTCGTCGTCGCGGCGTAGATGCAGGGTGCGGGTCGGGCTCATTGCGTAGCGCAGCCCCAGCAGGCGGTCGTCGGTATCCTTCTGCAGATAGATCTCATCGCCCGGGAAAATACGGGTCAGCTGATCGGCGGGGGTGCCGGCGTTGACGACCTCATGGACGTCGCGGGCACTCAGACCGGCGCGCTGGAAGACCGCAGCGAGATTGTCGCCGCTGCGCACGGTCTGGACCTGCCACTGGGGCGCGGGACTGTCGGCGGGCTCAACCGGGCTGCTTGCGACCGGGCGGTCCAGCTCGGCACCGGTCGATGGCGGGTTCCCGGCTGTGCCGGCGGATGAGCCGATGCGCTCGCGCAGCGTGGTGGCGGTAGGTAGCGCGGAGGGGTCAGCGACCCCGCTGGTGGTGTCGGGAACGCCCGGCGCCTCGGGCAGTGACAGAGGGCGTGAGATCTGTCGCGTTTCCGGGGGATCGGCCCGGGGCCAGACCAATGCGCCAACGACCAGTGTGATCCCCAGCAATAACAGCCCATTGCGTAACCGACGCGTCATTATTCGAATCCGTGCGTTCATGTCGCTGAACGATAGCCCCGGCCCGTATCAGGGTCAATTAGGCTAGAATCCGGTTTTCTTGGCCAAGAGCACGACGGGAGCACGGTATGGGCGATGTGGACGCCGCACTTGAGACACTCTGGCGCGGAGCCGATGAGATCATTCGCGAGGACGAGTTGCGTGAGCGTCTTGCCAGTGGCCGGCCATTGCGCATCAAGGCCGG
>NC_022664.1:1500000-1740000 GCF_000485905.1 Spiribacter curvatus | reverse complement strand
GGCAGGGTGAGAATCCCAAGGCGCTTGAGAGAACTCGGGTGAAGGAACTAGGCAAAATAGTACCGTAACTTCGGGAGAAGGTACGCCCGTATTAGGTGAAGCTCTTCGCGAGCGGAGCCGAGGCGGGCCGCAGTGACCAGGGGGCTGCGACTGTTTACTAAAAACACAGCACTCTGCTAACTCGTAAGAGGATGTATAGGGTGTGACGCCTGCCCGGTGCCGGAAGGTTAAGTGATGGGGTTAGCTCTTCGGAGCGAAGCTCTTGATCGAAGCCCCGGTAAACGGCGGCCGTAACTATAACGGTCCTAAGGTAGCGAAATTCCTTGTCGGGTAAGTTCCGACCTGCACGAATGGCGTAACGACGGCCCCGCTGTCTCCACCCGAGACTCAGTGAAATTGAAATCGCTGTTAAGATGCAGCGTTCCCGCGGCAAGACGGAAAGACCCCGTGAACCTTTACTACAGCTTCACACTGGACTTTGAGCATGCTTGTGCAGGATAGGTGGGAGGTGTCGAAACCGGAGCGCTAGCTCTGGTGGAGCCATCCTTGAGATACCACCCTTGCATGCTTGGGGTTCTAACCTAGACCCGTAATCCGGGCCAGGAACAGTGTGTGGTGGGTAGTTTGACTGGGGCGGTCTCCTCCCAAAGAGTAACGGAGGAGTGCGAAGGTACCCTCGGCGCGGTCGGAAATCGCGCTCTGAGTATAAAGGCAAAAGGGTGCCTGACTGCGAGACTGACAAGTCGAGCAGGGGCGAAAGCCGGTCTTAGTGATCCGGTGGTTCTGTATGGAAGGGCCATCGCTCAACGGATAAAAGGTACTCCGGGGATAACAGGCTGATTCCTCCCAAGAGTCCACATCGACGGAGGAGTTTGGCACCTCGATGTCGGCTCATCACATCCTGGGGCTGTAGCAGGTCCCAAGGGTATGGCTGTTCGCCATTTAAAGTGGTACGCGAGCTGGGTTTAGAACGTCGTGAGACAGTTCGGTCCCTATCTGCCGTGGGCGTCGGAGATTTGAGAGGATCTGCTCCTAGTACGAGAGGACCGGAGTGGACGAACCTCTGGTGTTCCGGTTGTCACGCCAGTGGCACTGCCGGGTAGCTACGTTCGGAAGGGATAACCGCTGAAAGCATCTAAGCGGGAAGTCCACCTCAAGATAAGATCTCCCCGAGGACTTGATCCTCCTGAAGGGACGTGGAAGACGACCACGTTGATAGGCTGGATGTGGAAGTGCAGTAATGTATGAAGCTAACCAGTACTAATTTCCCGTGAGGCTTGATCATATAACCCCAAGAGGGCTATAGGACATTGGTCCTGCATGCCAATCGACAATGTTTCTGACGCTGGTGGTGTCCAAGTGGACATGGCCGGTAACCGGTTTGCCTGGCGAAAATAGCGCGTGGGAACCACCCGATTCCATTCCGAACTCGGAAGTGAAACCGCGTAGCGCCGATGATAGTGCCGCCACGCTGTGGTGCGAAAGTAGGTCATCGCCAGGCGCTTACAACGAAACCCTCGTCGGTCTCAGGACCGGCGGGGGTTTTTTTTGTTGAAAAGGCGCCAACACTGAGTGGTTTCAATGGCCAGTTATCCTGACGATCGAGTGCCAGTCCTTCGCGCGGCGATGGGCGAGCGCTGGGTTCACACATCCATTCATGTGTTCGAGACGCTCGAGAGCACGAGTCAGTGGCTTGCGGATCATCCGCCGGACGAGCCGGCGCTTGTCATCGCCGATCAGCAGACCCGTGGTCGGGGGCGGCAGGGTCGGCAGTGGGCCTCGCCGACGGGCGGGCTCTATTTCAGTGTCGGCGTGCCGGTGCCACCCAGCCAGTCGATCCCGCCAGCGCTGTCCCTGCTCGTCGGTCTTCAACTCACCGAGATACTCCAGTCGCACGGTTTCGCTGGTATTCATCTCAAGTGGCCCAACGACCTTGTCGTCGGCGACGCCAAACTCGCCGGACTGCTGGTCGAGCGGTTGCCGAATCTGCTCATCATCGGCGTCGGGATCAACACGATGGCGGGTCATGTCGGCAGGCTGCCCGCCGACCGGCGGGCCATGGGTCTCCATCAGCTCGCTGATGGGGTCGTTGATGACGCGTTGCTCGGTGCCCTGGGTGGCGGGGTGCTCGATGCGACGGCCTGGTCGGCGACCCAGGCCGAGTGGTTGCTCGCCGAGCGCTGGCCCGCGTTTGATATCCTCGCCGGACGGAACATCGTCGTCGATCAGGCGGGTGGCGTGGCGCTCGAGGGCCGCGTCGCGGGCATTACACCGACGGGCGAGCTGCGATTGATCACCGATACCGGTGAGCGGTATCTGCAGGCCGGCGAGTGCCGGATACAAGGGGGGTGGGCAACGCCATCATGACCGATCTGCTGATCGACATTGGCAACAGCCGCATTAAATGGGCCCTCGCGGCCGATGGCGAGCTGATCGGCGCGGCCCGGGCGGCGACCCATGACTCGCTCGAGCGTCTATTCGCCGAATGGCGGCAACTCGCCGAGCGACCGGCGCGGGTCCGGGTGGTGAATGTCGCCAGGGCATCCGTGGTCAACCGCATCACCGCCTGGCTGCAGGTTCACTGGGAGCGGGCACCGGAGTTTATTCAGACGCCGGCGGCCGGCGACGCGATCCACTCCGCTTATACGCATCCCACCGAACTCGGGACCGATCGCTGGCTTGCCATGCTGGGGGCGAAGGCCGCGGGTTATCTGCCCGTCTGCGTCGTCGACTGCGGCACCGCCATCACCGTGGATGTGGTGACCGGGGACGCCCGCCACCAGGGCGGCCTGATCCTCTCCGGACTCCCCGCGCAGAAGGCGGGGCTGGCACGACTGGCGCCGCAGTTGCCCAGCATCGACCTCCCCACCCGGCCGCCATTCCTCGCAACCAATACCGCCGATGCCCTCGCCAGTGGTCACATCTTTGGCACAGCAGCGGCGGTTCAGGGTGTCATCCGGCGTTGCCTTGCCGGCTCGTCAGAGCGGCTGACGCCGGTGCTCACCGGTGGCGATGCACCGATCATCGCCCGCTATCTCGATCTGGACGCGCGATTGCGCCCGGATCTGGTGCTGGAGGGGCTGGCGAGCCTGCCCTGAGGGGATGGATTGCCCCAACAGGGATGGTTGGGTACCCTTTACTCCTCGCTTAGATGCTGGCGTAGCTCAGTCGGTAGAGCAGCTGATTTGTAATCAGCCGGTCGGGGGTTCGAATCCTCTCGCCAGCTCCAGTCCCCTCAGTACTCCCTTTGTCGCCAGAACAGCCCCCACCACTCGCCGGGCGCCGCAGGCGTGTGGAAAACCACAATTTCTCAGCTGCCATGCCCTTCGTACCATTGCGTGAGTAGGTATTACGCGGTGGAGGAAAGATGTCGCTCACTATTGGCACAATGATGGCACTCTCGTTTGTGGTGTCCCTCATTGCCCTCGCCTTTCTGATCTGGGCGGTCGCCTCGAAGCAGTTCCGCGTCGAGCAGGCGGATGCCGAGGTCATTTTCCCGGGCGCCGAGGGCGCGGACCATGCGCCCGACGATCCCACCAGCTTTGGTTTCCAGGAAGACGCCGAGCCCGGGGAGGGCACGGATACCCGCCATCGCAAGCTGATCTTTGCCCTGATCGGCTTCGGGACCTTCTGGCTGGTGCTGGGCTCGATCTTTGGGGTAATCGCCTCGCTCAAGCTGCATCTGCCGGACTGGCTGACCGGTTCGGCACCGCTCAGCTTCGGGCGGATGCGCACGATGCACCTCAATTCGGTGATTTACGGCTGGCTGTCACTGGCAGGCATCGGGGTCGCGATGTTCCTCGTGCCGCGGCTGTTCAAGACCTCACTGCGTGGCGTCAATCTGGCCTGGGGCGGGCTCGTGCTGTGGAATATCGGCGTTGCGGTCGGTGTCTATGCCATCGCCACCGGCTGGACCGACGGGATGGAGTGGCTCGAGATCCCCTGGCAGGTCGATATTCTGCTGGCCGCCGGCGGTGCCTGTTTTGCCCTTCCACTGGTCCTGACCGCAGTGAATCGCAACGTCCATCACATTTACGTGACCGCCTGGTATTACCTGGGGGCGCTGGTGTGGTTTCCGGTGCTTTTCGTGATCGGCAATCTGCCGATTCATTCCGGCGTGCAGGGGGCCACCGTCAACTGGTGGTTTGCGCACAACGTGCTCGGTCTGTGGCTGACCCCGATCGGGGTCGGTGCCGCTTATTACGTCCTCCCTAAGATCATCGGCAAGCCGATCTATTCGTACCGCCTCTCGCTGTTGGGGTTCTGGGCGCTGGCGCTGTTCTACAGCCAGGTGGGCATGCATCACCTGATCGGCGGGCCGGTGCCCACCTGGGTGGTGACGCTCTCGGTGGTGCAGTCGGTGATGATGTTCGTTCCCGTCATTGCCGTGGCGGTCAACCAGCATGTGCTCTGGGGCAGCAACCTCTGGGCGTTCAAGCAGTCGCTGCCGCTACGGTTCGTCGCCTTCGGGGCGGTGATGTACACGCTCGCCTCCTTCCAGGGCTCGATGGAGGCAGTGCGCGCCATCAATACCGTCACGCATTTCACCCATTACACCGTGGCGCATGCCCACCTCGGGGCCTATGCCTTTGTCTCGCTGGTGCTGTTCGGCACGGTCTACTACCTGATGCCCATTCTCACCGGCCGGCTCTGGCCGGCGCCGCGGCTGATCGCGCTGCATTTCTGGCTGGTGGCCATCGGCTTCGGCGTCTACTTTTTCTCGCTCAGCATCGGGGGCTGGCTGCAGGGGCTTGCCATGCTGGATGCGAGCCGCGACTGGCTGGAGTCGATGCAGCTGATGGAGCCCTATCTGGAGGGACGCTCCGTGGGCGGCACGCTGATGACGCTGGGCCATCTGCTGTTTGCGATCAATCTGCTGTCGCTGGTGTTCGCCACGCGCCGGTCCACCGATGCCGTGGACACGGCGACACCGGTCACAAGCGCCAGCTGAGGAGCCAACCATGAATAAAGTCTTTCCGCTGGCTGTTCTGGCGTTCGCCATCCTCGCCTTCGCGACCCTGTTGCTGGTGATACTGCCCGCCGCGCAGATCCGCACCGTCGAGCCCGCCCAGGGGCTTGAGCCCTACACGGCGGTCGAGGAGCGGGGTCGGCAGCAGTACGTCGAGCTCGGCTGCTACTACTGCCACTCGCAGCAGCCGCGCAGCCCCGAGCAGGCCCCGGATCTGCAGCGCGGCTGGGGGCGGCCGACCACGCCCGCCGATTATGTCTACGACGACCCGCATGTGCTGGGTACCATGCGCACTGGCCCGGATCTGATGAACATCGGCGCACGGATGCCCAGCCAGGGCTGGCACCTGACCCATCTCTACCAGCCTCGAGCCATCGAGGAGAGCAGCATCATGCCGGCCTATCCATTCCTTTTCGAGATCAAGCAGAACCCGGACGAGGATGATGTCGTCGTCCCGGTGCCGGCCGAATATGCCCCGGCGGACGGTGCCAGGGTGGTGGCGCGCCAGAGCGCACTGGATCTGACCGCATACCTGCTCTCCCTTGACCGGACCTATCCCGCCAAGGATCGGGAGCTGCGTGACCTGGGTTTTGACGGCGCGGAGGCACGCTGATGAGTGATCACAACGACCAGCGCCCCGAGCCACAACGCACACCCCTCGAGGAAAGCCGGTTCGAGCCCTACGAGGTCAACCGACCGATCCCGATTTTCGTATTGGCAGTCGCGGTGGCCCTGATTGCCTGGGGCGTCTACACGCTCTGGTCCGACTCGGGGCCTTCCACCGAGACTGCCGCCAGCGAGGATGCGCCCACGGTGGGAACGACCGGCGACAGGGACGTCGCGGATGGGCAGGGATCACTCATGAGCGTTGGCGCCTCGCTGTTCGAGTCGAACTGCGTGACCTGTCATCAGGCGAACGGGTCGGGGATCAGTGGCGCCGTGCCGCCGCTGGCAGGCTCGCGTTACGTCACCGGGCCGGCGGAAGCGCCGGTCCAGATCCTGCTGCACGGCATCAGCGGCGTGATCGCGGTGGCCGGCAATCAGTACGACGGCCGTATGCCGCGATTTGGCGAGACGCTGAGTGATCGTCAGATTGCCGCGGTGGTGAGCTACATCCGCCAGCAGTGGGGTCACGACGCCGGAGCGGTGACCCCGGCGTTCGTCAGCGAACAGCGCGGCCGCTTTGCGGCGGATCGCAGCCCCTGGAATGGCGGCGCCGAGCTTGAAGCGGTGACCGGGATAGCGGCCCGGTTGACCCGCACGGCGGCAACGGAGGCATCCCAATGAACATGAAACGTCTGAGTGCGTGGCTCTCGTCAGCCCTGCTGCTCACGCTGGCCCAGCCGGCGGGGGCA
The DNA here is from genome assembly GCF_000485905.1 of Spiribacter curvatus. NCBI lineage: Bacteria > Pseudomonadati > Pseudomonadota > Gammaproteobacteria > Chromatiales > Ectothiorhodospiraceae > Spiribacter > Spiribacter curvatus. The sequence goes on along the minus strand of NC_022664.1, from coordinate 1,733,676 downwards.
CAGACCGTTGACGAGGATCTCCCCGATGAAAGCTACGCCGCGGAGATCTACGCCGCCGAGGCGGCGGCGGTGGATCCGGCTGAATACGCGACACTGGCCCGCGAGGGTCAGGGCGATGTCTGGTCGTGCGCGAGCTGCCACGGCGCCAAGGGCGAGGGCAATGGCAACATCCCCCGGCTGGCGGGGCTGTCGAGTGGGTACATCGCCAAGCAGCTCAATGCCTATGCCGAGGGCGTGCGCATCAATCACAACATGCAGTATGTGGCCGATAAGCTCACCCAGAAGGAAATGCTCGGTCTGGCCCGTTACTACGCCGAAATGGAAGCGCCCAGCGCCGCCGAGGCCGAACTGGGCGGCGATCTCCAGCGTGGCCGCGAGCTGGCCAATCACGGCGACTGGGATATCGAGGTGCCGGCCTGCTACAGCTGTCATGGTTCATCGGCCTGGGGGGTTGAACAGGCCTTCCCCAGCCTGGCCGCGCAGCAGCCCGCTTATACCTATGCCCAGCTGGCGGCATGGACCGATGGCCGTCGGAAAAACTCGCCGCTGATGCTGATGCAGGGCATCGCCCATGCCCTGTCCGATGCGGATAAGCGGGCGGTGGCCGACTACCTCGCGACACTGCCGGCCCCGCCGGCGGAGGACTCCATCAATGAGTGACCACAACAACAATGATCGGCCCCGCGAGGATCCGGGGCGGACCACGCTCCGCCGGGCGCTGATCGCCGTCGCCATCGCGGCGGGGCTGGTGGCCATTGGCGCCGGCCTCTACGCCAGCGGCATTTACGCGCCGATCGCCCAGTCACCGGACCGCGAGCCCGACGAGGGGCGCGAGCTGGCTGAAGCGGCGGCGGAGCGCCGTGAGGCGTGGCTGGCCGAGCGCCAGGAGTACACCAACAATGCCGATGCCAATCCGCCCGCGCTGCCGGTCAGCGAGGAAGGCTACTTCATCCCCAACGATGTGGCCGACGCCCCGGACAACGCGTTCGGGGATTCGGTACGCCGTGGCTACGAGGTGTTCACCAACACCCAGACCAATGCCTCCGAGCACGTCGGCAACGGCATGAACTGCGCCAACTGCCACCTCGGCGGCGGGACGGTGCCCGGGTCGGCGCCGATGTGGGCGGCGGCTGTGGAGTACCCGGCATTCCGTGGCAAGAACAAGATGATCAACACCATGGAAGATCGCATCAATGGCTGTTTCACCTATTCGATGAACGCCCAGGGTTCGCCCAGTGGCAGTCCACCGCCCCGGGATGGGGACATCTACAAGGACCTGCAGAGCTTTTTCTACTACATGGCCGAGGGCGCACCGCTGGAGGGCAACCTGCCGGGCCGTGGCTACTCCACCCCGCCCAAGCCTGAGCAGGGCTACAGCATCAGTCGGGGTGAGACTGTGTTCGAGAACAACTGCGCGGTCTGCCATGGCACCGATGGCGGTGGCCGCCAGGACCCCAACGGTCGCTGGATCTTCCCGGCGCTCTGGGGCGATGACGCCTTCAACTGGGGGGCGGGCATGCACCGCATCAACACCGCCGCCGGCTTCATCAAGCACAACATGCCGCTGGGTCAGGGTGGGTCGCTCACCGATCAGCAGGCCTGGGATGTGGCCGCCTACATCAATAGCTGGGAGCGGCCGGCGGATCCGCGGCAGTTCCGCGACAACCTCAGTGTGGCTGAGACCGACGAGCAGTTCCACGAGCACACGCCCAACTGGTACGGCGATGTGATCCGCGGGGATCTGTTGGGCGATGGCGTGCCCGGCGAGCCCACTGAGCAGCCGCCGTCGGCGGGCGCCCCGCGGCACCGCGATCAGGCAAGCCGCTAGCGCCCGCGCATGAGTACCGCGACGGCGACGCTGTCCCGGAGCGAAATGGCGGCGCTGGCACCGGCCGGGCGCGGCCTTTTCTCGATCGAGGGGATGTGGTGCCCGAGTTGCGCGGCCGCCACTGAGCGGGTCATCGCCCGGGTGCCGGGCGTAACGCGCGCACGGGTCAGCTTTGCCACCGGCTCGGCGCTGGTGGACTGGGACCCGGATCAGGTCGACCTCTCGGGTCTGCTGCGGGCCGTGGAGCGGCTGGGCTATGCCATCGGTCCGCCGCGCGCCCCCGAGGAAACCGTCGCCGCCATCGACGAGGAAATCAATCGCCTTGGGCTGCGACTGGCGGTGGCCGCGTTCTTTGGCATGTGGGTGATGGTGCTCGCCATCATGCGCTATCTCGAGCCGGCGGCGCTGGGGCATACCCCCGTCGGGCACACCCTGTCGATTATTGCCATGGGGCTGGTGACACCCGTGGTCGGGTTCTCGGCGGCGCCGTTTTTTGTCGCCGGCTGGCGGACCCTGCGGGCGGGTATCCCGGGTATGGATGCGCTGGTCAGCATCGGCGTGATCGGCGCCGGCGTGCTGTCAGTGATCGAGCTGGCCCAGGGCGGGGCGCATGTCTACGCCGATACCATGGTGATGCTCATCGTGCTGCTGTCCATTGGCAGGATGGTGGAAATGCGCACGGTGCGCCGGGCCGCCACGGCCATCGGTGCGCTCGAGCGCGAGGTCCCCGAGCGGGCCTTTCCCGTGGCGGGGGACGGGCCGGTGGATGCGGGCGAAGTGGCGGTTGGGACTCATATTCAGGTGCCCGCCGGTGCCCGCGTGCCCCTGGACGGTGAGTTGTCGGAGGGCGCGACGCGTGTCGATGCCAGTCTGCTGACCGGCGAGTCGACCCCTGTAAGCATCGCCCCCGGCGGCGCCGTGCACGCCGGCACCATCAACCTGGATGCCCCGGTGACCGTCCGCGTGACCGCCGCTGTGGGCGATCGGCAGATCGATCGCATCCTCGGCCGGATGGTCGAGATGCAGGGCAACCGCAGCGAGATCACCCGCCTCGCCGATGGGCTGGCGCGGGTCCTGGTCCCCGGCGCGCTGGCACTGGCGGCGGCGGTCGCGGTGATGGGAACGGCGCTCGGGCTGGGCCCCGAGGCGTCCCTGCTGCGGGCCCTGTCGGTGGTGGTCATCGCCTGTCCCTGCGCGCTCAGTGTTGCGGTACCGGTGACCTTTCTCAGCTTTGCTGAACGCGCCATGGGCCGTGGGGTCCTGTTCCGCAGCCCGGCGACCATGGAGCAGGCCGGACAGCTCCACGATCTGCTGATTGACAAGACCGGCACCCTGACCCGCGGTGAGCCGGCGGTTATCGAGGCGGTCACCGCCGAGGGTGTCGCCGAATCCGAGCTGCGCGCACTCGCCGCTGAGGCCGAGGCGGGCATCGACCATCCAGTGGCCCGGGCGCTGCAGGATCCGGCGCAGGGGCCGGAGCATGGCATCCATCGGCGTCGGGAGGGGCGTGGCGTCATCATGACCCGTCCCGATGGCAGCGAGGTCCGGGTGGGATCACGGCGCTGGCTGCATGAGGCCGGCGTCGAGGTGCCCGTGCTGGCAACGCCGTCGAGCCAGGCGGCCAGTGGCGCCACGCGGATCCATGTCACCCGCGATGGCGACTGGCTGGGCTGTTTCGCGCTGGGTGATCCGCTTCGTCCGGCGGCGGCCACGACGGTCGAGTCGTTGCAGGCCCGAGGATTCAGGTTGCGGATGGTGACCGGCGATAGTGCCGCGCCCGCCCGGCGGGTGGCCGCTGCGGTGGGGCTGGCCGAGGACGCCGTGGAAGCGGGCTGTCGGCCCGAGGAGAAGGCCGATCATGTGCTCGCCGCCCAGGCCCGGGCACCGACTGCCTTTATCGGTGACGGCATCAATGACAGCGTCGCCATGGCGGCTGCCGATGTGGGGGTGGCGATCGATGGCGCCAGCCACGCGGCGACCAGCAGCGCCGGCCTGGTGGTGGCCCGGGGCGGGCTGCCGGCCCTGGCCGATGCGCTGGGGCTGGCCCGCTCGGCACGTCGGCGCATGCGGCAGAACCTGGCCCTGGCGGTGGTGTATAACGGCGCCGCCATCCCGTTGGCGGTCGCGGGAGTGATCCCGCCGTCGGCGGCCGCGCTCGCCATGCTCGCCAGTTCGCTCAGCGTCATGGCCAACGCGGCACGGCGGAGGAAGCGGTCGACGCTGCGCCCCGATCAGGACAGCACAAGGGCCCCATAATTTCACCTAATTAAGCCGGCTCCGGTTAGATACGCTTCAATCGGTTTTAAATCGATCTAGCAGAGAGAAAAACATACCGCCGATCAGAATGAAGCCCCCGAGTATAGCCGTCTGCCATTCACTCGGTATGCCGACCAAAATCAGAACATTGTTGATGAGAGTTATTAGCAGCACGCCGAGCATTGTTCCGACTACATTGCCAGAGCCACCCGTGATTCTCGCACCACCAAGTATAACAGCGGCAATAACGGCAAGTTCTGAGCCGACCAGATCGAATGGATTGGCGAGGCGATTTGCCATTACATGCGTAATTCCTGCCAGTCCAGCCAGGAGTCCTGCGTATGCAAATACCAGAACTCTTATCCATACTATTCTATAGCCGAGCCGAGCAGCAATATCCGGATTACCCCCAACGGCATAAATCGCTCTGCCGAAGATCGTATAGCGGAGTATCGCGGCGGTGGCGAGAGCTGCCACTACCAGCAGCAGGAAATAAGCTGGAAGATCCACAGACAAACCATTCTTGGATGTCACTGAAACCAAGTTTGATTTGCCAAATGCTGTCATCGAATCGGGAATATTCATGAATAATTGAGTACCGATAAATGTCAGCAAAAACCCCCTCAGTGCGTACTGGGTGCCGATCGTAACAATCAACGCCGGCGCCTGCAGTGAGTGCACTAGGAATCCATTGACTCCGCCAAGAGCTGCGCCACCGACGGCGCCAGCCAGAAATATCGATACAATACCTAGGTCGGGAAAAAATTCCACAACTAACAGAGTCACCGAATACATCACCAATGCAGCGATGGCTGTAAACGAGACGTCCAGCCCGCCTGCGGCAAGAATCAGCAGTACGCCCAGCGCGAATAGCCCGGTGACAACCGAGGCACGCAAGACGTCAAAAAGCGTCGTTAGTTGCCAGAAATCCGGGTTAATCAGTCCGACAACGAAAGAGGTGATCACGATCAGCAGGAAAGGGAAGATGGCAGGGTTGTGCGCCGCCCACACGAATATTGCTCGGCGTCGCTGCGCCTGATTATCTTTCCCGACAGGGCTTATCCTATTCATCGTTTGGCAACCTCTCATCAGAACCCACCACGGCGTCATAGAGCGTTTTCTCATCGACTGTATCTGCCTTGATATCTCTACGCAGACGCCCGCGGCTCATCACAAGAATACGGTCACAGTTCTGTATCAGTTCAGGTAGATCATCTGAAATCATAATGATCCCAGTTCCGGCTTGAGCCTCCGCGTGAATAATTCGATATATGGTATCTTTGGAACCTACGTCTACCCCCATGGTTGGGCCGTGCAGAACAAGTAGACGCGGAGATGTTGCCAGCCATCGTCCAATGAGGACGCGCTGCTGATTGCCACCTGATAGCGATGACACCGGCGCGTCTAAGTGCGAAATCATGATCTCAAGACTCCGTACAAGACGGTCCGCTAATGACCGCATTCTAGCAATGCTCACCAGTCCTAAGGCTCCCTTGAGGCGACTCGTGACTGACATCGCGATATTGATGAAAATTGGCTTGTCGAGGAACAGACCTTCATCTAGCCTTTCCTCGGGGACATACGCCACCCCAGCTTCGATCACCCGGAAAGGTCGAGAGACATCCAACCGAACACCCCCAAGCTTGATACAACCAGCTTGGGGCTTCATCATGCCGGCCAGCGCCAGTCCAATCTCATTACGGCCGGAATCGGACAGCCCAGTAATACCGAGGATTTCACCATGGCCTACGGTTAAATTGATTCCGTTATAATGTTGGAAGTGGCTCAATCCCATCACCTCAAGCAGTGGGACATCTGACTGTGGCATTGCCTCACGGAAACGCCCCTGCTCGAGCTCGCGCCCTGTCATCCAGTATGCTAGATCCACATTGGTTGACGCCGATAGATCGCACTCGCGAATTAATTCACCGTCCCGCATGACGAAGCCCGTTCCGCCAATCTCGCGCGCCTCGTCCAATTTATGGGTGACAAAAAGCACGGCGGCACCATTTTCTTGTAGCCGTCTAATAACGCGAATAAGGTGGTTGACCTCGTTTCGAGTAAGGGATGTCGTCGGCTCATCCATGATCACCAATTTGGCATCTATGGCAACGGTGCGGGAGATTGCTACTAATTGACGTGTAGATAGTGGAAGCGTGTCAATTTGCCTTCTGAGGAAGGCTCGCCCGGAGGGCAAGCCAACAACCTCGAGGGCCTTGGCTGCTGTTGCATCGAGCTTTGTTGGCATAATGGGGCGAAGCAATCGGCCTTTTGCCTTGACGAGCTGTTGTGGCAAAGCGATGTTTTCGGCGACAGTTAGATTGGGTAGCAGAGACAAATCCTGATAAACGGTCTCTATTCCAGCTGAAAGTGCATGAATAGGATCGAGAGCTGTGACTTCGTGACCATTTAACAGGATTTGACCTTCAGTCGGAGCTTCTGCTCCTGCAATGATCTTGATAAGTGTTGACTTCCCACAACCGTTTTCGCCAAGCAAGTGATAGAGCTCACCGGCTCGAATGCTCAGACTGACACCCTTGAGGGCGTGAACGCCACCGTAACGCTTGTGAGCAGAGCAAACCTGTAGGAAGGCGTTGTCCATCGAATAAACCTATACTCGGCGAAGGGAATTATCGAAGTGGCGGGCCACTGGTCAGTGGCCCGCTCCACATGCCTTTAGAAGGGGTAATCTTTCCAATTGGAGGCGTCTACATCAACCCAGGCTTGTCCTCTGACGATAACGCCATCGCCAGGACCCTCCGTGACAGTGACGTTCTCGTAACCTGGCACGCCAAGGTCCATCCCGTTTTTGATCTCCTCGCCGTTCAACGCCATTCCAGCAAGGATGTTCATTACGTAGCCGGCATCCTTAGGATCCCAGAAGGAAATGCCGTCAACGGCACCACTTTCTAAATATGCTGAGGTGTCTTGCGGAAGGCCCAGACCATAGACGCATGTTTCATCCTCTAATCCAGCTTCCTCAACGGCTCGCCCGATGCCAATGACATCGATAGCGGATCCTCCTTGGAAACCTTTGATATCTGGATAAGTGCGCAAAATCTCCCGAGCTGCCTCGTAAGCCTGGTTAGCGTCGTTGAAGCTTTCATTTTTTGGAGACACCAGTTCCATATTTGGGAACTGGTCCATATAAGCCGCTCCACCGTCAGCCCACTGGACATGAGTAAGACTGCCGACCGACCCGACGAATGAGGTCCACTTGCCTTGTTCGCCCATGCATTCCGCGATTTGCTGAGCGAAATGCGCACCGAACTCCGCATTGTCGAACGCTTCCATATCGACCTGCGTGTTGACCATGCTGTCGGCTTCATGGGTAATTACAGTAATACCGCGGTTCATCGCTCTCCGCAGAACACCCTCCAGTGTCGATGGATCCATCGGGACAATAGCGAGTGCGTCGACCTCTTGTGCGACTAGATCCTCTACGATAGCGGTTTGCTGAGCAGCATCGGCACGTCCCGGTCCTACCTGACTCGTTGAGATATCAGGGTGATCGGCACCAAACTTCTTGACTCCCTCCTCCATTCGGATGAACCAGTTTTCACCCGTTACTTTGACGACGGTGGCGATCTCCTGTTCTTCAGCCATGGCCGAAGTTGTCGCCAAGCCCGCCATGCTAGTGAGCACGCCAGCCAACGCAAGGGCTGATACGGAACGCTTGTTTCTAGTCATTTTCTTCCTCTCCTCCTGGTACATAAGCCAGTCCTCGTATGCCCCACTAATCGCGCGTCGAGGACCGCGCGGGGGAGTCTAGACAATTAATCATTACGTGATAGTTGACTTCTTTCTAAGGAAGTGCGGCAAATAGCTCGACCACTGAGCACGCGCGTTCGCGAGAAAAACGAGTAATAAGACACCCCACGCAAAGTCACGAAAGAAGTTGGATATCTGCATAAAGTTGAGCATGCTGGTGAGGAGTTGCAGCGCTGTTGCTGAAAGGATGACGCAGCTCACCCGCCCGTATCCGCCCTCAGGCCGAACTCCAGCCATAACTGCTATCAGGATCGCGATCAGCACATAGGAGCTGCCGTAGTCCCACTTAACGCTGGAACTCCGAGCTGCGATGACGATACCAGCGATCGACGCGAGCACGCTGGATAGAAAATAGGCACGAAAAAGTATCGACCGAGTCCTTATGCCGGCGAAACGGGCTGCCTTGGAGTTTGAGCCCAACAAAAAGAGATGGATACCGAAGCGTGTGAAGCGCAATAGGGCCGCGAGTCCAATAGCTATTAAAAGCAGGAGGGCAAAGGTTCTCGGGATGCCCGCGATAGGCATATTGCCGAACTTATCGAACACGGGGATGTAGCCGAGCCGAAGTGCTGACCCGCCTGTGAGTCCGACTGCAACGCCAGTGAAAAGAAGCTGGGTCGCTAGAGTGGCGATAATGGGTGTGATCCCCGCATAACCTACTAGTAAGCCGTTCAGCGTGCCCCCGATCACACCAACAGTGATAGCCACGAAGCAAAAAGCCGCAAAGAACTGAAGGGGTTCGGCCTCGGCGCTGAACACTAGCGGAGCGCTCATGTAAGCGACGACACCCGCCAGATTCGCGAGCGCTATACCTGAAAGATCGATTCCGCCACGCCCTGAAATCATGGCTAGCATGACTCCGAGTCCCAGTAATCCTAGCTCAGGAACCTGCGCACCCATCGACTGGAAGTTATACAGGCTCATGAAGGTACCATCGACAAACAGGAGCGCGGACACAATCACTAGAGCATTGATGCCACAGAGAAAAATGAACTGGCCGTCGAATGTACCTGGCTGCATTGTTCCTCCGGTTATGTCCATGGCCTGTGGATGAGCCGCGAACGTTCACCTAGAGCAAACCAGAGGGCGCCGACATTTGTCAAACAGCCGCAATACTATGTAAAGTTTGGAGCAGTGGGGCCCGGACATGACTTAACGGTGGCCGGCGGAAAACACAAACCGGGGAGCGGTTTTATGCAGAGGCTGATTAACGATCCCAATGACTTGGTCGATGAGGCAGTGAGAGGCTTTGCGAGAGCACATAGCGATCTCGTGACACTTCATCCTGAGAATCAGAGGGTGGTTATCTCACGGCGTGGCCCCGCATCCGGCCGCGTTGGAGTTGTTACTGGCGGTGGATCCGGGCATGAACCCGCGTTTATGGGATACGTCGGCCACAACATGGTTGATGCGGTGGCGGTTGGGGAGCTTTTCTCCTCGCCGACGGCCAAGAGCTTTTACGACGCCATTAAGGCCGCCGACAGCGGCAGCGGCGTCTGCGTGCTTTACGGCAACTATGCCGGCGACAACATGAATGTGAAGATGGCTGCGCGCATGGCGGCCAAGGACGGCATCGAGGTGACTACGGTTGTCGCCAACGACGATGTCTGCTCGGCACCGGCTGCAGAGCGCAGGAAACGCCGCGGCGTCGCCGGCGAGATCCTGATGTGGAAAGTCGGTGGCGCGAAGGCCGCCACCGGCGCATCACTAGAGGCGGTACGGGCCACCGCGCAAAAGGCGGTGGATTCTACCCGCTCGGTGGGCGTGGGGCTCGCTCCCTGCACCTTGCCCGCCAACGGCAAACCGAATTTCGAGATCGCCCCCGGCACGATGGAAGTAGGGATTGGGCACCATGGTGAACCTGGTATGGAGGTCGTCGACCTCAAGCCTGTGAATGATGTTGCCGACGATATGCTAGATATCGTACTGGCCGAGCAGGATCTCGCCGCCGAAGATGCGCTATGCATACTGGTCTCTGGACTAGGGGCGACGCCAATCAACGAGCTCTATGTTCTTTACGATCGAGTGGCGTCTCGAATTCAGTCCATGGACGTCGAGATCGTGCAGCCATTGGTGGGTAACTACTTCACCTCGCTGGATATGATGGGTGTCACTCTGACCGTCATGAGACTGGATCATGAGCTCCGCGAGCTGATGGCATCCGAAGCGATCAGTCCGGGGCTGTGGGTGTCTGCATGACTGGTATCAGTAACACGAAAAATGCCGGTATTATTCTGGAGGTAGCTACGTGTATTGTCGCCAACAAGGCATACCTTTCGGAGATCGATGGGCAAATCGGTGACGGGGATCACGGCAACAATATGGCAAAGGGTTTTTCAATGGCGGCCGATCGCATTGCCGCTGAAGACTCTCTCGCCGACGGGCTTTCAGTGCTCTCCGACGTGCTCATGACCGAAATCGGCGGGTCGATGGGGCCGCTATACGGTATGATGTTCGAAGACATGGCAGAAGCTGTCCGTGGCGAGTCGATCATAGACGAAGTGGTTTTTCAGCGCATGCTCGAGGCTGGCCAGCAGGCGGTTGTTAACGTCGGATCAGCGCAGATCGGGGACAAGACACTGCTCGATACGCTCTCTCCAGCAACAGAAGTATTCGCCAATACCCCGGGTACTTTTGAGGAACGACTGGCAGCGGCGAAAGCTGCTGCGATGGCGGGTCGCGATAGCACGCAGGACATGATTGCGCGGATCGGCCGCTCAAGCCGATTGGGTGAGCGTTCAAGGGGAGTGCTGGATGCCGGTGCCACCTCATGCTGTATGATCTTATGCATCTTGGTGGACAACGTCAGTCGCCGCTTGGCCTGACTGGCTCGCGTGGGCGTCTACTGCCGAACTATCGGGTGGTGAACGTATGGCCGAACTAGACTCTGACTTCATCGCACGATTTTTCTGCGAGGCAGCGGCGCGGCTCGAGGAGCAGCGTGATGAGCTCTGTCAGCTCGACGGGCTTGTTGGTGATGGGGATCATGGCACGTCAATGGCCAATGGATTCGCCGCTCTGGCGGCACTTGTGCGTGGCGGTTCCAGCCATACAAAAATCCCCGGCGCTCTATTGCGCGAGGCAGCGGACGAGTTTCTGAGTCACGTGGGCGCTACAGTTGGACCACTTTATGCGACTGGGCTGCTGGATACGTCCGAAGCCATGGGAGAGGGAGCACCGTGGGAGCTGAACGAGTTCCCGCGCCTCATGGCTTGCCTCACCCAGGGTATCGCGCGACGCGGAAAGGCGGCAGAAGGTGATAAAACCATGCTCGACGCATGGCTACCCGCAACCCCTGCTGCTGAGGCCAGCCTTGCTCGTGGTGCCTCTGCTGCCGAGGCGGCACTTTGCGCCAGGGAAGCGGCCGCTGAGGGGGCGCGGGCCACCGCGAGCATGATCGCCTCGCGAGGACGCGCAGCGCGGTTGAAAGAGCGGAGCATTGGTTATCAAGATCCTGGGGCAGTCTCCGCATCGATTGTCATCGAAGCCCTTGTAGAGACAATCGAGGCGACGCCGGAGGCGCGCTAAACATGGGATCGGCCTCCACAGGGCATACACCTTTGAAGTTCCAGGACGACGCGCTGCTTTGGGCGGCTTGGTTGTACTACGAAGAGGGCCTTACCCAGGGGGGCATCGCTAAGGCGATGAATGTTTCGCGGCCTACCGTGAACAGCTACCTTGCTGAGGCGCGTGCTAATGGCATCGTTAACATCTCGATCTCGGGCGAACGTCTTAAATCGTTGTCTATCGCACAGCAACTTCAGGCGCATTTCGGCCTGCAAGAGTGCCTTGCGATTCCTGGTGAAGAGGGCGCTCGATCGCTAATAGAGCGATTAGGTTCCGCTGGCGGGCAGGCATTGTCTACTCTGATACAGTCGGGAGACAACGTAGCAGTCACCTGGGGACGGACGATGTTGTCGGTGGCGAAGGCTGCCGCAACGCACGTGCCAACTCGCACGGACGTGCGCGTCATTCAAGCCACCGGTGGAACAACGGCTAATATTCGTTACACTCCAGAAGCTTGCGCTTCGCAACTTGCCGAAAGCCTTGGAGCCCGTTGCATTCCCATTTCCGCACCTGCGATCCTGTCTAGTCACGAAGCAAGATCCCTGCTTCTATCGGAGCCCGTCATTGCTGAGCAGTTTGCTTCATTGGCGGCTGCTAATCGAATCGTCTTAGGCATTTCGTCGCTACGGGGAGATTCTACAATCCATGAAAGTGGGTTCTTTGATAGTAGTCTCAAGCAGTATGACCACTACCGCAGCGCGGTAGGATCTATCGCCGGCTGGTTCTTCGATGCCAATGGAATCCCAGTGGATGGCCCGCTCAGCGATCGAACAGTGGCTATCGACCTAGAATCCCTTCGGACAATCGAAACGCGAATCGCGATCGCGGGCGGGTATGACAAAGTGCCGGCGATTCTTGCCGCACTGCGTGGGCAGCTGATCAACGTGCTGATTACTGATGCTGCAACCGGTGAGGCAATACTGCATGCGGATGGCGTAGAAACGCAAAGGCTGCGTTCTTCCAATCGCTGGCCGAGACCGGATAAGTCGGCACTCCCCGAGCGTACTGGCGTTAAGAAATTTCTAAATTCACCACGCGACGCAGTATCGGAATCCCTTGAGGGTGCCCTGCGCACCTATCCCCACTTCATTCAGGCCACCGGGCATTCAAAGCGCGCTGTACAGGCATCGGCTACGCCGCCTAAGGGCAAGGTCGGTCTGGTGATCGGAGGCGGTTCTGGTCACGACCCCGCCTTTTTAGGGTATGTGGGACGTGGCTTGGCTGATGCTGCGGCCGTCGGCAATGTGTTTGCATCGCCACCGCCGGATCGCATCGTCAACTGCACGCGAGCTGCCTGTCAGGGGGCCGGCGTTTTGTACATCTATGGCAACTACACCGGCGACACCATGAACTTTGATATGGCCGCAGAGCGGGCAAATGCTGAAGGTATCGACGTGCGCACGATCCTGACAACCGACGATGCCGCCTTCTCGGCGGCAGAGGACCGCGAATCGCGGCGAGGAACCGCCGGTAGCGTATTTGTTTTCAAGATTGCCGGTGCGGCATGCGACCGGCTTTACGGCTTGGATGACTGCGAGCGTCTGGCGCGCAAGGCAAACGACGCGACCTTCACCATGGGTATCGGGCTGGAGGCCGCCTCTCTGCCGGAGACTAGCCGACCAACCTTTCACATTGCTCCAGGAGATATGGAGGTCGGGGTCGGTATCCATGGTGAACCCGGCGCTGCCCGCGAGGAGATAACCACTGCGGACCTGGCGGTAGATCGAATCTGTGATCGTTTGTTTTCGGAAATGGATCTTGTTTCTGGAGATCGGGTTGCAATGCTCGTGAATTCCTTAGGAGCGACGCCAATGATGGAGCTCTTCATCATCGCCCGTCGGCTCCACGAGCGCATCGAGGCGCGCAACGCGGTCGCCTGGAGAAATTTCATCGGTTATTACTGCACGTCACTGGATATGGTCGGTGCGTCGGTAACGTTAATGAAGCTAGACGACGAACTGCTTGAGCTGCTTGACCATCCCTGTGCCGGGTTTGGTCTGCAACTCCCAGCATATCCGTGCGATCAATGACCGCTGGTCGAAGACTACGTAAGGATTGATTTCCGCAGGTCTATCGACCGACTTGTGGGTTCGAATCCTCTCGCCACCTCCAATCACTCCAACCCCTTAACCCGCCCCCGTCTCTCCCTTTCGTGCGGATCCATGCCTGTGCGCATGCTGTTCATGATCGCGCTTCCTTGTGCTATGTTGTACTTCCTTAGCCGGTAATACCCAATATGTAGTGCTTCAGCTTTTTCCTGTCGAAGAGGCATGGGTCGCCATTTCCCGGCATCCAGTGGCCGGCTTGGCCATTGAAGCGCGCAGCAAAGGAGTCGCAATGCTTTTCGAAGAACAGATCAGCCGCAAGCCTGACCTCTATCCGTGGACAAAGGAGTTCATCGATACGATCTGGGCGGGGTTCTGGACGCCGGATGAATTCAACTTCCGCAGCGATTACAGCCAGTTCAAGACCGACCTGACCCGGCAGGAGCAGGAGGTCGTGGTCCGGGCATTGTCCGCCATCGGGCAGATTGAAGTGGCGGTCAAAACCTTCTGGGCCGATCTGGGCAAGACGCTGCCCCATCCGAGCATCAACGACCTGGGGTATGCGATGGCCAATAGCGAGGTCATCCACAACATGGCCTACGAAAAGCTCCTCGACGTGCTGAATATGACCCACGTCTTCGAGGAGAACCTCAACGAGCCGGTCATCCGGGGCCGGATCGACTATCTCAAGAAGTACAACGAGAAGGTCTACGCCGATCAGCGTAAGCAGTTCATCTACGCGATCACCCTGTTCACGCTGTTCGTCGAGAACGTCAGCCTGTTCAGCCAGTTCTACATCATCCTGCACCTGAACCGTAACAAGGCGGTCCTCAAGGACGTCTCCCAGCAGGTCCAGTACACGATGAACGAGGAATCGGTGCACTCGAAGGTCGGCATTCGGCTGATTCAGGAGCTTCGGGCCGAGTACCCCGAGCTCTTTGACGCGGGCATGCGGGCGCGCATCGAGCATGAATGCCTGGAGTCGCTGAAAGCCGAGGATGGTGTGATCGACTGGATCATGGGCGACTACGCAGTCGAGGGGCTCGATGCCGATATCCTGAAGGCGTTCATCCGCAAGCGCATGAAGGAGTCGATCGATCAGATCGGTCTCGACAGCAGCGCGATCCACATCGACCAGGCACGGGTTGACCAGACGTTCTGGTTCGACGAGACGCTGCTCGGCTACAAGATGACGGACTTCTTCCAGAAAACGCCGGTGGAATACAGCAAGGGCCAGGGCGTCGACGCGGAAGACCTTTTCTAGGCATCAGGGACGATAACGGAATAATGGCATTCGAATGGTTGAACAAAGACGCCCGCACATTCCTCTCGCGCGGGTACATTCCCGAGGGGATGTCGGCGGAGGAGCGGATTCGGGAAATCGGTGACAAGGCCGAGGCGATCCTTGATATCGATGGCTTCTCGGAGACGTTCTACGACTATATGGGGCGGGGGTTCTATAGCCTGTCCTCGCCGATCTGGGCGAACTTCGGCAACGATCGCGGGCTGCCGATCTCTTGCAACGGCTCCTACATCGGCGACGAGATCGCGTCGATTCTCGAGAAGTCCGCCGAGATCGGGATGCAGACCAAGCACGGCGCGGGCACCAGTGGCTACTTTGGCGACATCCGTGGCCGCGGATCGGCGATCAACACCGGTGGCAAGGCCGATGGGCCCGTGCACTTCATGAATATCTTCGAGCAGATCACCGATGTCGTCTCGCAGGGCAATGTGCGGCGTGGGTCCTTTGCGGCGTATCTCGACATCGAGCACCCGGATATCGAGGAGTTCCTCGAGATTCGTGAGGTGGGCCACTCCATCCAGAACATGTCCATCGGCATCTGCGTATCGGATGCCTTCATGGAGGGGTTGATCGAGCAGGGTGAGGCCGTCAAGCGCGGCGACATGGCCGCGGCGGATGCGGGCAAGCTCAGGATCTGGGCGAAAGTGATGCGTAAGCGCAAGGAGTCGGGCTATCCCTACATCTTTTTCACCGACACCGTGAACCGCGCCCGCCCCAGGGCCCTGAAGGATCAGGACCGGAAGATCCATGCGAGCAATCTCTGCAGTGAGATCTGCCTGCCATCGGCCAGCGACGAGTCCTTCGTATGCAATCTCGCCTCAATGAATCTCGATACCTATGACGCGTGGCGGCACACCGACGCGGTGCGGGTGATGACCCTGTTCCTCGATGCGGTGATGTCCGATTACATCCGCAAGACCGGGCACCTGGCGCACATGGCATCGCCGCATCATTTCGCCAGACGCTGGCGCGCCATTGGCATCGGCCAGCTGGGCTGGCACACCTTCCTGCAGCGCAAGCGTGTCCCGTTCGAGTCGTTTGAGGCGGCCCGCCTGGCCTCGGAGATCAGTCAGCACATCGATGCGGCGTCGCTGGAGGCGAGTCAGGAAATGGCTCGCCACTATGGCGAGCCGGAGGGGCTGAGCGGTTATGGCGTCCGTAACCTGACACGGACCGCGATCGCTCCGACCACCTCGTCGAGCTTCATCCTCGGCCAGGTATCCCCTTCCATTGAGCCGCTGCGGAGCAATTACTTCGTCAAGGATCTTGCCAAGGGGCAGTTCACCTACAAGAACCCGCATCTCGAGTCGGTCCTTGAGTCTTACGGGTGCAATGATCAGACGACCTGGTTGGGCATTCTGCAAAGCGGTGGGTCGGTGCAGCACCTGGACTGCCTCAGCCAGGCCGAAAAGGCGGTCTTCAAGACCTTCGATGAAATCAGTCCACTGACGATCATCCAGCAGGCCGCCGCCCGTCAGACGCACATCGACCAGTCGCAGTCGCTCAACCTGCTGATCCCGCCGAGTGCCGAGGCGAAGGAGGTCAACCAGCTGATCATCGAGGCCTGGCGGCTGGGCGTGAAGACGCTCTACTATCAGCGCTCCTCGAATCCGTCCCAGGAACTGGTGCGCGATATCATGAGTTGTGGTGCCTGCGAGGCGTAATCAGGCCGGGTGGATGAACGCCTCGGCATCGCTCACCGGCAGCGGCCGACCGAAGTAGAAGCCCTGGAGGATGTCGCATCCCATCTCACGCAGCATCTCGACGTGGATGGCTTCCTCCACGCCCTCAGCGACGACCGACAGGCCGAGCTCGTGGGCAAGGTGGATGCAGGAGCGCACGATGCTGGCGTCCTGCTCGCTGGTGTGCATGTTGAATACAAATGAGCTGTCGATCTTGAGCTTGTCGACGGGCAGCTGTCGGAGGCGCATCAGCGATGAGTTGCCAGTGCCAAAGTCATCAATGGCAATGCTAAAGCCAAGCGCCCGCAGTGCCTGGAGGACGGATTGCGATGCCTGCAGATCATGCATGGCGACCGTCTCGGTGATCTCGAGCTCGATGTGGACCGGGTGCAGGTTGTCGTCGCGCACCGCCTGCTCGATGTAGGGGAGCAGGCCGGGGTCAGTGAGCTGTTCGGCGGAGAGATTGACCGCCATCCGCACGGGCCGGTCACTGCGCGCGTTCCAGGCCCGGCACTGGCGCTCGGCGGTTTCAAGCACCCAGCAGTCAGCCTGAGTGATGAGCCCTGTGGACTCAAGCACCGGTATGAACGTCGCTGGGCTCATGATGCCATGCTCGGGGTGGTTCCATCGCAGCAGTGCCTCGAAGCCCACCGTTTCCTCGCCCGCTGCATCCAGCTGCGGTTGATAGTAGAGCGTGAACTGATCCTCGGCCAGAGCGCGTCTCAAATCCTGCTCCAGGGCGATTTCCTGGATCACGCGGGCATTCATGTCGGCGGTGTAGAAGCAGTAGCTCTGATGGTTCTGCTCGTCGCCATTGCGCATCGCGACATTCGCGTTGGTGAGCAGCGTCGCGGCATCGGCGGCGTCGGTGGGATAGACCGCAATCCCCGGGACCGGCTCGGTATAGATCGCCTGAGCGTCGACCCAGATGGGCGCGACCAGCCTCTCCCGCACCGTCAGTGCGGTCTGGACTGCATCCCCATCCCGCCGCAGGTCAGTGACGATGAGCGCGAATTCGTCATCGCCCAGGCGGGCAACCGTGATGTCGCTGCCGAGGTGGCTGGTCAGCCGTTCGGCGGCAGCGCCCAGGAATCGGTCGGCATAGGGGCTGCCCATGCTCTCTTGAATGGCCTTGTAGCGCGTGAGCTTGAATACCAGCAGGCCCACGCGCTGCTGATGGACGTCGGCCTCAAGGATGGCCTCGGTCAGGCGCTCGAGCAGGGCATCACGGTTGGGTAGACCGGTGACGGGATCAAAGCGGGTGACATACTGCACCTGGGCCTCAGCCTGACGGATGTCAGTGATGTCCTGAATCGTGCCGATCCAGTAACCCTCACTGCCCGTGGGCTCGCCGCGCACGAGCACGACCCGCTCGCCATCGGCGTCGGTGAGCACGCGATGCTCCACGGTAAACGGTGTGCCGTCGCGAAGCGCCAGCTTGAAGCGGTCACGGATCGCGGTGCGGTCATCGGCGGGGATGCGGTCTGCGAGCCAGTTATCCGCGTTCGTCTCACCGAGACCCAGAAGTGTGCGCATCTCCACCGACCAGTGGAAGACGGCCATCTCCGGATCGTATTCCCAGTGCGCCACCCGAGCGACGCGCTGGGCTTGAGCCAGACGCGCCTGGTTGAGCTCAGACTCGGCGTATAGGCGCTGCATCCGCAGTGCGTAGCGCACGCGCCGGCGCAGTAGCGGCCAGTTGATCGGCTTGATGTTGAAGTCGGTTGCGCCGGCCTCGAAGGCGCGGTCGATGGAGTCGGTATCATCGAGCGCGGTCAGCATCAGCACGCCCGCCTCGCCAAAACCAGCCTTCTGCCGGATCGCTGCACAGGTCTCGAAGCCATTGATGCCCGGCATCAGTACGTCGAGGAGCACGATGAGCGCCGGGTGCTCCGCGAATCGCTCCAGTGCGCTCTCCCCATCGGCCGCCTCATGAACCTGGAACCCCTCGGTTTCGAGGAGTTTGACAAGCAGCATGCGGGTGACGGGATCGTCCTCAACGACCAGCGCCGGAGCCGGGGCGGAGGCTGTGCCGGTTGCCATCGTGGCGTGCATAGGTGTTCTCGGGTTCGGGCAGCAGTCGGTCACGGTTATAAAGCAGGCGGGTCATCAGCGTTGGCCTGTTGCCGAGCCATCTCGCGAAGGCCTGACGCTAGCATGCCAAACATGTGCAAAATAACGCTATTGGCGCAGGATTGCTACGACTGTGTGGGTGCGGATCGGCGAGCGGTCGTCGGAAAGTGATAGCCTTGTCAGCCATTAACGATCGGACGCCGACGCGGAATATGCGAGTCCTCCACACATTCAAGGTCTACAGTCTCGAGCGCGAGGGCGGGGTGCAGCGGGCCATCACCGCGTTGGCGGCTGGCATGCCCGAGGGAGATGTCGGGCACATCTTCTTCACACTCGCGAACGACGGGCCATGGACACTCCAGCCAGCGGATCCCAATCTCAGTGTGCACGCCGTCCGACGCACCGCCACCTGCTGCGCCACCGACTTCTCCCTGCATGCCCGCCGACCCTTCCGGGCGCTCGCCAGCGATGCGGACATCGTGCACTACCACTTGCCCTGGCCGTTCGTGCATCTGCTTGATCGCCAGGTGCCGCCGGGGGTTCCGCGCGTGGCGACCTATCATGCGGATATCTGCCGCAATCCGCTGCTAAAGCGCGTCTACGAACCGATGATGGAGCGCTTTCTGCGTCGGCTTGATGCGGTGATCGCGACCTCACCGGTCTATGCCCGGACAAGCCCCGTCCTGCAGCGTCTGCCCGAAGCGCTTGTCCAGGTCGCGCCGCTGGGGGTCGAGGTCCGTGATGACCGGGGTGTCGACGTCGAACAGGCGCGTGCCGAGCTCAGCGCCCGGCTGGGCGAGGGGTTCATGCTGTTCCTTGGCGCCACGCGTCGCTACAAGGGCGGACCGGTGGCCATTGAGGCGCTCAGGCACACCACGGCCACCCTGGTCATGGCCGGAGAGTGCGTGGACCGTGATGCGCTTGAAGCCCGTGCCCGCGCGTCTGGCGTTGCTGATCGGGTGGTCTTCCTCGATCGCGTGACCGAGGTGGAGAAATGGGCGCTGCTCGATCTCTGCCGGGCGATGGTCATGCCCTCGACCCTGCGCTCGGAGGCCTTTGGCCTGGCGCTGGTCGAGGCGGGGGTCGCCCGCCGGCCGGCCATCACCTGTGAGATCGGTACGGGGACCAGTTATGTCGTGCGCGATGGCGAGACCGGGCGGGTGGTGCCGCCGAACGATGCCCGTGCGCTGGGCGCGGCGATGGAACAGCTGCATACCGATCCGGCATTGGCGGCGGCGTTGGGTCGCGGCGGTCATGAGCGCTATCGCCAGCATTTCACCGCCGCGGCCTATGCCGGGCGTATGCGGCGAATCTATGATCAGGTCATTGGACAGCGCGGGCGGGCACCGGCATCATATTCGGTTAATTCGTCGTCCGATGACGACGGGACCGATCAGCGTGAAGAGGTTCACTCATGAAGGACGCCTCCCGGCAGGATGAGCCGGAAATAAAACGCATCCTGCGAACCGGCAAGTCGGGATTCGTGGCGGTGGGTGTGTTCAGTCTGTTCATCAACCTGCTCATGCTGGTCCAGCCGTTCTACATGCTCCAGGTCTTCGACCGGGTCCTGCGCTCGCGCAGCACCGAGACGCTGCTCTTCCTGAGTCTGGTGGTGCTGGGGCTTTTCATCCTCATGGGCATCCTCCAGTTCATCCGCTCGCGCATTCTGGTGCGCGTGGGCGTCGCCATGGATGAGCGCATCGGTGGGCGGCTATTCGATGTCATGTTCCGCAACTCGCTCCGCCAGCGCGGCAGTGGCAGTCCCCAGGCGATGGATGACCTCTCGAGCGTGCGCCAGTTCCTCACCGGGCCGGGCATTCTGGCGCTCTTCGATGCGCCGTGGACGCCGGTCTATCTGGGCGTCATGTTCCTGTTCCACCCCTGGCTCGGCATCTACGGCGTGGTCTGTACGCTGATCATCGGCGGCCTGACCTGGGCCAACGAGGCATTCACCAAGGCACCGCTCGCCAGTGCGAACGAGGCCAACCGCAACGCCCGGCGGTTCGCGGGGGATAACCTGCGCAATGCCGAGGTGATCCATGCGATGGGCATGGAGTCATCGATCCGCGAGCGCTGGCAGACCCGTCATGCGAGGACGATCAACGGCCAGGCCTTCGCGAGTGACCGGGCGGGTGTATTCAGTAATGCCAGTCGCGTGTTCCGCTTCATGGCCCAGGCGTTCGCCTATGGCCTGGGTGCGCTGCTGGTGCTGCAGGGCAGTATCAGCGGCGGCATGATCATCGCCTGTGCGATCCTGATTGGCCGGGCGCTGGCGCCGCTTGACCAGATCACCGGCGCCTGGCGGCAGATCCAGCAGGCCCGCGAGGGGTATGACCGCCTCAGCCAGCTCCTCGATGGTTATCCCGAACAGCCCCGCCAGACCTCGCTCCCGGCGCCCGAGGGTCGGCTCCAGCTGGCCAACGTCCTCGCCGCGCCGCCGGGGATCCGCACGCCGGTGCTACGGGGCGTGGGCTTTAATATCGAGCCGGGCGAGGGGCTCGGCGTCATCGGGCCGAGTGCGGCCGGCAAGTCATCACTGGTGCGGGTGATCCTGGGTGTCTGGCCGCTGCTCAACGGCTCGGTCCGGCTGAACGGGGCCGATATCGGTCAATACAACCGTGACGAGCTCGGCCCCTACATCGGTTATCTGCCGCAGGACATCGAGCTTTTCGAGGGCACGGTGTCGCAGAATATCGCGCGATTCGGCCGTGCCGAGGACGAGGCGGTCGTGGGCGCGGCTCAGCTGGCCGGCGCCCATGAGATGATCCTGCAGCTGCCGGATGGCTATGACACCTTTGTCGGCGTGGGCGGCAACACCCTCTCTGCCGGGCAGCGTCAGCGTGTGGGCTTGGCCCGGGCGCTGTTCGGCCACCCGCGGCTGGTGATCCTCGACGAGCCCAACTCCAACCTCGACGACGCGGGTGAGCAGGCGCTGACCGGCGCGGTGCAGCGGCTCAAGGCCGAGGGCGCCACTGTGGTGGTCGTCACCCACAAGCGCAGCATCCTGGCCCAGATGGATAAGCTCCTCGTGCTCCAGCAGGGCCAGGTGGCGGCCTTTGGCGAGCGCGATGACGTGCTCTCGCGTCTGCAGTCCAACACGGCCCAGCCCCTGCGGGTGGCGGGCAACCAGAATAAGGGGGCGCAGTGAAGTCGCTCATGGAACGCTTTCGGCGGCCGAGCGCTGAGGGTGAGCTGATTACCGCGCAGCCGGATCCCCGCCAGCGCGCGGCACAGGCGGATGGTACGCCGATCGCCTCGGGCAATTTCCGCCGCTACACCCTGATCGGCATCCTCGTGCTGGTGCTCGGATTCGGCGGTTTTCTGCTATGGGCGGGGACGGCCCCGCTCGCCGGCGCGGTGATCTCCAATGGTCAGGTGGTCATCGAGGGCTATCGCACAACGCTCCAGCATCTTGAGGGCGGCATCGTCGAGTCGCTGAACGTCGAAGAGGGCGATCAGGTGGAGCAGGGCGAGCTGTTGCTGGAGCTCGACGACACCCAGGCCCGCTCGGATCTGGCGGTCGTGGAGTCGCGGCTGATGACAGCGCTGGGGCGCCGGGCACGGCTGCGCGCCGAGCGCGATGGCGATGAGGCCATCGACTTTCCGGCGGCGCTGACCGATGCCGACGATCCCGGCAAGGCCGAGGAGATCATGGCCAACCAGCGCTCGCTGTTCGCCGCCCGCCGGCAGGCGCTGGAGACGGATCTGAGCCTGCGCGCGCAGCGGATCGAGGAGTTCGAGGAGCAGATCCGCGGGCTCAACGCCCGGCTTGATGCGGTGGATTCCCAGATCGCCTCGTTCAATGAAGAGGTGGACGAGTGGTCCGGGCTGGTCGAGGATCAGCTCTCCGACAAACAGTCGCTGCGCGAGGCGCGTCGGCGGCTCTATGAATACCGCGGCGAGCGCGGCCGGCTTGTCTCCGACATCGCCGGCATCCGCGCGCAGATCGCCAGCACCCGGATGGAGCGCAGCCTCCGTCAGGAGGAGTATGACCAGACGGTGGCGACCCGTCTGGGTGAGGTGCAGGCCGAGATTCTTGATGCCCGTGCCCGGGTGATCGCCCTGCGGGACAAGCTTCGGCGGACCACCGTGACCGCGCCGGTTGATGGCGCGGTGGTGGGGCTGCAGGTACACAGCGATGGCGGAGTGGTGAGTCCCGGCAATCCGCTGATGGACATCGTCCCGCGGCAGCGCACGCTCCTGGTGGACGCCCGGGTGCAGCCCGATGACATCGACGATGTCCAGGTCGGACAGGCGACGGATCTGAGCTTCCCGGCCCTGAACACGCTCTTTATCAATAACATCCAGGGTGATGTCGTCTCGGTGTCCGCCGATGCGCTGACCGACGAGCAGAATAACGAGAGCTACTATCTGGTCCGCATCCGCGTCAACGAGGCGGGGGTCGAGACGCTGCGCGCCGAGGATTTCCAGCTCGAGCCGGGCATGCCCGTGCAGGCGTTCATTAAAACGGGCTCGCGCAGCTTCCTTGGCTACCTGATCAAACCGTTCACCGAAATGGCCTCGAGGGCATTCCGTGAGAGCTAAGCCAATCGCATCCCGCACCGCGCTGATCGGCCTGCTGGCGTTGGGAAGCCCCGCTGCGGCCCTGGCCCAGTCCGGCAACGACGATGGGTCGTCCCCCTCGGTGGGCCTGTTCCGGGCCTATCAGGAGGCGCTCGAGTATGCGCCGGTGATTGATGAGCGCGAGGCGCTGCGCGAGGCGGGGGAAGAGGTGGTCGATCAGGCCAAGGCGCAGCGACTCCCCAACCTCTCACTCGATGCCCGCTATACCGACTCGCGCTATGAAACCAGTGATGTCCGTCTCAACCCCGAGACCGGCGCCCGCGAGCAGGTGATCGCCACCACGCGGGAGGACAGCTATAACTATGGGCTCAATCTGACCCAGCCGATCTATGACCGCAGCGTGTCCACCAACCTCGCCGAGTCGCGGGCGCGTCTATCGGTGGCGGATGCCGAATTCGAGGCGACCCGCCAGTCACTGGCCGCGCAGGTGGCGGAGGCCTATCTGCGGGTCCTGCGGGCCCGGGCCACCCGCTCACTGGCCGAGGCCGAGGCCGATGCCTATCGCGCCCGCTGGGACCAGATGGAAAGCCGCCTCGATCGTAACCTGGCCAGCCGGGTGGATGTCCTCGACGCGCGGGTCCGGTTCGAGACGGCGCTGAGCGATATCGCCCAGGCCAGCAATGAGCTGGATGCCGCCCGACTGGGGCTGGAGCGCCTCACCGGCCTGAACCCCGATGCGCTGCGCGCCGCCGAGCCCCAGTCGATGGCACTGTCTGAGTCCCCGACCGATGGCCGTGTCCGCGACTGGATGGAGCAGGCCGGACGCGCGAACCCCACCGTGGCGGTGGAGCGCGAGCGTCTCAACCAGGCGCGCGAGACCATTGATGTCCGCCAGGCCGAGCGTTTCCCGCGGGTCTCACTGGAGGCACGCTACAGCGACACCAACGCCACCGATCAGCTGATCCAGGGCACGGACGCCCGAGTACTGTTGCGGTTGCAGGTGCCGCTTTTCAGCGGTGGTGGCCTGACCGCCGGGGTGGACGAGGCCCGGGCCCGGCGCATGGCCCAGTCGGCGGCGCTGGAGGATGCCCGCCGTCAGGCGGTGATCGACACCCGGGCGGCCGTCAACGAGCTGCGCAATGCCCAGCGCCGCATCCAGGTCTCGCGTCAGGCGCTTGACACCGCCAAGGCGCAGGTCGAGGCCAGTGAGGAGGGCCTTGAAGTGGGGGTTCGCGACCTGGTCGAGGTGCTTGATGCCCGCGCGCAGTTATTCAGCATCCGCCGCGATCTGGCGGAAGCGGGGTATGACTACCTCATCGCCCAGGTGCGGCTGAAGACCACCACCGGCGAATTCCAGCCGACCGACCTGCGGGAACTCGATCAGCGGTATCTGGATGAGGTGGTGACGCTCCAGATCGGCGATGAATAACGGCGATAGAACGGCGCCCCATTCCAGATCCGTGCCGAGCGGTGTCAGGCTCCTTAGAACCCATCCCGAGTTGGATTATGACGCGCTTGAGCGCGAGATCGACCGCCGCTTAAACCGGTCGATCGGCGTCGGGCAACCGGATGCCGGCCCACCCAGCATCACGCAGTCAGCCGCAAAACCGTCACTCCTGCGCGGGGTCGTCTCGCGCCTGGTGGCCACTCGCTTCATGCGAGAGGAGCTCGCGGCTTATCCGCGGCTCTACCGAGGAGTTCGACGGCTCTATCACGCGGTGCGAAAGTCCCAGTGAAAAGCATCACCGCCATCCACCAGTTCTCCGTCTCCTGTTCGCCGGGCGATGGCATCAGCAACAGTATGTTGTTCATCCAGCGACTGCTGCGCGGGTGGGGCCTCGCATCCGAGATCTATGTCATGGACCGCCCTGAGTCGATGCGTGATGCGGTCAAGCTCTATGAAACCCTCGAGCCGACCCAAACCGATCTGCTGCTCATCCACCACGGTGGCGGCAACCCCGCGGCGCGCTGGCTGCACCGGCTCTCCTGCGCCAGGGTATTGGTTTACCACAACATTACGCCTGAGCGCTTCTTCCCGGCCGATGACCCCCTGCGGCAGACCCTCGCCTATGGCCGTGAGCAGCTGGTCGATTGGAAGCACGCGGTCAACGGGGCGATTGCCGTGTCTCCCCGGAACCACGCCGAACTCATGAAGGCGGGTTATCCACCGGAGAAAACTGCCACCATACCGCTCCTGGTCGACCTCGAGCGGTTTAGGAGAACACCCTCACCGGAGAGGCTGCAGCCGCAAAAAAACGCTCGGCAAATACTGTTTGTCGGCCGTTTGGTGCCGCATAAAAACCCACAGGGCCTTGTTGCCATGCTGGCGGAGCTGACCCATATAGCGGATCAGTCGGTGCGCCTCACGCTCGTGGGAGAGGGGAGTCGTACCGCGATCGCGGCGCTGCATGATCTGGCAGCACGGCTCGGCGTATCAAATCGGGTCGAGATCACCGGCAAGGTGAGTGATGAACACCTCTCAACGCTCTACGCTGGGGCCGATCTCTATGTGAGCATGAGCGAGCATGAGGGATTCGGCATGCCGCTTGTCGAGGCGATGATCCATGAAGTCCCGATCGTCGCCTATGCCGCGCCCGAGAGCAGCATTGTCGATACCGTCGACGGCGGAGGCTTGCTTCTTGATCGCGCCGATCCCGCCATCGTCGCGGCTACGGCGGCGGTCTTGCTGGACGACGCCGAGCTACAGGGGCAGTTGATCGAGGCCCAGAAACCTAGACTCGAGGCGCTCCAGCCCGACCGTCTTGAGCAACAACTGGTAGATTTCCTGCGATCGCTTGGAATGGCGCCGGAGACTGGCAAAGGGGTCAGCGCTGCGTACAATTCAGGGGATGAACAACGCAGTGACTGATTCTGATCGGGCCGACGTAGCCAGCGCCAATCAGCGGGTGACGGAATGACCGCACTCCATGCCCTAGAACCGCTCACGGCCAGAGTGAGGAATCTCTGGGCTTATCGGTACTTCGTGGCAAGCTCGGTCCGAAACGAACTGGTCTCGTCGCTGACACGTAGCCGCCTGGGTATCTTCTGGCTCTTTGCGCAGCCGCTGAGCCTGGTGATCATCTACACGCTGATCCTCTCCAATGTCCTCTCGGCCAAGCTGCCGGGTGTCGAAGGGCAGTACGCCTATGCCATTTACCTTACATCGGGGATTTTTGCCTGGACGCTGTTCAGCGACGGCGTCAGTCGGGGGACAGCGCTATTCATAGACAGCGCTGATCTCATGAAGAAGCTGAGTTTCCCGCGGGTGGCGCTGCCGGCCGTCATGTTGGGGACCATGATCGTTCAGAACTTCCTGTTCCTGCTGGTGGCCCTTGGGGTGTTCTTGCTGCTTGGGCATTCCTTCAGCTTTGCCATGCTCTGGGTGCCGGTGCTGATGATTCTGTTCGGAGGGTTCGGAGCCGGGATCGGGCTGGTCTGTGGGGCACTCAACGTCTTCATCCGTGATGTCGGCCAGTTGATTCCGATCCTGCTTCAGTTCGCCTTCTGGTTCACGCCCATTGTCTATCCAATCAAAATCATCCCGGAGTCCTATCAGGGGTTATATGACCTGAATATCATGTACTGGTTCGTCTCGGCCTATCACGACACTATCGTCTACGGCAGAGTCCCGGATGTAACTCATTTTCTGGTGATGGCCGTGGCCTGTCTGGTAGCTGTGCTGGTGGCGGGCTTTCTCTTCCGTCGCGCCTCCCCCGAGATGGTCGATATGCTATGAGCGAGATCCGGGTTAGAAACCTCAGCAAAGGCTTCCGGCAGTACAAGTCCGAGTGGCACCGGATCGCCAACTGGCTCTATATTAACCGCGCACCGGCAAAGACATTCTGGGCCGTACAGGATATTTTCATCGATGTGTCGCCGGGCGAGGCGGTCGGCATTATTGGCCGCAATGGCGCGGGTAAAAGCACGCTTCTGAAACTCCTTACCGGCACCATGACCCCTAGCACAGGCGAGATCCAGATCGGTGGTCGCGTCAGCGCTCTTCTGGAGCTCGGCATGGGGTTTGATCCGGAGCTCACCGGCCGGGAGAACGTCTATCATGCCTCCAGCCTGCAGGGCTTCGATCGCGGCCAGATCGATGAGCGTATCGATGCCATTGAGGCGTTCGCCGAGATCGGCACCTACTTTGATGCCCCGGTGCGCACCTACTCGAGCGGTATGCAGGTTCGCGTCGCGTTTGCCGTGGCCACGGCCTGGCGGCCGGATGTGCTGATCGTTGACGAAGCCCTGTCGGTCGGCGATACCTACTTCCAGGCGAAAAGCTTTGACCGTATCCGCGCGTTTCTCGCCGAAGGAACCACGTTGCTGCTGGTCTCCCATGACCGGGCCGCCGTGCAGGCGCTATGCAGTGTCGCTTATCTGCTGGAGGACGGACAGATTCGCACTCATGGCGACCCCAAGGCCGTTTTCGAGTACTACAACGCCACACTGAGCGAGCGCGATGGGGTAGCCACCGTCATCGAGCAGCAACCCGATGAATCCGGCGAGTTGGTGACCCGCTCCGGCGATGCATCGGCGCGGATCGAGTCTGTGCGCCTGGTCAACGATAACGACGTGGAAGTGGATCTGCTCCAGGTCGAACAGCGAGCCAGGCTGTGCATCACCGCCCGAGCGGTCCAGGACATCCCCGAGATGGTGATCGGGTTCGAGATCCGCGACCGGCTTGGGCAGCCGGTCTTCGGAACGAACAGCGCCTACAATGAAAAGGTGATCGAGGGGCTCCGCGCGGGGGCGACGGTGGCGGCGGATTTCGCATTCTCGGCCAATCTGGGCGAGGGCGGGTATGTGGTGAGTATTGCTCTGCATGCTGGTTTCGATCACACGCAGCGCTGCTATGACTGGTGGGATGGCGCGGTCAGTTTTGAGGTGGTGAATTCGGCCTTGCCGAAGTTCTCTGGCTCGGCCTGGCTCCCGACAGACATCACGGTGATGGTCGATGACTGATGCATCGCTTTTCTATCGCCGGTTCGAGGACCGATACCGCGGGTCGCGGGAACTGATCCTTGAGCGGCTTCGCGGTTATACCCCTTACCTGAAGGTCCTCAAGCGCCGACATGGGAAGGCCGCTCAGGCCCTGGATCTGGGGTGTGGCCGTGGCGAGTGGCTGGAAGTGCTTGGCGAGGTTGGGTTAGAGGGGCGCGGTGTCGATCTTGATGCCGGTATGCTCTCCGCCTGCGAGGAAAGGGGCTTCAACGCCGAATACGGCGACGCGATCGCCGCACTGCGGTCCTGTGAAGAGGGCTCGCTCGCGCTGGTTTCGGGGTTTCATATTGCCGAGCATCTTGAGTTTGATGTCCTTCGGGAGCTGATCGCCGAGGCCTACCGGGCGCTCGCGAGGGGCGGCATGCTGATCTTGGAGACGCCGAACCCCGAGAACCTTCGGGTAACGGCGGTGGATTTCTACATGGACCCCACCCACCAAAATCCACTGCCGCCGCGGCTGCTTGCCTTTGCTGTGGAATTCTATGGCTTTGATCCATGCCATATCCTGCGACTACAGGAGCCTAGCATTGCCCATGACGCCCCCTTTCCGTCGGCCTCCGAGATCTACAACTGCGCAAGCCCAGATTTTGCCGTCTTGGCAGGTAAAGGGTGGTCCGTGACGATGCGGGAGCGGATCGGAGCGGCCGCAGATCAACATGCCGGCATCACCGCCGAGTTGTTAATGCGTCGGCGCGACGCCGCGCAGCGTAGCCAGCGGCAGCAGGTTGATCAGCGCATAGACGGGCTGGCGTGCCAGGTGGAAGCTGATCGACTGGCTGCTCAGCAACAGTTCAGTTCACTCAAGATCGAGCTTCAGAAGCAGGAGCAGCTCTCGGAAGAGCTCGCAGGCCTCAGTGACCGATTGAACGCGCTCTACGACAGCCGTTCATGGAAGATCACCGCACCACTGCGTGCCACTAGCCAGCGGCTCAGGGTAGGTCGATCCAAGATCAAAGGGGTAATTCTCAGAATCATAAGTCAGCTGGCCCGCTCCGGGCGGCTTCGATCATTTCTGTACAGGCATGATCGGGTTGAGCGACGGGTGCGCCGAGTCATACGGGCGCTCGGCATTGAGCAGCGCCTTCGCGATGCGATCGCTGAACGGTCTTGCCATGCAATGACTAATAACAACGCCGGGATAGCGCGTCATGCGCAGTATGTCTCCAGACGCTTGAAAAGGAAATTTGAGTAGCAGACCAATGCGCATTCTGATTGACATGCAAGGAGATCAGACGGATAGCCACTACCGTGGCATTGGGCGGTTTGTCAGAGAGCTCGTGAGGGCGCTGCCCCCCCAATATCCCGAGCATCGCTTCATTCTCCATTTCGACACTTCGATGCCGGCTGCGGTATGTCGATGGCAAGAGAGTGCGCTGGCCGCCTTACCTAATGTCGAAATCTCCCGTTGGTCCATGCCGCACGGCGTTGACCGCCACATCTTCCACCATGATCGATGGCGGGAGATCGGGCAGCGCCTGTATGCGGCCGCGATTGAGCGAGCGGCGCCGGATATCATCCTTATCCCGTCTTTCTTCGAGTCGGAGGCGGTGGTCAATCTCTCGCATCTGGACCCCGCCATCCCGCGCGTGGTGTTAATGCACGATCTCATTCCGCTGATCGAACAGCGCGAATATCTCGACGCTTACCCCGAGACGAAGGCCGACTATCTCCGTCGTGTTGAAGAGGTGAAGAAAGCGGATCATCTCGTCTGTAACTCGGCCTTTACCGCCAGGGAGGCTATCCAATGGTTGGGAATCGAGGATTCACGCACTACACCGATCTGGGCGGATGCGGAGGCGCGCTTTCGGCCCGATGGAGATAGCGAGACGCAATCCAAAGCGCTGCTGAGGGCGCACGGCGTTGAGGGGCCTTTCGTGCTCCATACCGGCGCGGTGGACCCGCGCAAGAACGTGGATCTGCTCATCCGGGCCTTCGGGCGTCTGCCCGCTGCGGTCCAGGCGACCCAGCGGCTGGTGCTCGCCGGTCCCATCTCGGGCGCTGAGCGTGATGCCCTTGCCGCCTCCGCAAGGCGACACGGAGTGCCCGCCGATGCGCTCATCGTGTTGGGCCATGTCAGTGATGAGCTACTCGTTGCCCTCTACAACGGTTGTTCGGCGTTTGTTTTCCCCTCCCGTCATGAAGGCTTCGGGCTGCCGGCATTGGAGGCCATGCGCTGCGGTGCGCCCGTCCTCGCGGCCAACGCCACGAGCCTGGTCGAAGTGGTGGGTGACGAAGCGGCGCGGTTCGATCCGGATGATCCCCAGGCACTCGCCGAGAAGCTTGAGCGTGTCCTGACGGATGCGGCGTGGCGGGCAGAACGGCTGGCCGCGGCGCAGGAGCAGGCCAAGCGCTTTTCCTGGGATCGTGCGGCCGCCCTGACCATGAGTGTGTTCGAGCATCTCGTATCGGCCGAGGACAATCCACGGCGCGCGGACCCTGCCATGGTGTCCAACACCGGCGGTAAGCCACGGCTTGCATTCGTTTCGCCTCTGCCGCCCGCTCATACCGGGATCGCGAACTACAGCGAGGAGCTCCTCCCGGCGCTTGCTGAGCACTACGACATAACCCTGGTCACGGATGAGCCGCTGGTCAGTGACGCGCTGATCGAAGCATTCGGTCCACCGCTGGAGCCGGATGGCCTGCGCGAGGCGGCATCAGCATTCGACCGTGTTCTCTACCAGGTTGGGAATTCTCCGTTTCATAGCTTCATGGCCGATCTGATGGACGCGGTGCCCGGTGTGGTCGTGATGCATGATGCTTACATCGGGGGGCTCTGGTTTGGTGAGCCGGCGCAGTTCCAGGCCCCGATTGATGGCGCAGGGAAGGGTCCGCCTTGGGCGCAGGCGGTGCGTGTGTCGCACGGCATAGGCGCGGTGGCGGAAGCCCTCGGGATGCCCCGATCCGCGTTCATCGATCAATATCCTGCCAGCTGGCCGATCATCGAGCGGGCTCGTGGCGTGATCGTCCATTCCCGCCACGCCCGTGAACTCGTCGAGCGTCATTACACTTCAGACGCTACAAAGCACTGGGCGGTGATTCCGCATTTGCGGGCCCTGCCACAGGAGGCCGACTGCGATGCAGCCAGAGAGCGGCTCGGACTAGCGCCGGATGCGTTCATCATTGCAAGCTTTGGAATGGTTGCGCCGACCAAACGCTGCAAGACCCTCCTTGAGGCTTGGATGGACAGCAGGCTCGCCGGAGATCACCGTTGCCAGCTTATTTTCGCTGGGCCCCTGGATCTGGGCGAATACGGCGCCGCACTGACGGCGATGGCGTCATCGCCTGGGGCCGGCAACATACGCTTCACCGATCGCCTCACCGACGAGGCCTTCGCCGACTGGTTGGCGGCGGCGGATGTCGCGGTGCAGTTGCGCGGCGAGTCTCGGGGCGAGACCTCCGGTGCCGTTACCCACGCTATGGCCCATGGACTCCCCGTGCTGGTGAATACGCACGGGTCGATGGCGGAACTGCCTGACGACGCGGTCTATAAGATCGATGATCCGATTGAGTCGGATGCGCTGATACGGGCGCTGGAGGCCCTACACGACGACGCTGAGCCTCGCGAGCGCCTGGGTGCAGCGGCGAGGGCGCTGATCGCCACAGCCCATGCCCCAATCGCCTGCGCGGCGGAGTATGCCGAGGCGCTTGAGCGGGCCTATGCCCGAGACCGGGTCTCGGCGAATGGTCTGGTCGATGCGCTGGATGCCGAGGCCATCCAGCGCCTTGGCGCGGCAGATCAAGAGCACCTCGCCACCGCTATTGCGACGACCCTGCCAATGGGGAATCCGAGGCAGCGTCTGTTCATTGATGTAACGGCCACGGCGGCAAGCGATCGAGTGACCGGCGTCGAGCGGGTGGCCCAGCGCCTCGTGGAGTCCTGGCTTATCGACTCACCGGAGGGCTTTCGCATCGAGCCGGTGCGATTGGTGGAAAGCGAGGGCGACTGGTGCTACATGACTGCGATGGATTGGATGCGGCGCATTAACGGCGGTGATCTTGCCGGGCTGAGGGACGAGGTGGTGGACCCTGGGCCGGGCGATATCCTCGGCATTGTCGATATCAGTGGCCAGCAACTGGTGGCGGCGGTGGATAGCGGACTTCATCAGCAGCTGCGGGCCAATGGATGTCTGGTGTTTGCTGTCGTCCACGACATACTGCCGGTCACGCATCCCCATTGCTTCCCGCCGGGTGCCGATAAGACCCATCAGCGTTGGATGGAAGCGGTTTCCACCTTTGATGCGATCTTCGGCACCTCAAAAGCGGTCCGCGATACTGTCCGCGGATGGCTGGTGGAAAACCAGCCGGAGCGCGTTGAGGTCATCAAGACCGGCCACTTTGCGCTGGGAACGGATCATATCGCGACGAGTGAGATGGGGGACGAACCGCCACCCAATCTTGATCTGCCCACCGACCGCCGCCTTTTTATCACCGTGGGCACCATCGAGCCGCGCAAACGCCATCAACAGGTGCTGGACGCCTTCGAACATCGCTGGGCGGCCGGTTCGACGGATTGCCTGGTGATTGTGGGCAAAGAGGGCTGGCAGGAACTGCCGGATCGCCACCGACGGGATATCCCGGAGACGGTCAAGCGGCTGAGCGGCCACCCTGAACGCGGCCAGCGCCTGTTCTGGCTGGATGGACTGAACGATTCCGAGCTGGACGCGCTATACCATCAGGCCGATGGCCTGATCGCCGCCTCGGAGGACGAGGGCTACGGCCTGCCCCTGGTCGAGGCGGGAGCGCGGAGTGTTCCTATTCTTGCGCGCGATATTCCGGTCTTCCGCGAAGTGGCTCCTGCCCAGACCTGTTTTTTCCAGGGCCTCACCGGCGCCGCGCTCGCGACGGCGCTTGATGACTGGGCCCCACAGCGCGAGCGTGACGAATGTCCGGGTCAGAGTGAAGCTTCTGTGTCCTGGCGCGAGAGTGCGAAGCAGCTCTGGGCGCAGATCCGTTCATGATCGGCTGGCTGACCAATCGTCGTGCCGCGATGCATCGCCGTCGGGTATTCGAGGGAATCTACCGGCGGGGCCAGTGGGGGCAAGCACCCAACGGCGAGCGTGAGTCGGGGCGTGGCTCGCACGAGCCCGTCTTCGTGGACCAATACGTCGCCGCCGTGAACGAATTTCTGGCGAGCCTTACGAGCGTTGATCGCCTTGTCGATCTTGGCTGTGGCGATTTCAACGTCGGTCGGCACTTCACCGACCCGGCGCGTACATTCCTCGCCTGCGATGTCTCTGGCCTGATAATTCGCCAAAATCGTAGTCGCTACCGTGCTTTACCCGTTCGCTTTGAGCAGCGGGACATCGCCGCGTGCTCCTTACCCGCTGGGGATGTCGGTTTCCTGCGGCAAGTGCTCCAACATCTGCCGAACGATGACATCGCGAGTATCGTGAGGCGCATCAACGAGGCGCGGCCCTATCGCTGGCTGATCGTGACAGAGCATGTGCCTACTGGCGAGTGCTGGTCACCAAACGAGGATATGCCGGCGGGTGGTTCGACTCGGTTGCGGGTGAATAGTGGGGTGGAATTAGACGCGCCGCCATTTGGCTTAGCGTACCGTGACAGTCAGATGCTATGTGAGGTGCACGCTCCCGATGACGGTCGGGACGCAGCCGTTCGGACAGTGGCCTACCAGCTGTAACGGGTGATGATGTGGCTGTGGGTAATACCGTGACACTGCGGTGACACTGCTGCCGGGGGTGTTGAACCGATCGGTTTCATGAGGCATGATCAACCCAGATCCACTGGAGGCAGTGGAGAACGTGGCTCCCAAAGCGAAAACAGATAGGAAGGTTTGGGGTCCAACTCAATTTTGGTTTTGTCGGAGGACAACCGAGATGGCGATTACCGAAGAGATGCAAGAGCAAATTTCAGAGCTCTACGTGGGCCTGATTGGACGGGCCCCGGATAATGACGGCCTCAGTTTCTGGGTGCAGGCGCTTGACGCACGACGGGCGGAGCTGGACGAGCCGGCAGCCCTTAAGTCAGTCGCGCAGGATATGTTCGAGAGCGCGAGCTCGAACGGGTACTATCCTGGTTTCCAGACGAATGAACAGATCGTTCGAAGTTTTTACGAGAACGTTCTCGGACGTGGAGAGGGCGAGCAGGACCAGGAAGGCATCGACTTCTGGACGAGCGCCATGGACAGTCGCGAGCCGGGTGATGTCATTGTTGACATGATCAGTAGCTTGCTCGACTCAGAGGGCGGCAGCGAGCTGACGCAGCAGAGTCGGGACCTCTTGCAGAACAAGGTTGCCGTCGCGAACTATTATGGCACCGACGTCAGTGAGCCGGGCGAACCGAGTCAGGAAGATGTCAATGTCTCGGAAGCCCTCATCGATTCAGTAACGGCAGATACCGACACTTCGACACCCGAGGCGGTTAAGTCATTCGTCGATGCAGAAGTCGAAGCAGATAGCGGCGAGACTTTCACGCTCACTACAAGCATCAATGACTTCACGGGTACTGCAGACGACGACAAGTTCGAGCAGACGAAGGACGGTCAGCTGTCCATCGACGACACGCTCGACGGCGGTGCTGGGGACGACACGCTGTTCGTTCGGGATCAGGACGGCGGTACTGGTAAGTTTACTGCTACGAACATCGAGACGATCGATGTGCGGGCGAGTGAGGACAACGCTGACATTGAACTCGATAATGTTACGGGTTACACAGCGCTCGTCGCGAATGCCCTGACTACTGATGGAACGAACGCAGATGACCTCGAGTTTACCGAGATTGAAAATTCTGCGGACCTCACGCTTGAGGTGAAAAATATTGCGGCGGCTGACGATCCGAACGCTGTCTTCACGTTCGCTGACGATGAGTTTGACGGCGATGATGACACCGTTAGCGTGCGGCTAGCTAACAATACCAACGCATATGTTGTAGATATTGACTCGAGCAACGCCGGGGCTATCGAAACCCTCAATATTGAAAGTACTGACGATAATACCGCTGCTGCTACATTAGCCAACGAGGCACTGTCCGCGACAACCGTCAATGTGACGGGTGATAGCGACGTCAGCCTCGCGGGTGGTCTCACCGGTGAGACGATTGACGCCTCGGACGCAACCGGAGACGTCAGCCTTGTGCTTGGCGATGCTGAGCAGACCATTACGACTGGGTCTGGCGATGATGTTATCGATATGCAGGGCCGCCTGAGCAGCGCTGACACGATCGACACTGGTGAAGGCGAAGATACTTTGCAGTTAGACGTCGCTACTGGTGCTGTGGTCGATAGCTCGGAGGACGCTGCGTTCGAAAATGTTTCTAATGTAGAGGTTGTTGAAAATACAGAAACAGCCCTTACTGGAACCATTACGGTCGATTTCTCTGAGCTCGACGGCATGACTGGTTACACACAGGGTGCAGGTGATAACGAAGGGCTGACGCTTACCAACGTCACAAATAACGCAACGATTACCCTTGGTGATGCAGCGAATGATTTTGACGACATCTCCATCGGAATGGCGGAGAATACAGGCACCCAGACCGTTAACTTTGTGCTGAATGGTGCCGACGTCCTTAACGGCAACACGCTGTCAACGAGTAATGGATTCCTTGACGAAGCCAACCTCGAGACTGCCGAGGCTGCATCTTTCCTAGAGAACCTTGGATCCTTTGACGTCAACAAGTTGACAATTTCTGGCGACCAAGACATCAACCTCAGCGCTGAGCAAGCGAGTAACGCCGATCACGCCATCTCCTCGGCTACGACTACGGTTGACGCCTCCGAGCTGACCGGTGACTTAGACGTGCTGGCCAGTGGAACCTCAACGGATATTACTGGTGGTGACGGAAACGATGAAATCGTCGGCGGTTCTGGAAGTGATGTTCTAAGTGGTGGTGCTGGTGATGACAGCCTGACGTTCCAGCCAAGTAGCTCCTCTACTGACACATTGACCGGCGGAGATGGAGACGACACCTTCGTGCAGGGGACTGCGAACTCTGATTCTGTCAATGCGGCGACCATCACTGATTTCTCAATCGATGATGACGACTTGGATCTTGAGTTAACGACACTAGAGAACTTGCAGCCCGGCGCTAGTGCGGACGACGTAGACTTGGTTGATGGCAATGCGAACACCATCACCGCGGCTACGGATCTCACGACCGTAGAGGTCGATGGAGACGGAGATAATCCGACGTTAGCTGCTGGAGACCAGATGATCGTGCTCACCGAGGAAACATTTGCCGACTCATCTGCGGTTGAGGCTGCACTCGCAAGCGGCAAATCGCATGAGTTTCAATTTGACACTGCTCCGGCGGATAACGACGGTATCCTAATCGGGTATGAGACCACTGATGGTGACTTCCGTGTCGCAGTGGCTCAAATGAACGCTAATTCTGACAATTCTGACGATATCGATGGCGTTGGGGATGTCGTTACTTTGACTGGGCTTAGTGCAGAGGACGCCTTAAATTCGGCGAACTTTGACTTAATAGACGCCTAATACCTTACAGCGTTGATAGAGTAAAAGCCCCGGCCCACCGGGGCTTTTTTGTGCTTAAGCGAAAATCCCTATAGGCACTTTTAAGCTTGAGCAATCAACTAATTGATAATTGGCAGAGTGGGTAAATGAGTAAAGAAATAAGCTTTACCGAAGCTATCGAGCTAATTCGCAGCTATGCTGGTAAGTCGGATTACAGAAGCCTTCATGGCTGTTTGGCGACTAAAGATCCAATGCTCTCGATCGCCTTATTGCCAAAGATAATACCGCACGAAAAAGCGATTCCTCCGGCGCTCATGCGGTATGCGATGGTCCTTGCCCCGAAGAGTGCCTATGTCAGACGAAACCTCATAAAGCCGCTAAGGGCTTGCGGAGAATTTGAACAGGTTCGCGCCCTCGAGGGCTTTGCGCAGGACAAACTGAGTTTTCATCTCGCCGAACAGCAGTACCTATTGGCACACGCCCAGCACAGAGCTGCTGACGTTGTCCGTGCCTGCGAAACCCTGTACGTAGAAACTGGTGACATAACATATTTGCAAGAAGCAGCGGAGGAGGCAAGGGATAACTTAGGGTGGCGTCGTGCATGGGGCTACTATTTCCGCCTAACGTTAATCGACAATTCCAACTACGCTCTGCATTTGTTTTCCCTTCTGCACCTTCTTGACAGGGAGGACGCCCGAGAAGAGTTTAAACAAGTAACGTCGGCCGCTCGCCAATTGGGTGGGTTTGACGGACCATTAATTTATGCAGCAGCACGTATAGCTATGTGGAGATATGCGTTGGTATTGTTAGCTAGCCGCACGCTAACGGTGTCATCATCGCCGTCAAACTCATCGTCAGCGAACGTGAAGACAGCGTTCGGATCGTCAGCCGCCGCAATATTTTTCACCTCAAGGGTGAGGTCCGCAGAATTTTCAATCTCGGTAAACTCGAGGTCATCTGCGTCCGTTCCATCAGTAGTCAGGGCATTCGCGACGAGCGCTGTGTAACCCGTAACATTATCGAGTTCAATGTCAGCGTTGTCCTCACTCGCCCGCACATCGATCGTCTCGATGTTCGTAGCAGCGAACGTACCAGTAGCGCCGTCCTGATCACGGATGTACAGGACGTCATCGCCAGCACCACCATCCAGCGTGTCGTCGATGGACAGCTGTCCGTCGGCAGTCTGCTCAAACGTATCGTCGTCCGCGGTACCGGTGAAGTCATCAATGCTTGTAGTGAGCGAACAAATACTTCTCAGGCATCATTGGCGATATCTAAGGGATACAGGCGGGTTTCAAGGCTTGCCTCTGCTGTTACTTGCCAATATCTGACGATCAGACTTACCAAAAACTGACGCGACAGCCCCCTGTAAGGGCACTATATTGATATAACCAGTTGATTTAATTGGCTTTATAGGGAATTTTGGCGTCTGATAGTGCTTACGCATGTCTGACCACGGACTGTCAGTAGCCTTCGGCGATCGCCTCGTCACTGCTTTTTATTGAGCTTGTCCATTTGCTCACGGCTGAAGAAACGGGTCCTCTCCTCCTTCACGCCCCCCACCTTTCCTCGTGAGGTGACACTCTCGCCAGCTTTAATGCGCTCGCTCATTTCCTCAATGACCTCTGGCTGAAGAATGATCGAGGACTTACCGTCGCTTTGCCGCTCGAGCACCACACCGGCGGCAGAGAGGGCCTCTTCAATCTTTAGGACAGTCTCAAGGCGGGGCTCACTCTCAAAGCGCTCTAGGCGATTCAGGGCAGGTTTAGATATACCAGCTCGACTAGCTAGCTCCGTCTGACTCCAGCCCAGAACAGACCGCGCTGCTCTTAGGCACAAGATTAACGCAATCATCCTATGGGATAGCTCAAGAGTACTTGAAGATTTCTCAGACATCATTTATACTAGGTGTGTAGTGAGATTTTCTACAGTAGCAGGAGACCCTCTATGCCGAAAGTTAAGATAACCGAGAAACTCCTTGAGCAGACCAACTGCGCAGCCGGTAAGCGAACGACCAACCTGATCGACACCGAGGTCCATGGTCTCGTAGCAGAGATCCGTTCAAACGGGACTGGAACATTCTACCTGCGCTATATGGATAGCCGGGACAAGCGGCGCCACTATCGGCTTGGCCGTGTTGGTGGACTGACGTTGGCTGATGCCCGTAAAGCAGCTCAAAAGGTCAACGGGCAAGTTGCTAGGGGTGAAGACCCAAGGGAAGAGAAAGCCGAGCACAGAGCCACTCCAACAGTTGCACAGTTCGTCTCAGGGAGCTTTCTCCCGTACCTGCTCAGTTACAAGCGGGATCGTGTCAGTGATGAATCTCTGCTGAGGAACCATATCCTTCCAGCCATCGGTGACCTTTATATGGATGAAGTGCGCCGACAGCACCTCGTGGATTTGTTCACCCAGCATCAGATAGACCACAAGCCCGGGTCTACTAATCGTGTGATTGTGCTTGTGCGGCACCTGTTTAATACAGCGATCAAGTGGGAAGTCCCCGGGGTTACCAAGAACCCGTCAAAGGATATCCCCAAGATGGCGGACGAAGGCCAGCGCCAGCGATTCCTCAGTGTTGAAGAGGCTCAGCGGTTGATGCGGGCCGTGGAGGAGTCAAACTCCAAGATGCTCAAGTACATTGTGGCGATGCTGCTACTGACAGGCGCTCGGCGTAACGAGGTCCTGCACGCAAAGTGGGAAGACTTTGATTTCTCAAGTCGTCAGTGGCTGCTGCCGAAGAACAAGTCTGCAAGGACGCGGTACATACCCCTCAGTGATGCCGCTATCCGGCTGCTGGAGACAATCCCGAGGTTGGATGACTGCCCCTATGCTTTCCCCAACCCGGACACAGGCAAACCTTATATGCAGCTCTTCAACTCATGGGATACAGCCCGGAAGAGAGCGGGCCTAGAGGATCTGCGCATTCATGACCTCCGCCACAGTTTTGCTTCCTTCCTCGTGAATAGCGGCAGAAGCCTGTACGAGGTACAAAATCTCCTCGGTCATGCTCGACCCGTTACAACCCAGCGTTATGCACACCTGTCTCAAGAGACCCTCCATGAGGCAACAGGTAGCGTTGGGGCAAGTCTGGAGAAAGCCTTCACCCAGCCCGTGATAGAGGCCGCTTAGCTTTTTTTAGAGAGGCTGGTGGTGGGCTGAGGCTAGGATTTAACAGCTCTTTCACGTCCTGCTTTGAATTCCTAAACTACTGTTTATACACTATTTATTAGATTTTACTGCCCTCTTCAGAGGGCTTGCTTTCTTCGCTAGCTTATTAGGGAATAAATATAAAGGAACACGGGGCTTTTGATGGGGCCCTCTCCGGGCTAGGCCCCCCCCCTAGATTTGTTTGGGTCCCATATCCGATATTCATAGACCACACACACACTTTGGCCCTAGGAGCGATCTAATGAGACACAGGGCAGATAGTTTTTTACCGGGTAAGAAATCTGTAGGCCCCCAACCCACTCTTTTTAATGCACTTTTCTAATACGTCGGAAAACTTAAGAATTTGGCGTTCCTTCCTTTAACAGTAATTAACGATTCGAGGTGTTGCTATGACTGAACGTGACTGGCAGAACTCTCGTCCTTTTAATATCCATCGATGGAGTGATGACCTAGAGGTCGATGCATGGGTGAATGCGCTGTGGAGCGAATATCTATCGGCAACGTTTGATAAACCAAATGATGGGCGGGGACGTCCCCCAGTAAGCACGCCTAGAGACCAGTTTAAGGTGCTCTTGTTGGATCTCTTAGTATGTTGGGGTGAAGATCCACAACAGTGTTTGACGGTTTCTCACGACACAACGTCCTACAAACCAGCCAGCCGATACAATACACTGCCAATCACACGAAAGATTAGAGACATTGTGAAACATCTGATCGCACAGGGCTTACTAGGGGAGCTCAAAGGCGACATCACTCCTCAGTTGAAGTGGACAACTCGAATCTGGCCAACTCAAAGACTCGAGGCATGGTTTGACAGCGTCGCCTTTAACCTCAATGTAATCGGCCAAATGGCCGGCAGGGAGTGTGTGGTGCTCCGACAACCTGTTGGCGACAAGTCAAAGAGACAGATTGACATTGAATACCTCGATGCCGATGAACCAGAACCAAGAACTAACGACGATATAGTCCGAGCCCCTTATGCAGTGAGCACGCTGCGCGAACGCCTTATTGCCTATAATCGCTTGCTTGCGGCTACGTTTGTCGATATTGGAAGTCTCGAGGTTCCTGCTATCGGGATCAGACAAAGGGATCCGAACAAAAGAACTCCTCAAGCGCGCTACCAGCGCATCAGTCAACATAGTAAATTCGTACGGCGCATCTTTGGTCGATCGAGCTTTGAGTGCGATGGCAGGTTTTACGGCGGATTCTGGCAGCATATCGGTAAACACCTTCGAGCAGACATCCGAATCGATGACCAGCCGACTGTCGAGTTGGACTACTCAGGTCTGCACATTCGCATTGCATATGCCAGCGAGGGATTGGAAGCGCCTGAAGATCCCTATTGGTTGCCCTATACGCTACCGGATTACGATGGCGACTCAGTACAGCAGCGCAGTGATGTTAAGCAAATCGTGCTGATCTGTCTTAATGCAAATACCCCAGAGATAGGAACCCACAAGTTTCTTGAGAGTTATGAACAAGAGGTAAAAGATGGAGACCGTCCTGATATTGGTTTGAATAAAAGCAGTTGTCAGTGGCTACTCAAAGAATTCCTATTACTCAATGAACCTATCAGACATTATATTGGGACAGATGCTGGGATTGGCTTCATGAATATCGACAGCCGTATCATGAGTCATATCATCAATCACTTCACCGAAAACAACATTCCAGTCCTCTCCGTACATGACTCTGTGATCATTCAGAGCCAATACAAGCAACAACTCAAGGAACAAATGGTAAAAGCCTTTGAGAAGGTAACAGGTGTACCGAACCCTCCCATAAAGCAAGAAAAAACAAATGAGAGTGAAATCACAGATGGATATAGGACACGACTAGAGGAGTTTCAACAATGGAAGATGAATGGATCTTAACGTTCTATTCGATCATCCCAATAATATCACTTCTGCCTATCCGACTAAGTGAATATTAATAACAATTGGTTACAGTATTAGTTAAACCTAACAAAGCGCGCTTACCACTAACGCGCGCTCCCCAACAACCATCTCCCAGTCAAAAATAACCCTATGCGAATCAATAGTTTGAAGCATGGTCATATCCTTCTCTAATGGCCTTCGCAAGGATGTCCCATTCCACAACCTGCAAGGTCAGCATCGCTGAATCTCTCACCATAGAAGGTGGTAGTTTTGAAACTTCCTCCACCGCCCACAAGGTCAGCATCAGGGACAGATCAGAGGGACTATTTTCCTCAGCCTGCTGGCGCCAATAGCGAGCAGATTCCTCGCTCTCGGTTAGCCACCGATACAGCATCTTTGTCTGTCGATTAGGTCTCGTTAAATTCATAGGGCAGAGGTTAGACCCCATTACCCGA
Organism: Spiribacter curvatus; assembly: GCF_000485905.1. Taxonomy (NCBI): domain Bacteria; kingdom Pseudomonadati; phylum Pseudomonadota; class Gammaproteobacteria; order Chromatiales; family Ectothiorhodospiraceae; genus Spiribacter; species Spiribacter curvatus. The sequence goes on along the minus strand of NC_022664.1, from coordinate 1,691,691 downwards.
TAATTCTGTGAACCAGATCACGTTTCAGGCTAATTAGTAGATAAGAAGCTAGGATAGAAACAGTGAATGCACCTGAGACTCCCGCAGAAGCTCTGTGAGCGTTTTTCTCTTTTTATATGAGGCAACCCTACTGCTAAAAGGTAAAGTCTTCTAAGAGAGCCTATAATTAGATCTTCTTCATAAATCGCTTAGCCGCATCCACTACCTTATTCGCTTTGCTGTGAGCTTCAGCAGTGGCCATCAAAATAGATGCTTTTCTCGCCCTTTTAGCTAACCAATCATCAATCTGAGGCACTAGGATAGATTTTACCCAATCAGCTTGTTCCTGATTAGTCAGCCTTTTCTTTTGTTCATACTCCTGCCGAAATGTTGCCTTCAGGTCAGATTCAATGGCCCCGAAGTCATCCATGTAGGCGCCTAGATCAATCCCCATGTCTTTGAGAAGGGGCCAACAAGCTTTGTGGTACTTCCAGACCTCCAGACGCGCCTTGTCCATTACAGAGAAGGGGCATCGACCTTCCTCCATCTCCTCGAGGAGCGCATCAACGGCTGGGAGTAAATCTGGGTGATACTTCAGCAGAGGTAATTCAGAGGCCCAACCATCTCGCCATCGCTTCAGGGTGGGATAGTCGAAGTCCTCGTCATAAAGCGCCTTTATCTGCCTAGAGAGACGTTCTTGTTGCCGACTCAGCAGGACGATAGCGATGTCGAGGTCTTTCATATGCTCCGGTTAGATACCCGGTACTAAGGGAATACCGCTGCAGCCGGATAGGAGGAGGATTACTAGGGTAAAGATGATTGTTTTGGTCATTGCTCAGGCTCCTCAACCGTATACCCAAAAAACTCCACCCAAGGGTCTAGCTTGCTTCGGCAATAATCGTCGAAGAGAAAAAGGTAGTTTTGATAAGAGGACTGGACGCCTAGAGATAGCCCTTTACGAACGTTGGCATACGAGGGTGTCCTCACAGCACGTTTCTTCGAGTGCTCGGCGAAGTTTATCAATACTGAAGTTGGTTGAACTTCAGAATATCACCCCAAACAGTGACTTTGTCGAAGACCAGGAAGAGCAACAATCGTTGAATAAGGAGAGGGGCAGAAGGTCCAACTTTACATTCTCTTCAGTCGGAATTCCGGTGGGTTCGATACTTCATTTTGTGCGTGATGAGAATATCACCGTCGAGGTTGTGGATGACCGAAATGTAGAGTTCGAAGGCGAAGTGACATCTCTAACCCAATCATCTTTGGTCCTACTTAACCGAGAGTATGGGTGGAACTCTTCATCAGTAACAGGTCCTCGTTATTGGGTGTTTGAAAATGAAACACTGTCTGAAAGAAGATTGAGATTGGAAGATGAGGATTAGGCGATAACGAGAATACACTTAGAAAAGGAGATCGATGAGTATTCAAGATAAGATCAAAGAGAAACTCGACCTTTTGCAACGATCCCTGATCGACGGTAAACACCTCACCAACCCAACCGACTTTGCGTCTCAACTCTCCTCCCTGTCCCTCTACTACAAATACATGTCTGACGAAGACCGTGATTACGTTCATTGTGCACGGGTTGCGTTGGAAGATCAGTTAGTCTGGGAAGTCTAGGTCGCACCAGAAGGTCCAGTCCTTTCGGTTACTGTCACCGTCAATGACATTCAGGTCTTGTTCTTTGTACCTCATGTGGTCAAGAAAAAACATTCCATCGAAGTCATAGACATAGAACCTTAATCAATATCTTATGAAAATATTGGCTCATTCCGCAAAGCTTTCGAAAATTTCCAGAAGCAAAATGATAAAAATCGGGATGATAGATTCCAGTATACGTCGTATATAAACCACCTTGAGACCAACGCACACAAACAGGTTGCAGACTTGCCGGCGGACGATAGGGCAGACTGTTTTGTTCAAACAGGATTTCCGAGAACCGGGACCACCCTTTTAGAAAATGCTCTGAATAGTCATGAAGGGATAGAGACCATCGAAGAATCCGGAGCGCTGATTTCCACATTCCGTGCGGCGGAGCAGGTATCAGAAGAAGATAAAACTTCCAAGAATTCCGCGCTTCGACATAGAGAGTTGTATTACGATGCGCTCGAGCAGCGCCGACAAAAATCCTCAACGATTCTTATCGACAAAACCCCCATATTATCTGCTGACATCCACTACATGGAGAAGCTGTTTCCAGCCAAACGGTATATTTTCTCGGTGCGGCACCCATACGATGTCGTCCTGTCAAATTTTAAACAACGATACCATCAGAATGCGGCAATGGCAGCGTTCAATGAGTTCTGGAGTTCCTGCGACTTTTATGACTACGTGATGAAAAACTGGTTTGAAGTTTTCCCCGGAGAAACTGATCGTGTCTGCTACGTTTACTACGACGAGCTAGTGACAAATTTCGAGCCAACGATACGGCGTGTTATTGATTTCCTCGGCGTTGAATGGGACGACGCTGTACTAGACTTCGCCGAGCACTCGAAGAAACGTGCTGTGAGGACACCCTCGTATGCCAACGTTCGTAAAGGGCTATCTCTAGGCGTCCAGTCCTCTTATCAAAACTACCTTTTTCTCTTCGACGATTATGCCGTAGTAAGCTAGACCCTTGGGTGGAGTTCTTCGGGTATACGGTTGAGGAGCCTAAGACATGACCAAAGCAACAATCTGCACCCTAACGATCGTCCTCCTATCCGGCTGCAGCGGTATGATCCTTCCCACCGGCAGTGGACACCTCAGTAAGTTAGTAGACTGGAGGTGAACCATGGCAACAGCAGCCAACGACATGCCGAAGCGCAAAAGGGTCCGCTACAGCGCGGAATATCATGCCGAGGCGCTGGCGCTCGCCGAGCGCATCGGTGTTTCAGCCGCAGCCAGTGAGCTCGGCCTGCACGCCACGCAGATCTATCAGTGGCGAGCGAAGGCGGCGCACGAGAAGTCCGTCAGTGACCGAGAACGCCAGCTCCGTGAGGAGAATGCCCGGCTTAAGCGCCAGCTCGCCGACAAGACCGAAGAGGTCACGATCCTGGAAAAAACCGCGGCGTACTTCGCGAAGAAGCTGGACTGAAGTACGCCGCCATTCACCAGCATCGATCGGCCCACAGCATCGCGCACCAGTGCGCGGTGCTCGGCGTCTCGCGCAGTGGCTACTACGCATGGCTGCGCCGTCGGGACAGCGTTCCGCAACGCTTGGCCGAGCGGGCCAAGCGGGACGCGAAAGTGATCGAGCTGTTTGAGGCGAACAAGCGCCGCTACGGCTCGCCTCGCCTTCGCGAGGAGCTGGAGGCTGAAGGCATGGCCATGAACCGCAAGACCGTGGCTGAGAGTATGCGCCGGCAAGGGCTGCGGGCCCGCGCGGCCAAACCCTTTCGGCATACCACCGACTCGGGTCACTCGCTCGGTGTCGCGCCCAATCTCTTGGCTCAGGACTTCAGTGCGACACGGCCAGACGAGAAGTGGGCGGGTGATATCACCTACCTGCGGACCATACAGGGCTGGCTCTACCTCGCGGTGATCCTGGATCTGTGCACGCGCAAGGTGACCGGCTGGGCAACCAGCACGCGCATCGACGCTGAGCTCGCCTGCACGGCGCTGCGATCGGCGCTTGCCCGGCGTGGCGAGCCGAGCGGCGTGATCATGCACACGGATCGCGGCAGCGTTTACTGTGGCTGGGATCACCGGAACCTGATCCGTCGCTACGGACTGGTCGCCAGCATGAGTGGCCGAGGCAACTGCTTCGATAATGCGGTAGTGGAGAGCTTCTTCCACAGCCTGAAGGTCAAGAGCATCCATGGTGTGCCGCTGATGCACCGCGACGCCCTGCGCCAGGTCCTTTTCGAGTACATCGAAGTGGAGTACAACCGAACCCGTCGCCATTCTGCCCTCGGATACATCAGCCCTGATGCATTCGAGGCCCGGATAGTGGCGTAATCGAGTGTCCACTGTTACTGGGCAAGATCACCATTGCGCAGACGGCGCGGCAAGCCTACGCCCGGGCGCTGCAAGCGGAGTTACCGCAGTCCTGATCGGCGGCTGTCATGCTCAAAAATTAGCTTGAGACGCCGGTCCGGACGAAACTTCTGGCCAGGCAAGCCGTGTATTCCAGTCAAGGGGGAGCCTACAAAGGGACCTTGCTTCCAAGTGATGGGCCCCGCTTCTTTGGCCAACAGTTTTGACCCGCCCGGCTGATCACGTAGCCATCCCGGCAGGCTTTCTGGGCAAGCGCGCAGGCGAAGTAGGACTTGCCGACGCTGGTGGAGCCGTTGATGAGGACGTTACGCTCCTTGCTTATCCATTGCGGGCTCACGAGCTGGCGGTCCTCCCGGGCCATGACCTCACGATCGAGCAGCAGGGCGAGGCGGTCCATGAAAGGCATCTGGCTGATGGCCTCGCGCTCGATGATCAACACTGCGTTGTCGACGAGGCTCTTATCCCGCGGGCCACGCACCCGTGCCGGGACCACGCGAACGCCGTAGTGCTCGGCAAGCCGCGTGTAGGCGATGTTCAGATCCGGGTCGTAGCGGTGGGCCTTGTTTACACCGCTCCTGAGGTTATCCGGCACCACCGTCTCCGGGACACCGCCGAAGTACTCGAACGCCCGGATATGCGAGCCCTGCCAGTCATGCGCAGTTGCTCGCAGAACCACACGTAGTTGTACCCGTCGGGATGAACTTCGCGGTACTCCAGCCAGACCTGTCGTCGGGTCATGCCGCGGTGCTGGAGCTCACGCTCAACCGCTGACCAGTTCGGTACCGGGCGCCTCGCCCTTGGTGTGGGCTTGGGTTTAGCGTAGAGCATCGCCTCGAGCTGTGCGTCGTCCAGACCCTCAGGAAGCGGCTAGCTCAGACCCGCCGCGCGGACACGCCGCATCGGTAGTCTCCTGGTCGGCATCGTGGCTCTCTCCTCTTTGGTCGGGGAAAGAGCCCGAGTATCTCCCAGCAGCCACACTCGGGTCCCTCATCACGTGGAATCCGGGCTCCGCACGCCGATTCTGCTCGGGTCAACGAAATACCCAGAGGCGAGAGATGGTGTAAATGAGCACGGGCACGGCCAGTGTCGAGATTGTGATGGAAGCGATGCCATTCATGTGTGTCGTCGTCACCACGATGCCGAGGAAAAAGTTATTGATTAGAAACCCGCCGAATGCAACCAAGAAAAACTTTTTTGAGTTGCCTTGACGTTGAAAGGTAAAGTTTTGATGGCCGTAAAAAGAAACCGGCACTGCGCTGCAGAATGCCAGAAAGTTCGTGAGAAAGACGGAGAATCCCGGATAAATCAAGAGCAATGCAGATGCCGTTGCCAGATGGACAGCGGTCGCAGCACCCCCGACGATCCCAAATTTGAAAAGCCGGCCAACTTCAGCAATCAACATGACGACTGCTCCTTAGCTGCCTTGGGTCGTCACGCTTGAGATAGGATGCGATCAATTGGCCGCTCATGGCGTGCAGATCCACACTGATTGTCCATCATCGCATGTGCCATCGCGGTGATTGAATCGTGTGAGCGCGGTCGAACGCTTTGGATAGTCATCTTTGTCGAAAAAGACAACGACGTTATCACCTAGCTGATCGATATTGGACGCGGCGCCCTCGTTGCAGGCTGGGGCGTGTCGGGCGACATAGCCTGTATTAATGGTCATCCCCTCATCGATGGCGAACCGCATGGCGGCTAGCAAATCAGTCGGCGGCCCGTCCTGACAGCCGAAGAGGGGGCTAAAGACAAGATGCTCAGCATCGTAAGGCACGTGCTCATCCCAGATCTCTATCTCGCCCCTGGCTTCCGCCGGTCGATGGAGATAACTGGAGACATTTTCATGATGATTTTGAAGATCAACCAATTGAATCAACGCTAGGCCGATGAAAACAGGGGTTACCCAGTGTGCGTCTGGCCTTTTTGCGTAGGCAAGAACCGCAAAAAGAGCGATCGTATATCCTGGTAACCAAAAGAACCGGCCGGATGACCGGAAAATGTCAGTGATAGGTTCAAATGGCTTGAAGATACGATTCGTGAGTATATGAGTCTCACCGAAGTAGATTTGTGACGATAATGCGTAGAGAGTGAGCAAAATACAGAGAATGAAGAGATACCGATGTTGATTGATGATCCGCCATCGGCTGCCGCATGTACGCCAGACGGCCAATAAGAAAAGCAGAATCACTCCAAAACCCAGATAGTTGAAGCCTTCGCCCTGGCCGCCATGGGCGATGGGGTTCCCCGGGATTTCCAACAGATACCCGCCGGTCAATGGCGCGAGCAGGTTCATCGAGTAGTAGCCAAAACCCCAGCTCTCGGCGCCGCTCGAACCGGGTAGCGGAAGGATGGTGACCAATGTTGATGCGGCGACTGGAACAAAAGCGAGGGCGGCCTTTGATGCAAAGCGGAGCTGGCCGCGACAGGGAGTTACAGCCAGAACTGATACGGCATAGAGCGGAATGAGCATCGCCGTTAGGTAGAGGTTGATATAAAAGGCGATCAGTAGCAGCGCGGACCAGCTGATGAGGGGGAGTCGGGTCTCTTGCCAGCCCCTTAGGTAGAGCAGCAAGCCTGCAAGAAGTAGCCAATGGGAGGTGAGGCTGACATGACCAAGGCGATGTGTGAGGGCGGGAAAGCTGACCAGAAAAAAGGAAAGCGCGATGAGCGCCCCCCACTGACGGACCTGCAGTGTGCGGAGGATCAGCCACCCGAAGACGGCTTGCAGAGTAATGGATGCGGCCAGCCAGGCACCGTAAGGGTTGATGGGTAGCGCAGTGTCCGGAACAAAGAGTTTCAGAATAAGGGCGAGCGCGGGGATTACATCCAGGAAAATCGCATTCGTGCCTTGCGGGTAGACAATTGATTGAACAGATAGGAGCGGAAAGTTCCACGGCTCAGCGAGGAAGGCGTTAAGCCCCGCAAGGTACTGCGAGATGTCTTCTCGCTGAGCGTGCCACCACGGGGCATCGCCGGTCACGAACCCAGCAGGAAAAAGTAGCGTAATGTACGTCCCGGCAATCGCTACAGCAATCAATAGGCCAACGGGACCAGTTGGATCCCTCAGCGATCTCGCCCCTGAAATCATGTATCGTATGGAAGACGTTTCTAGACCACTCATGTGGAATCGGTCTCCATGACGACGTATAGCGGTCGACGTTTGGTCTCAGAAAACATCCTCGCGACGTACTCACCGAGTATGCCGATCGACAGCAATTGCATGCCCCCGAAAAAGAGAACCGCAGACATCAGCGAAGCATATCCGGGCGTATCGATACCCCATATCAGTGTCTTGGTGATAATGATGGCCATATACACGAAGGCTGATAAAGCGATGATACCGCCGATGTAGGTCCAGATTCTTAACGGCCAGGTTGAAAAGCCAATGAAACCGTCGAGCGCAAAGTTCCATAGTTTCCAGTAATTGAATCGGCTCGTTCCCGTCAGACGTCCACGTTGTTGATAGATAACTGCTTCAGATCGGAAACCGGCCCAGGCATAGATGCCTTTCATAAAACGGTTACGCTCGGGCAGCCGATTGATCGTATCCACCACCACACGGTCAAGCAGGCGGAAGTCACCGGCGGAAGCAGGGATATCAACCTCGGATATTTTATTGAACAACCGATAGAACCAGGAGGAAGTGGCGGTCTTGCTAGCCGTCTCTGCTTGTTTGGATGCGGGGATGCCGTACACCACCTCGACGCCTCGGTGACGCCAGACGTCGATGAAATCGATCACCGCTTCCGGGGGGTGCTGCAGATCCGCATCCATGGGGACGACCGCATCCCCCGTCGCATGCTGGAGGCCGGCGCTCAAGGCAGCCTCTTTGCCGAAATTCCTCGAAAAGGATACATATCGAGCGCCCGGATAAGTGCTCGACAGCTCACGCAGGATCTCTAGGGTTCCGTCAGTTGAGCCATCGTCAATGAAGATGACTTCCAGGGCGGGTACCACCGGCAGCAGTACCTCGAGCGTTTCATCCAGAAATCGCCTGAGTGAGTGGGCCTCGTTCAGAACCGGCACGATCAGTGACAGCGTCCACTGATTGGAGGGAGGGTGTGCAGTCATTGGTTGCGTCATTCCGCTCCTGGGTGTTGGGGTATGTCGTGGCGAGGGTCATACAGCAGCACGATACAGCTTGATGCTCAAGTGCCGCGGCTTCCCGCCGGGGTACCGGTGTCGTCGCATGGAGGCAGCGGCCGACGCTGAAGGCAAAGGAGATCGAACGATGGCCTATGACTACAATACGGACTGGCTTGGGTCGGGTACGGACGCATTCAAGGCTCTCATGGCAACCCATGAGGATGCGCTCGCATCGAGACAGACAATGAGTAGTAACACGGTTACGTATTCCTTCTATACCGAGAGTGAGCGGCCTCCGTATTCGGACTACAGCTACATACCGACTGGAGAGTCTGCGCAATTCGAGGCCTTCAGCCAGAGGGAAAAGGATCTAACCCAGGCGGTTTTTGACCAGGTGGCAGCGTTTACCGGGCTCAGCTTTGAGGAAGTAGCCCCCGGCGAAGGGGATGTTCGCTTCGGGACGCACAACATGACCATGGGAGGGTATGCGAACTACCCGAGTGATTACTATGAATATGGGAATAACTTCGTCAGTACGGATCTCGTAGGGCGTGACTTCGCGGAGACCCTGATCCACGAGATCGGTCACTCGCTGGGGCTTAAGCATCCGCAGCCCTACAATGGTGGATATGAATCGGCAGTGCTTCCCGATGCACTTGATACGCCATTAATGTCGGTCATGACCTACAATGCGATCGATACGTCGCCATCATATTACTCACCTGTGAACGCGCTATCGTTTGGGCCCCTCGATATTCATGCGCTCCAGCAGATGTACGGGCGTGCAGATGATGGCTCGGGTATCACCTACCGAGTTGATGATTCGTCTGTAGCGGGCGATTCGGTCGTCAGCGATTTTTCGACGGTGAGCTTTGATCTTGATCTCTCTGGCGCCGAGGGCTCGGACTTTATGTGGCTTTTCGGCACCACGGGGCAGGATAAGCTCTACCTCGGAGAAGTTGGCGGCCGTGTCGACGCAGATCTTGAATCCGGTCGAATCTCGATCGGCGAGACCGAGACCCTCGGCAGCGTCTACGATTGGGCATCGGGGACGAAGAACTCGGCGCCGTTCGGCGAGGTCGGGAACATTCGGCTCGCACCGGATACGAACGAGGCCGCCCACGGGGTTGAACATGTCGTGTTCACCGAACACACCGACAGTGTAAGCCTCGGAGACCTTGCCTCCACGATCGAGTTGCGGGGCGGCGACGACCGCGTCAGCGGCTTCGCGGGCGGTGTCGACCTGGACGCAGGGTTGGGTGAAGACGTCTGGCGCCCAGGCATCAGTTACCAAGACAGTGAGGCACGTCAAAGCGAGAGTGGGTTAACGCTCACATCTAATGGCAGTACGGTGGATTTTTCGGGGTTCAGCGAGGTTGCGTTCTCCGACGATCGACTCGTAATAGGGCCCTCCGGCGACTCTCTCGAAGCCCAGGCGTACAGAATCTATAAGGCTGCATTTGATCGGTTGCCGGATCTGGAAGGGCTTGGCTTTTGGGTCAACGCCCTCGAGTCAGGTGTTGAGGTGGATGAGGTCGCTGCGGAGTTCGTTGCGTCCGATGAGATGGCCGAAAAGTACGGCGCCTCACTGACTGATAGAGCCTATGTTGATGCCCTTTACAACAACGTGCTCGGTCGGTCGCCCGATGATGACGGGTTCGAGTTTTGGCTCAACGCGATCGAGAATAACCCGGCTGTCTCTGAGGAGAGTCTTTTGGTCGAATTCGCCGAATCGACCGAGAATGTTGAGAATGTGGCGGGCATCATTGACGAGGGGGTGATGTATCTTGAGTGGGCGTGAAGGTCGACTCAGATAGCCCACGCCATATGAGTTAAGGCTCAAGCCGGGTCCCTCGGGACGGAGATGAGGCACCCTTGACATCCGCCCCCGCATTCACCAACATTCAGGGCTTGATTCTGGAGGGATACCCAAGCGGTCAACGGGGGCAGACTGTAAATCTGCTGGCACAGCCTTCGGGGGTTCGAATCCTCCTCCCTCCACCAGATTTCTGACCCGCGGCCGTCGCGGGCCCGGGCACGCGGGTGTAGTTCAACGGTAGAACCTCAGCCTTCCAAGCTGATGATGTGGGTTCGATTCCCATCACCCGCTCCAGTGCAGCACGCCCATGTAGCTCAGGGGTAGAGCACTCCCTTGGTAAGGGAGAGGCCGGCGGTTCAAATCCGCCCATGGGCTCCAGATTCAGTGAACCGGTGAGCACTCTAAAGCGATCGACATCATTGAATCTTCCGGGGTCTTGAAACCAACAAAAAAAGATAACTCGTTATTTTATAACAGTTCTACTTCCGCACCACGGATGTGACCGGTGCCTGTGACCTGCCCTCGGGCACGGAGATGGTGATGCCGGGTGATAACGTGCAGATGACCGTCTCGCTGATCGCGCCGATCGCGATGGAAGAGGGCCTGCGCTTTGCCGTGCGCGAAGGTGGCCGCACCGTCGGCGCCGGCGTCGTCTCCAAGATCCTCGAGTATGGTCACGGGGGTGGAGATGTTCCGCAAGCTGCTCGACGAGGGGCGTGCGGGCGATAACATCGGGGCGCTGCTGCGGGGCACCAAGCGCGATGATGTCGAGCGTGGCCAGGTGCTGTGCAAGCCCGGCTCGATCACGCCGCACACGAAGTTCGAGTGCGAGGTGTATGTGCTGGGCAAGGACGAGGGCGGCCGTCATACGCCGTTCTTCGATGGCTATCGGCCCCAGTTCTACTTCCGCACCACGGATGTGACCGGTGCCTGTGACCTGCCCTCGGGCACGGAGATGGTGATGCCGGGTGATAACGTGCAGATGACCGTCTCGCTGATCGCGCCGATCGCGATGGAAGAGGGCCTGCGCTTTGCCGTGCGTGAAGGTGGCCGCACCGTCGGCGCCGGCGTCGTCTCCAAGATCCTCGAGTAATCGGTTGACGTGTTTGTCAAGGGCCTGGGGTTTCAAAACCCCGGGCCTTTGCGTACACTATCGAGTTCGGCGTTTGACGGCCGGTCAGACGTGCGATTAGGCCAGTAGCTCAATTGGCAGAGCAACGGTCTCCAAAACCGTAGGTTGGGGGTTCGAGTCCCTCCTGGCCTGCCATTCAATCCGGCCACTAACAGCGTCGCGGGTTCCATGAGCGCAAACGATCAGACCACCACCACGGGGACGGACAAGGCCAAGCTGACACTGGCCGTCGGAACCTTCCTTGCGGGTGTTGTTGGCTTTTACGGCCTTGAAGGGCAGTCCGACCTGATCCGTGTGATTGGCATGGTGGTCGTGGCAGCCGTTGCCATCGCCATTGCAATGACCAGTCAGCCGGGCCGCAACGCCTGGGCGTTCGCCCGTGAGGCGCGCCAGGAACTGCGCCGCGTGGTGTGGCCGACGCGACAGGAATCGATCCAGACCACGCTGATTGTGCTGGTGATGGTTTTCATCGTCGCCGTGCTGCTGTGGCTGATGGATATGTTTTTCATGTGGGGCGTCGGTGCCCTCGTACGCCCCGGAGGCTGATCACTCATGGCGAAACGCTGGTATGTCGTACACGCGTACTCCGGTTTTGAGAACCAGGTGAAGAAGGCGCTTGAAGAGCATATTGCGCGTGCCGGCATGGAAGACGAGTTCGGCGAGGTGCTGGTGCCTGCTGAGGAAGTCGTCGAGATGAAAGAGGGCCAGCAGCGCCGCAGTGAGCGGAAGTTCTTCCCGGGCTATGTCCTCGTCCAGATGGAAATGGGGGATGACAGCTGGCATTTGGTGAAAAACGTGCCACGGGTGATGGGCTTCATCGGTCCGTCCCGCGGCCGTCCGTCGCCGATCTCCGACACCGAGGCCGAGAATATCCTCAACCGTGTCCGCGAGGGCGTTGATAAGCCGCGCCCCAAGGTGCTGTTCGAGGTGGGCGAGGTGGTCCGCGTGACCGATGGCCCGTTCAACGACTTCAACGGCGTGGTCGAGGAAGTGAATTACGACAAGAGCCGTCTGCGTGTGGCGGTTCTGATCTTCGGGCGCTCCACACCGGTGGAGCTCGATTTCAGTCAGGTCGAAAAGACCTAGTCAGACGGTCCGCCGTCAGGGGAGCCGGGGTGAAAGCCCCCGGCGCTACCACCCACATCAGGAGTCCAATCAATGGCGAGAAAAGTCGAAGCCTACATCAAGCTGCAGGTCCCCGCCGGGGCCGCCAAGCCGAGCCCGCCGGTGGGCCCGGCGCTGGGTCAGCATGGCCTGAACATCATGGAGTTCTGCAAGGCGTTCAACGCGCAGACCCAGGACATGGAGCAGGGTCTGCCGACCCCGGTGGTGATCACCGTCTATTCGGACCGCAGCTTTACGTTCGTCACGAAGACACCCCCGGCCGCCGTCCTCCTCAAAAAGGCCGCGGGCATCAAGTCGGGCAGCGGCACGCCGCACACCACCAAGGTGGGCACGGTGAATCGTGAGCAGCTCGAGGAGATCGCGCAGACCAAGTGGCCCGATCTCAATGCCGCTGGTATGGAAGCGGCGGTCAAGACGATCGCTGGCTCCGCCCGCAGCATGGGCCTGAACGTGGAGGGGGTGTAGCACCATGGCGAAACTGACGAAACGCCAGCGGGTGTTCGAGGAAAAAATCGATCGCAGCCGCCTTTATGCCGCTGAAGAGGCCTTTGGCCTGCTCAAGGAACTCGCGACCGCCCAGTTCACCGAGTCCATCGACGTTGCCGTCAATCTCGGTATCGACCCGCGTAAGGGTGACCAGATGGTGCGCGGCTCGACGGTGCTGCCGAACGGCACGGGCAAGACGGTGCGGGTCGCGGTGTTCGCCCAGGGTGCCAATGCCGAGGCCGCCGAGGCCGCCGGCGCGGATACCGTCGGGATGGACGAGCTGGCCGAGCGCATGCAGGGCGGCGAGCTGAACTACGACGTGGTGATCGCCAGCCCCGATGCGATGGGTGTCGTGGGCAAGCTGGGCCGGTTGCTCGGTCCACGCGGCCTGATGCCGAACCCGCGTGTCGGCACCGTGGCCACCGACGTGGCCGAGGCCGTGCAGAACGCCAAGGCCGGTCAGGTGCGCTACCGCGCCGACCGTGGTGGCCTGATCCATTGCAGCCTGGGCAAGGCGGACTTCGAGCCGCAGGCCCTGGCGCAGAACCTGCAGGCGCTGATCAACGATCTGCAGAAGATCAAACCGGCCTCGTCGAAGGGTGTTTACCTCAAGCGGGCCACGGTCTCCACGACGATGGGACCGGGGGTGCCGGTGGATTTGGGGGCGCTGACCTAGGTCGGCGGCCCCGATGGTGCGGCCATTGTTGAATGGTCGCTGGCTGTCATCGAGACAGCCGTCAGAGACCGTCTGGTGTGGTTCGCCACATAAGGGTCAGAAGACCGCCAGCGGTAGACGGTGTGCCGGACAGGACAGGTTTCCTGCACGGGTTCACCGTTACGGGGCAGACGGGCCGAGGGCCCGGATGCCATTACCAACCGCCGTTCCAGGAGGCATTTGAATGGGCGTAAGTCTGGAACAGAAAAAGCGGATGGTGCAGGAAGTCGCTGAGGTGGCTGGTCAGGCTCATTCCGCGGTTGCCGCGGAATATCGGGGCCTGTCCGCCGGTGATATGGACAGCCTGAGAGTGCAGGCCCGTGACGCGGGCGTCTATGTGCGGGTGGTGAAGAACACCCTCGCCAAGCGCGCCGTCGAGGGCACTGAGTTCGAGTGCATGAGTGAGGACTTCCAAGGTCCGCTCGTCCTCGCGTTCTCCCAGGAAGATCCCGGCTCCGCCGCCCGTGTTCTCAAGAGCTTTGCCAAGGAACACGATAAGCTGGTGGTGAAAATGCTCGCCGTCGGTGGGGAGAAATACCCCGGATCCGAGATCGACCGGCTGGCCACACTGCCGACCTACGACGAGGCGATCAGTCGTCTCATGGCGACCATGCGGGCGCCGGTACAAAAGCTTGCCACCACCTTCAACGAGGTGCCGGGCAAGCTGGTGCGTACCGTTTCCGCCGTCAAGGACGCCAAGTAGTCGGGCTGACAGCTCCCTGTCGCTGCCGTTAACGCATTTATCAATCGAATCAGCCAGGAGAAAAGTACAATGGCCGTTTCCAAGGAAGACATCCTCGAGACTATCTCGAACATGACCGTCATGGAGGTCGTCGAGCTCATCGAGGCAATGGAAGAGAAGTTTGGCGTGACCGCTGCCGCCGCCGTCGCCGCCGCACCCGCCGCCGGTGGGGGTGAGGCCGAGGCCGCCGAAGAGCAGACCGAGTTCGACGTCGTCCTCACGGGCTTCGGCGAGAACAAGGTCGGCGTCATCAAGGCGGTCCGCGCCGCCACGGGTCTGGGTCTCAAGGAGGCCAAGACGCTGGTGGAGGGCGTGCCCGCCCCGGTCAAGGAGGCCGCGTCCAAGGACGAGGCCGACGAGCTGAAGGGTCAGCTCGAAGAGGCCGGCGCCGCTGTCGAGCTCAAGTAAGCGCTTGACGACGCGAACGCCACGAGTGGGCGTTGATGGGGGGCTGGCGGCCGATTCGGCTGTCGGCCTCTCGGTGCTTGTGTACAACCCGTTGCGGTAGGAATCCGCTGCCGGCCGTTGTGTCCAAGTCTGCGAGTACTTGCATTGGGCGAGTCCTCGAAGCCTTGCACACGGCGGACCCCGACCTCGTTGAGGAATCTCGATGGCCTATACGTTTACTGAAAAAAAGCGCATCCGCAATGATTTTGGCAAGCAGCCGAAGGTGTTGGATGTTCCCTATCTGCTGACCTCCCAGATCGAATCCTACCGGGATTTCCTGCAGCTTGAACAGGACCCGGACAAGCGGGACGACAAAGGCCTGCAGGCGGCCCTCGATTCGGTCTTCCCGATCGAGAGCTACTCCGGCAACGCGCGCCTTGAATACGTCAATTACCGCATTGGCGATCCGTCCTTCGACGTCAAGGAGTGTCAGCTCCGCGGCATGACCTATGCAGCACCGCTGCGCGTGCTCGTGCGGCTTGTCATCAACGACAAGGACACCCGCACGGTCAAGGACATCCGTGAGCAGGAAGTCTACATGGGCGAGATGCCGCTCATGACCCGCAACGGCACCTTTGTGATCAATGGCACCGAGCGGGTCATCGTCCAGCAGCTGCATCGCTCGCCGGGCGTGTTCTTCGATCACGACAAGGGCAAGACCCACAGCTCTGGCAAGCTGCTGTTCACCGCCCGGGTGATCCCCTACCGCGGCTCCTGGCTCGACTTCGAGTTCGATCCCAAGGACTCGATCTATGTGCGCATCGACCGCCGCCGCAAGCTGCCGGCCACGGTGCTGCTGCGCGGGCTCGGTTACGACAACGAGCAGATCCTCGACATGTTCTTCGAGAAGAACACCTATCACCTGCGCAAGAAGGGGGCCGATCTGGATCTCGTGCCCGAGCGGCTGCGCGGCGAGACGGCGATGTTCGAGATCAAGGACGGCGAGGGCAACGTCATCGTCGAGAGCGGCCGGCGGATCACCGCCCGCCATATCCGGCAGATGGACAAGGCGGGCCTGAAAAAGCTCCAGGTCCCGGACGACTACCTTGTCGGGCGGGTGCTCGCCGAGGATGTCATCGACAAGTCCACCGGCGAGGTGCTGGCATCGGCCAACACCGAGCTGACCGACGAGCTCGTGCAGGCGCTGCGTGATGGCGGGGTGAAGAAGTTCAACGTCCTGTTCATCAATGATGTCGATCAGGGCCCGTATATCTCCAATACGCTCAACATCGACACCACGACGACGCCGCTGGAAGCGCTCATCGAGATCTATCGGATGATGCGCCCCGGCGAGCCGCCGACCAAGGATGCCGCGGAGAACCTGTTCGCGAACCTGTTCTTCAGTGAGGATCGCTACGATCTCTCCTCGGTCGGGCGGATGAAGTTCAACCTGCGCGTCGGCCGGGACGAGGTCGAGGGCAGTGGCGTGCTCGACAACGACGACATCCTCGCGGTGCTCTCCGAGCTCATCAACATCCGCAACGGCAAGGGAACGGTCGATGACATCGACCATCTCGGTAACCGTCGTGTGCGCTGTGTCGGTGAGATGGCCGAGAACAACTTCCGCATCGGTCTGGTCCGGGTGGAGCGCGCCGTGCGCGAGCGCCTGAGCCTGGCGGAGAGCGAGGGGCTGATGCCCCAGGAGCTGCTCAATGCCAAGCCGGTGGCCGCGGCGATCAAGGAGTTCTTCGGCTCCTCGCAGCTCTCGCAGTTCATGGACCAGAACAATCCGCTCTCGGAGGTCACCCATAAGCGCCGCGTCTCCGCGCTGGGGCCGGGCGGCCTCACCCGCGAGCGGGCCGGGTTCGAGGTGCGCGACGTGCATCCCACCCATTACGGCCGGGTCTGCCCGATCGAGACGCCCGAGGGGCCGAACATCGGCCTGATCAGCTCGCTGGCCTGCTATGCCCGGCTCAATAGCTATGGCTTCCTCGAGACGCCGTATCGGCGGGTGCGTGACGGACAGGTGACGGATCAGGTCGACTACCTCTCCGCGATTGAGGAGAGCCGCTACATCATCGCCCAGGCCAACGCCCGTATCGATGAGAGTGGCCATCTGGTGGACTCGCTGATCTCGATCCGCCATCAGAACGAGTTCGGCATGTCATCGCCGGACAAGGTCCAGTACATGGACGTCTCGCCCAAGCAGATCGTCTCGGTGGCCGCGTCGATGGTGCCGTTCCTCGAGCATGACGACGCCAACCGCGCGCTCATGGGCTCGAACATGCAGCGCCAGGCGGTGCCGACCCTGCGGGCCGAGAAGCCGGTCGTGGGCACCGGCATGGAGCGGGCCGTGGCGGTCGACTCCGGCGTCACCGTGGTGGCCGACCGCGGCGGCATCGTTGATCAGGTCGACGCCGCCCGGGTCGTGGTGCGGGTCAACGATGATGAGGCGCAGTCCGGCGAGCCGGGTGTCGACATCTACAACCTGACCAAGTACACGCGCTCCAACCAGAGCACCTGCCAGAACCAGAAGCCGCTGGTCCGCCCCGGCGACCGCGTGGGTCGCGGCGATGTGCTGGCCGACGGCCCGTCCACCGACATGGGCGAGCTGGCGCTGGGCCAGAACATGCGCGTCGCGTTCATGCCCTGGAATGGCTATAACTTCGAGGACTCGATTCTCATCTCCGAGAATGTGGTCCAGGAGGATCGCTACACCACCATCCACATCGAGGAGCTGACGGCCGTCGCCCGCGACACCAAGCTGGGCTCGGAAGAGGTCACCGCCGACATTCCCAATGTGGGCGAGAGCGCGCTCTCCAAGCTTGATGAGTCGGGCATTGTCTACGTCGGTGCCGAGGTCAAGGCCGGTGACATCCTCGTCGGCAAGGTCACGCCCAAGGGCGAGACCCAGCTGACGCCGGAGGAAAAGCTCCTGCGGGCGATCTTTGGTGAGAAGGCGTCGGATGTGAAGGACACCTCGCAGCGGGTGTCCTCGGGCATGGACGGCACCGTCATCGACGTGCAGGTGTTCACCCGTGATGGCGTCGAGAAGGACGAGCGGGCGCTGTCCATCGAGGCCGATGCGCTGGCCGATGTCCGCAAGGATCTCGATGATCAGTACCGGATCTTCGAGGACGATGCGTTCGCGCGCCTCGAGCAGTCATTGATCGGGCAGGTCGCCGATGGTGGGCCCGAGCAGCTCAGCGCGGGGACCGAGATCACCGCCGATTACCTGCATGGCATCGACCGCCGCCGCTGGTTCGAGATCCGCCTGCGCGATGAGAACGCGATGGCACGGCTCGAGGCGGTCCAGGCCCAGCTCAAGTCGCAGCGTGAGGCGTTCGACGCCCGGCTCGAGGAGAAAAAGGAAAAGATCGGAGCCGGTGATGACCTCGCCCCCGGTGTGCTCAAGATGGTCAAGGTCTATCTGGCCGTGCGCCGTCGCATCCAGGCGGGTGACAAGCTCGCCGGGCGCCACGGCAACAAGGGCGTCATCTCGCGCGTCGTCCCGGTCGAGGACATGCCGTTCTCGGCCGACGGCGAGCCGATCGATGTCGTCCTCTCGCCGCTGGGTGTGCCCTCGCGCATGAACGTCGGCCAGGTCCTTGAGGTGCATCTGGGCTGGGCCGCCAAGGGGCTGGGCCGACGCATCGGTGAGATGCTCGATGCCCGCAGGCAGGTCGATGAGCTGCGCGGCTTCCTCGCGGAGATCTACAACTCCAGCGGCAAGCAGGAGGATCTGGACGCGTTCACCGATGAGGAGATCGTCGAGCTCTGCAACAACCTCCGCGGCGGGGTGCCGATGGCGACACCGGTGTTCGATGGCGCCAATGAGGGCGAGATCAAGAACATGCTGCGGCTCGCGGGTCTGCCGGAGAGCGGCCAGGCGCAGCTCTACGACGGCCGCACCGGTGATGCCTTCGACCGGCCGGTCACCGTGGGCTACATGCACATCCTCAAGCTCAACCATCTGGTCGATGACAAGATGCATGCGCGCTCCACCGGGCCCTACAGCCTGGTCACCCAGCAGCCGCTGGGCGGCAAGGCGCAGTTCGGCGGCCAGCGCTTCGGCGAGATGGAGGTCTGGGCCCTGCAGGCGTATGGCGCCGCCTACACGCTGCAGGAAATGTTGACGGTCAAGTCCGACGACGTCGCCGGCCGGACCAAGATGTACAAAAACATCGTCGATGGCGAGCACCAGATGGAAGCGGGTATGCCCGAATCCTTCAACGTGCTGGTCAAAGAGATTCGCTCCCTCGGTATCGATATCGAGCTCGAGCAGGACTGAACGGGTAGCCGATATGAAAGACCTACTGAATCTGTTCAAACAGCCGGGCGCCCAGCTCGACGACTTTGATGGCATCCGCATTGGATTGGCATCGCCGGAGAAGATCCGGTCGTGGTCGTTTGGCGAGGTGAAAAAACCGGAAACCATCAACTATCGGACGTTCAAGCCGGAGCGGGATGGACTCTTCTGCGCGAAGATCTTCGGCCCCGTCAAGGACTACGAGTGCCTGTGCGGCAAGTACAAGCGCCTCAAGCATCGCGGTGTCGTCTGCGAGAAATGTGGCGTCGAGGTGACACTGGCCAAGGTCCGCCGCGAGCGGATGGGCCATATCGACCTGGCCAGCCCGGCCGCGCATATCTGGTTCCTCAAGTCGCTGCCCTCGCGCATCGGCCTGTTGCTGGATATGACGCTGCGCGATATCGAGCGGATCCTCTATTTCGAGGCCTTTGTGGTCATCGAGCCCAATATGACCCCGCTCAAGAAGGGCCAGCTGCTGAGCGACGAGCAGTATCTCGATGCCATGGAGCAGTATGGCGATGAGTTCGACGCCCGCATGGGCGCCGAGGCGGTGGGCCATCTGCTCAAGAACATCGATCTGCGCGAGGAGACCGACACCCTGCGCGAGCAGATGGATGCGACCAACTCCGAGACCAAGATCAAGCGCCTGTCGAAGCGCCTCAAGCTGGTCGAGTCGTTCCTCGAGTCGGGCAACCGGCCGGAGTGGATGGTGATGTCCGTGCTGCCGGTGCTGCCACCGGATCTGCGGCCGCTGGTGCCGCTCGATGGCGGGCGCTTCGCGACCTCCGATCTCAACGATCTCTACCGCCGGGTCATCAACCGCAACAACCGCCTGCGCCGGCTGCTGGATCTGTCCGCGCCGGACATCATCGTGCGCAACGAAAAGCGCATGCTCCAGGAGTCGGTGGATGCGCTGCTCGACAACGGCCGTCGCGGTCGGGCCATCACCGGCACCAACAAGCGGCCGCTGAAATCGCTGGCGGACATGATCAAGGGCAAGCAGGGCCGCTTCCGGCAGAACCTGCTGGGCAAGCGCGTCGACTACTCCGGTCGTTCCGTGATCGTGGTCGGCCCCACCCTGCGCCTGCACCAGTGCGGGCTGCCCAAGCGCATGGCGCTGGAGCTGTTCAAGCCGTTCATCTTCTCCCGCCTGCAGCGGCTGGGGCTCGCCACCACCATCAAGGCGGCCAAGAAGATGGTCGAGCGCGAGACCGCCGAGGTCTGGGACATCCTTGAGGAGGTGATCCGCGAGCACCCGGTGATGCTCAACCGGGCGCCGACCCTGCATCGCCTGGGCATCCAGGCCTTCGAGCCCGTGCTGGTCGAGGGCAAGGCGGTGCAGCTGCATCCGCTGGTCTGCCCGGCGTTCAATGCCGACTTTGACGGTGACCAGATGGCGGTCCATGTGCCGCTGGCGCTTGAGGCACAGCTTGAGGCCCGGTCGCTGATGATGGCCACCAACAACGTCCTCGCGCCGGCCTCCGGCGAGCCGATCATCGGCGCGTCGCAGGACATCGTGCTGGGGCTCTATTACATGTCGCTGGTGCTGCAGAAGCAGGCCGGTGAGGGCATGACCTTCGCCGATCTCGATGAGGTCCATCGGGCCTACGAAAGTGGCCGGGTGAGCCTTCAGGCGCGGGTCACGGTGCGTATCCACGAGGTGGTGGTCGATGATGAGGGCCAGCGCACCGAGGCCACCCGCCGGGTGGACACCACCGCGGGCCGGGCGCTGATCTACAACATCGTGCCCGAGGGCCTGCCGTTCGATCTGGTCGACCGGGATATGAGCAAGAAGGCCATCTCCGAGATGATCGACCAGTGCTACCGGCGGCTGGGTCTGAAGGCGACGGTGGTCTTCGCCGACCAGATCATGTATCTCGGCTTCCGTATGTCGACCCGCGCCGCGGTGTCCATCGGGATGGAGGACATGGTCGTGCCGGGGGAGAAGGAGCAGATCCTCTCCGATGCCGAGGTCGAGGTGAAGGACATCGAGGATCAGTACGCCTCGGGTCTGGTGACCAACGGTGAGCGCTACAACAAGGTGGTGGACATCTGGTCGCGCACCAACGAGGAAGTCGCGAGCGCGATGATGGAAAAGCTCGGCAAGGAGACCGTCACCGACGCCGAGGACAACGAGATCGTGCAGAAGTCGACCAACTCGATCTTCATGATGGCCGACTCGGGGGCCCGTGGCTCGCCCGCGCAGATCCGCCAGCTGGCGGGCATGCGTGGTCTGATGGCCAAGCCCGATGGCTCGATCATCGAAACGCCGATCACCGCGAACTTCCGCGAGGGGCTGAACGTCCTGCAGTACTTCATCTCCACCCACGGTGCCCGTAAGGGCCTCGCGGACACGGCGCTGAAGACCGCCAACTCGGGCTACCTGACCCGCCGGCTGGTGGACGTCTCCCAGGATCTGGTCGTGACCTCGGAGGACTGCGGCACCCACCGCGGCCTGCGTCTGACACCGTTGATCGAGGGCGGCGACGTGGTCGAGGCCCTGGGTGAGCGGGTGCTGGGCCGGATCGTCGCCCAGGACGTGGTCCAGCCGGGCACCGGCAAGGTGCTCGTCGAGCAGGGTGAGCTCATTGATGAGCGCCGGATCGAGGTGATCGAGAGTGAGGGTGTGGACGAGATCTGGGTCCGCTCGCCGATCACCTGCGAGACGCGTCACGGCGTCTGCTCCGCCTGCTATGGGCGTGATCTGGCGCGCGGGCATCGGGTCAATGTCGGTGAGTCGGTGGGCGTCATTGCCGCGCAGTCGATCGGCGAGCCCGGCACACAGCTGACCATGCGCACCTTCCACATCGGCGGTGCCGCCTCGCGGGCGGCTGCGGTCAGCAACGTCCAGGTCAAGTCCGCCGGTACCGTGCGGCTTCACAACCTCAAGACGGTCGCGCATCAGTCCGGCAACCTCGTGGCGGTGTCGCGCTCCGGCGAGATCACGGTCATGGATGAGGCCGGCCGTGAGCGTGAGCGCTACAAGGTGCCCTATGGCGCCACCATCTCCGTCGCCGAAGAGGAGGCGGTTGATGCGGGCCAGATCGTCGCCAACTGGGATCCGCATACCCACCCGATCGTGACCGAGGTGAAGGGGCGGCTGAAGTTCTACGACTTCGTCGAGGGCGTCACCGTCAACCGGGAGACCGACGAGGTGACGGGGCTGAGCAGCCTGGTGGTGACCGATCCGAAGAGTCGTGGCACCGGCGAGCACGTCCGCGCCAGCACCAACGAGAAGGTGGCCTACAAGGACCTCCGTCCGGTGGTGAAACTGGTCGACGAGGCGGGTAACGACCTCAACCTCGCGGGGACCGAGATCGCGGCCCATTACGCGCTGCCCGCCGGGGCGATCGTGAGCGTCGAGGACAACGCCGAGGTGAATGTGGGCGACGTCATCGCCCGTATCCCGCAGGAGTCGTCGAAGACCCGCGACATCACCGGTGGTCTGCCCCGTGTGGCCGACCTGTTCGAGGCCCGCAAGCCCAAGGAGCCGGCCATTCTCGCCGAGACCTCGGGCACTGTGAGCTTTGGCAAGGACACCAAGGGCAAGCAGCGGCTGGTGCTCACCACACCGGATGGTGAGGAGCATGAGGAGCTGATCCCCAAGCACCGCAACGTCACGGTGTTCGAGGGTGAGTTTGTTGAAAAGGGTGAGGTCATCGCCGATGGCGAGCCCAACCCGCACGACATTCTCCGCCTGCTGGGTGTGGCCGAACTCGCCGCCTACATGGTCAAGGAGATCCAGGACGTCTACCGGCTGCAGGGCGTGAAGATCAACGACAAGCACATCGAGGTGATCAGTCGCCAGATGCTGCGCAAGGTCGAGATCCGCGAGTCCGGTGACACCCGGTATCTGCGCGGCGAGCAGGCGGACTGGGGCCGCGTCGAGGAAGAGAACGAACAGCTCATCGAGCAGGGCCGTGACCCGGCGGTCTGGGAGCCCCAGCTGCTGGGGATCACCAAGGCCTCGCTGGCCACCGATTCGTTCATCTCCGCGGCGTCGTTCCAGGAGACCACGCGGGTGCTCACCGATGCGGCCACCCGCGGGGCGCGGGACGACCTGCGGGGTCTCAAGGAGAACGTGATCGTCGGTCGTCTGATCCCGGCGGGCACGGGCTATGCGTATCACCAGGATCGTCAGCGCCAGCGTCGCGAAACGCCGGCACCGATGATCCCCATGGCGCCACAGTTCGGATTGGGTAACGCCGCGGCGGCGCCTGACACGAGCGACTTGTCGGAAAACTAGCGGGTCAGGGCTTCTGGTTGACACCCATGAAGCCCGATCCTACACTTATCGGCTTTCGCCGGAGCTGGTGTTCCCAGTCCGGCGTTCGTTGAAGGACGGGAGTCAAAACTCTATGGCCACGATCAATCAGCTGGTGCGCAAGCCTCGCAAGCGGCGGCACGAGAAGAGCAACGTGCCGGCGCTTGAGGCCTGTCCTC
Organism: Spiribacter curvatus; assembly: GCF_000485905.1. NCBI lineage: Bacteria > Pseudomonadati > Pseudomonadota > Gammaproteobacteria > Chromatiales > Ectothiorhodospiraceae > Spiribacter > Spiribacter curvatus. Next base: position 1,668,490 of record NC_022664.1, on the reverse strand, counting down.
AGCGGCGAGGCGTCTGCGCCCGCGTCTATACCACCACCCCGAAGAAGCCGAACTCGGCGCTGCGGAAGGTCGCCCGTGTGCGGCTCACCAATGGCTACGAGGTCGCGAGCTACATCGGCGGTGAGGGGCATAACCTCCAGGAGCATTCGGTCGCGCTCATTCGCGGCGGCCGAGTCAAGGACCTTCCCGGTGTGCGCTACCACGTCGTGCGTGGCTCGCTGGACACCGCCGGTGTCAGCAAGCGCCGTCAGGGTCGTTCCAAGTACGGCGCCAAGCGGCCCAAAGGATAAGCGGGTAGTCAATCATGCCGAGAAGAAGAGAAGTACCGAAGCGCAAGGTCCTTGCCGATCCGAAGTACGACAGCGAGATGCTGACGCGCTTTGTGAACATGATCATGCGCGACGGCAAGCGGGCGGTGGCCGAGAAGATCGTCTACACCGCGCTCGACCGCATCGCCGAGAAGAACAGCGGCGAGCCGATGGAAGTCCTCGAGACCGCGCTGGACAAGGTCCGTCCGGTGGTCGAGGTGAAGTCCCGCCGCGTGGGTGGTGCGACCTATCAGGTGCCGGTCGAGGTGCGTCCGCAGCGGCGTAACACGCTCGGCATGCGCTGGGTGATCGAGGCCGCGCGCAAACGGAGTGAGGCCACCATGGGGCACCGTCTCGGCAACGAGCTGCTGGAAGCAGCCGAGGGTCGTGGCAGTGCGGTGAAAAAGCGGGAAGATACCCATCGTATGGCGGAGGCCAACAAGGCCTTCTCCCATTTCCGCTGGTAATCAGGTTCAGGGGTAACAGGTTTTGGCACGCAAAACACCGATCGAGCGCTACCGTAATATCGGCATCATGGCGCATATTGATGCCGGCAAGACAACGGTCACCGAGCGCATTCTCTTCTACACCGGCATCTCCCATAAGATGGGTGAGGTGCATGACGGCGCGGCCGTCATGGACTGGATGGACCAGGAGCAGGAGCGTGGCATCACCATTACTTCTGCGGCCACGACCACGTTCTGGCGCGGCATGGACCAGCAGTACCCCGAGACGCGCATCAACATCATCGACACGCCCGGGCACGTGGACTTCACCATCGAGGTCGAGCGCTCCCTCCGGGTGCTCGACGGCGCCGTCTGTGTGCTCGATGCCAACGCCGGCGTCGAGCCGCAGACCGAGACCGTCTGGCGGCAGGCGAACCGCTATGGCGTTCCGCGCATGGTGTTCGTCAACAAGATGGACAAGATGGGCTCCGACTTCTTCCGCTGCGTGGACATGCTCAAGCAGCGGCTCGGCTGCAACGCCGTGCCGGTCCAGCTGCCGATTGGCGCCGAGGACAACTTCGCCGGCGTGATCGACCTGATCCGCCAGAAGGCGATTTACTGGAACGAGAAGGACATGGGGACGACCTACGAAGAGGTCGAGATCCCCGCCGAGCTTACCGACGACGCGGCCAGATACCGTGAGGCCCTCGTCGAGGCGGCGGCCGAGGCCAGTGAAGAGATGATGGATAAGTACATCGGCGGCGAAGCGCTGACCGTTGACGAGATCAATCATGGCCTGCGCGTGCAGACCATCGCCAACGAGGTGGTCCCGGTCCTCTGTGGTTCGGCGTTCAAGAACAAGGGCGTCCAGGCCATGCTCGACGCGGTGGTCGAGTACATGCCGTCGCCGAGTGAGGTCCCGGACATCGAGGGGGAGCTCGAGGACGGCAGCACGGTCATCCGTGAGTCCAACGACGATGAGCCGTTCGCGGCACTGGCGTTCAAGATCGCCACCGACCCCTATGTGGGGACACTGACGTTCTTCCGCGTCTACTCGGGCGTGGTCAAGACCGGCGACACCGTCTACAACCCGGTCAAGGGCAAGAAGGAGCGCCTCGGTCGTATCGTTCAGATGCACTCCAAGGAGCGCAAGGAGATCAGCGAGGTCCGCGCCGGCGACATCGCCGCGGCGATCGGTCTCAAGGACATTACGACGGGCGAGACGATCTGTGATAACAGCAATCGCGTGACCCTGGAGCGCATGGAGTTCCCGGATCCGGTGATTTCCGTGGCGGTCGAGCCCAAGACCAAGAGCGACCAGGAGAAGATGGGGATCGCGCTGGGCAAGCTGGCCCAGGAGGACCCGTCATTCCAGGTGCGCACCGATGAGGAGTCGGGGCAGACGATCATCTCCGGGATGGGTGAGCTGCATCTCGAGATCATCGTCGACCGGCTCAAGCGCGAGTTCAAGGTGGAAGCCAAGGTCGGTGAGCCTCAGGTGGCTTATCGCGAGGCCATCCGCAAGCCCATCGAGGTGGAAGGCAAGTTCGTGCGCCAGTCGGGCGGCCGGGGTCAGTACGGCCACGTCTGGATCCGCATGAAGCCACGCGATCGGGGCGAGGGTTACGAGTTCCGCAACAAGATCGTTGGCGGTGTCGTGCCCAAGGAATACATCCCGTCGGTTGATAAGGGCATTCAGGAGCAGATGGAGAGCGGCGTGCTCGCCGGGTTCCCGGTGGTCGACCTCGAGGTCGAGCTGTTCGATGGCTCCTACCATGATGTCGACTCCTCGGAGATGGCCTTCAAGATCGCCGGCTCGATGGCCTTCAAGGACGGCTTCATGAAGGGTGATCCGGTGCTGCTCGAGCCGATGATGAAGGTCGAGGTGACGACACCGGAGGACTTCATGGGGGACGTCATGGGCGACGTGACCCGCCGGCGCGGCACGCTGCAGGGCATGGAGGATGGCCCGGGTGGCAAGATCATCCGCGCCGCGGTGCCGCTCAAGGAGATGTTCGGTTATGCTACCGACCTCCGTTCGGCGACGCAGGGCCGGGCCGCCTACTCCATGGAGTTCGACGGCTATGCCGAGGCGCCCAACAGCATCGCGGAAGAAGTGATTAAAAAGGCCGGCTGAGCGACAGGCTCGGTCGGGGTGGATTCTTTGATTTGACGGGTAAGAGGTGAACCGTGGCCAAGGCGAAATTTGAGCGCAGCAAGCCGCACGTAAACGTTGGCACGATTGGTCATGTTGACCATGGCAAGACGACGCTGACGGCGGCGATGACGAAGGTTCTGGCGGCCGAGTACGGCGGTGTTGCACAGGACTTCAGCATGATCGACAACGCCCCTGAGGAGCGTGAGCGGGGTATCACCATTGCCACCGCGCACGTGGAGTACGAGACCCACGACCGGCATTACGCGCATGTCGACTGCCCCGGGCATGCCGACTATGTGAAGAATATGATCACCGGTGCCGCGCAGATGGACGGGGCGATCCTGGTGGTCTCGGCGGCCGACGGGCCGATGCCCCAGACCCGTGAGCATATCCTGCTCGCGCGTCAGGTGGGCGTGCCCTCCATGGTGGTGTTCCTGAACAAGGCGGACATGGTGGACGATGCCGAGCTGCTTGAGCTCGTCGAGATGGAGGTCCGTGAGCTGCTCTCGAGCTATGACTTCCCGGGCGACGACATCCCGATCATCACCGGCTCGGCGCTGAAGGCGCTCGAGGGGGACACCGGCGAGATGGGCTCGCAGGCGATCGTCAAGCTCGTCCAGGCGATGGATGCCTACATGCCGGAGCCGGAGCGGGCCGTGGACGGTGCGTTCCTGATGCCGATCGAGGATGTGTTCTCGATCTCGGGCCGCGGCACCGTGGTCACGGGCCGTGTGGAGCGTGGCATCATCAAGACCGGCTCGGATGTCGAGATCGTTGGCATCAACAAGACCACCAAGACGGTGGTGACCGGGGTGGAGATGTTCCGCAAGCTGCTCGACGAGGGATCGGTTATGGCATCAAATAATCAGAAGATTCGCATCCGCCTCAAGGCGTTCGACCACCGGCTGATCGATCAGTCGGCCCGAGAGATCGTCGAGACGGCCAAGCGCACCGGGGCCCAGATTCAGGGTCCGGTGCCCTTGCCGACGAAGAAGGAAAGGTATACTGTACTGATCTCGCCGCACGTTAATAAAGACGCGCGCGATCAGTACGAGATTCGGACTCACAAGCGGTTGATGGACATCATCGACCCGACGGACAAGACGGTCGACGCGCTTATGAAGCTCGACCTCGCCGCCGGTGTCGACGTGCAGATCAAGCTCTCCTGAGTTTCGGGGAACTACTCCGGCACTGGTCACTGACCAGCCCGCCGGGGCGGGCCTCTTTAGGCCGGCCAATGCCGGCATCAATTCGACAGAAACAATTCGGTTGATGATCGCCTGGCAGGTGAGGTGTATCCGCATCTGTGCCGATCAGGTCAGCCGATAGAAGAGGATAGCGACGATGGCAATCGGAATCGTCGGCCGCAAACGCGGCATGACGCGGGTTTTTACGGATACGGGTGAGTCGATACCCGTGACGGTGGTGGAAGCCACTCCGAACCGTGTCACGCAGATCAAAGCGGAACATAATGACGGCTACAGCGCCGTGCAGGTCACCGTTGGCGAGCGTCGTCCCAACCGTGTCAACCGGGCCATTGCCGGGCATGTCGCCAAGGCCGGTGTCGAGATGGGGCGCGGGCTCTGGGAATTCCGTCTGGACAGCGATGCCGATGTCGGCGTCGAGTCAGGCGGTGCGCTGACGGTGGAGCAGTTCGAGGCCGGTGGGCTTGTCGATGTGACAGGCACCTCCAAGGGCAAGGGCTTCGCGGGCACGGTCAAGCGTCATAACTTCCACACGCAGGACAACTCCCACGGCAACTCGACGGCCCATCGTGCGCCAGGCTCCATTGGCCAGGCACAGGATCCGGGGCGCGTCTTTCCCGGCAAGAAGATGTCGGGGCAGATGGGTAATGTTCGTGAGACGACGCAGAACCTTGAGGTGGTTCGGGTCGATGCCGAACGCAACCTGCTTTTGATCCGTGGCGCGGTTCCCGGTCCAGCTGACGCCGACGTCATCGTTCGGCCAGCGGTCAAGCAGCTCGCTGCGGCGGGAGGTAACTGATGCAGCTTACATTGCAGGGTGATGGCTCAACCATCGAGGTATCGGAGACCGTGCTGGGTGCCGATTACCGCGAACCGCTCGTCCATCAGGTCGTGGTGTCCTATCTCTCCGGCGCCCGCGCCGGAACGAAGGCACAGAAGACCCGTTCGGAGGTGAGCGGCGGCGGCGTCAAGCCGTGGCGGCAGAAAGGCACCGGCCGGGCGCGCGCCGGCACCATCCGCAGCCCGCTCTGGCGCAGCGGTGGCCAGACCTTCGCGGCCAAGCCGCGCGACCATTCGGTCAAGGTCAACCGGAAGATGTATCGGGGCGCGCTGCGCTCGATCCTCTCCGAGCTCCTCCGGCAGGAGCGGCTGCAGGTGGTCACGGCGTTCGAGCTCGACAGCCCCCGGACCCGGGATGCGCTGGAGAAGGTGCGCTCGGTCGCGGGTAGCGACGACGTGCTGATCGTGGATACCGAGGTATCGGAATCGCTCTATCTCGCCGTCCGCAATCTGCCCAGGGTGGATGTGCGGGATACGGTCGGGCTCGACCCGGTGACGCTCCTGGCGCACGAGAACGTCGTCATGACAACGGATGCGCTGCGGCGTGTTGAGGAGTGGCTCGCATGAATCAGGAACGGATGTACCAGGTGCTCCGCGGCCCGCACGTCTCTGAGAAGAGCACGGTGATCGCCGACGAGGCCAACCAGGTCGCCTTCAAGGTCGCGCGGGACGCGACCAAGCGTGAGATCAAGGCCGCCGTCGAGCAGCTGTTTGAGGTAGCGGTCCGCGACGTGCGCGTCGCGAACGTCAACGGCAAGCGCAAGAACTTCGGCCGGATTCAGGGTCGTCGTCCCGATTGGAAAAAGGCCTATGTAGCGCTCGAAGAGGGCTATGAGCTGGATTTCATCGGCGGCGTGGAATAAGCGAACAGGACTGAACGATCATGGCAGTGCGTAAAGCAAAACCCACTTCCCCCGGGCGGCGGTTCGTCGCCCAGCCGGTGAAGAGCGGGCTGTATCGGGGTGAGCCCTATGCGCCCCTGGTCCGGAAGCTGAATAAGAGCGGCGGCCGGAACAACCAGGGTCGAATCACGACGCGCCATATCGGTGGCGGTCACAAGCGGCGTTACCGGGACATCGATTTCCGGCGCAACAAGGAAGATATTCCGGCGCGTGTCGAGCGGCTCGAGTACGACCCGAACCGCAGCGCGAATATCGCCCTGCTGCTGTATCGGGACGGCGAGCGGCGCTACATCATCGCGCCCAAGAATCTGAAGGTCGGCCAGGAAGTGCGCTCCGGCCAGGGCTCGCCGATCAAGCCCGGCAACGCCATGCCGCTGCGCAGCATCCCGCTGGGTACGCAGGTGCATTGCATCGAGATGCGCCCGGGCAAGGGGGCGCAGATGGCGCGCTCAGCCGGCGCCGGTGTCCAGCTCGTCGCTCGTGGGGGTGCGTACGCGACGCTGCGGCTGCGGTCGGGTGAGATGCGCAAGGTGCTCAGCGAGTGCCGGGCGACCATTGGCGAGGTCAGCAATTCGGAGCATTCGCTCCGCTCGCTGGGTAAGGCAGGCGCAACGCGCATCGCCGGCCGTCGGCCGACGGTCCGCGGCGTGGTCATGAACCCGGTGGACCATCCCCACGGTGGTGGTGAAGGGCGGACCTCCGGGGGGCGTCATCCGGTGACCCCATGGGGGATTCCGACGAAGGGTCACAAGACCCGCAGCAACAAGCGCACCGATAAGCTTATCGTGCGCCGTCGCAAACGCTAACGGAAAGGGGTGGATCAGAAGTGCCACGCTCGATTCGAAAAGGCCCGTTTATCGATACGCACCTCCTGAAGAAGGTTCAGGTGGCGGCGGAGGCCAACAGTAAGCGCCCGATCAAGACCTGGTCGCGGCGATCCATGGTAGTCCCGGAGATGGTTGGTCTGACCATTGCGGTACATAACGGCCGTCAGCATGTGCCGGTGCTTGTGAACGAGAACATGGTCGGCCACAAGCTCGGGGAGTTCGCGTCGACGCGGACATTCAAGGGCCATCAGGCCGACAAGAAGGCGAAGAGGTAAGCATGGAAACGGCGGCCAGGCTTCGATACGCGATCATTTCGCCGCAGAAAGTGCGGCTTCTTGCCGACCAGATCCGGGGGCTGCCGGTTTCGCGCGCCCTGGAGGTGCTCGAGTTCAGTCCCCGCAAGGCGTCGGGCATCGTGCGCAAGGTGGTTGATTCGGCGATCGCCAATGCGGAACACAACAACGGGGCGGATATCGATGAGCTGCGCATCGCGCGCATCCAGGTCGACGAAGGCCCGATGTACAAGCGGATTCAGCCAAGGGCCAAGGGCTCGGCGAATCGTATCCTGAAGCGGACGAGCCACATTACTGTGGCCGTTGCTGAGGACTAGGGGTAAGGAATGGGACACAAGGTTCATCCAACCGGGTTCCGGCTCGGTATCACCGAAGACTGGCGGTCCATGTGGTTTGCGAACAGCAATCGCTTCGGCGATCAGCTGCATACCGATCACAAGATCCGCAAGTTCATCCGCGAGCGGCTCTCGCATGCGTCGATCAGCAAGATCCGGATCGAGCGGCCCGCGAAGAATGCCCTGATTACGATTCACACGGCGCGCCCGGGCATCGTCATCGGCAAGAAGGGTGAGGACATTGACCGTCTTCGCCGGCAGCTGTCCGAGCGGATGGGTATCCCGGTTCACGTCAACATCGAAGAGATCCGCAAGCCGGAGCTCGATGCGCAGCTCGTCGCCGACAATGTCGCCCAGCAGCTGGAGCGCCGCATCATGTTCCGGCGCGCGATGAAGCGCGCGGTGGGCAACGCCATGCGGATCGGCTCAAAGGGCATCAAGATCCAGGTGGGCGGACGTCTGAACGGCTCCGAGATCGCGCGCAGTGAGTGGTATCGCGAGGGGCGTGTGCCGCTGCATACGCTTCGCGCCGACATCGACTATGGATTTGCCGAAGCCATGACCACTTACGGTGTGATCGGCGTCAAGGTCTGGGTGTTCAAGGGCGAAATCCTCGATACCGATACGGCGCCGAACCAGCGGGCCGCCAGCTAGGCGGTTAAAAGGAGTCAGTCATGCTTCAGCCAAAGCGTACCAAGTTCAGGAAACAGCAGAAGGGCCGGAACAACGGTCTTGCGACCCGCGGCGACAAGGTCAACTTCGGGGAATTCGGCCTCAAGTCGACCACGCGTGGTCCGGTCACGGCCCGCCAGATCGAGGCGGGGCGTCGCGCCATCAACCGCCACGTCCGGCGTGGCGGCAAGATCTGGATCCGGATTTTCCCGGACGCCCCGATCACCTCAAAGCCGCTGGAAGTCCGGCAGGGTAAGGGTAAGGGCAACGTCGACCACTGGGCCGCGAAGGTCCAGCCCGGTCGTGTGATCTATGAAATCGAGGGCGTGTCGGAAGAGGTCGCCCGCGAGGCGTTCCGCCGCGCGGCTGCCAAGCTGCCCGTGCACACCCGGTTCGTCGAACGGACGGTGATGTAATGAAGGCGAATGAGTTGCGGGACAAGACGGTCGAGGGCCTGGAGCAGGAACTCCTCGAGCGTCGCAAGGAGCAGTTCAATCTGCGGATGCAGCAGGCCACGGGTCAGCTCGCTCGGCCCGACCAGATGACACGGGTGCGCCGCGAGATCGCGCGCATCAAGACCGTGCTCAACGAGAAGACCAAGGGTGGCAACGAGTCATGAGTAAGAACGAGAGCGTCAAGCGCACGGTCAACGGCCGCGTGGTGAGCACGGCGATGGACAAGACGATCACCGTCGTCGTCGAGCGACTCGTCCCGCATCCGCTGTATGGCAAGTACATCCGGCGGACGACCAAGGTCCACGCGCATGACGAGGAAAACGTCTGCCAGAAGGGAGACTGGGTGTCGGTCGTGGAATGCCGCCCCGTCTCGAAACAGAAAACCTGGCAGCTTGTGGACGTGCTCGAACGGCCCGCCCAATAAGCAACGACCAATCATAGAGAGTCAATCGCCATGATTCAGATGCAGACGCTGCTAGGCGCGGCGGATAACAGCGGAGCCCGGGAGGTCCAGTGCGTGAAAGTCCTGGGCGGTTCCAAGCGCCGCTACGCCGGCATCGGCGACATCATCAAAGTCAGCGTCAAGGACGCCATCCCGCGTGGTCGCGTGAAAAAGGGTGAGGTCTATAACGCTGTCGTTGTCCGTACGAAGCGCGGCGTGCGTCGTCAGGACGGGTCGCTGATCCGCTTTGATGGCAATGCGGCCGTGCTGTTGAACGCGAACCTCCAGCCGGTCGGTACCCGTGTGTTCGGTCCGGTGACGCGTGAACTGCGCACCGAGCGTTTCATGCGAATCATCTCTCTGGCCCCGGAGGTGCTGTAACGATGCAGAAGATTAAGGCCGGTGACGAAGTCATGGTGATCGCGGGCAAGGATAAGGGTCGGCGCGGGCGCGTCATCCGTGTCATGCCGGATCGGGATGGCGTCGTTGTCGAGAACGCGAACAAGGTGAAAAAGCACAAGCGGGCGAATCCCCAGGCCAATGATTCCGGCGGGATCATTGAGCAGGAGAAGCCGCTGCATCGCTCCAACGTAGCGATTTACAACCCGAGCACCGGTCAGCCTGACCGCGTCGGTGTTCGAGTGGGTGAAGACGGCCGCCGCGTGCGCTTCTTCAAATCCGACAACACGCTGATTGATTAGGGTATCGAGATGGCCAGATTGCGTGAGCAATACACAAACAAGATCGTTGGGACGCTGTCGCAGCGGTTCGAGTATGCCAACCCGATGCAGGTGCCACGGCTCGATAAGATCGTCGTCAACATTGGCCTCGGTGAAGCGATCCGCGACAAGAAGGTCGTCGACAACGCGGCGTCCGACCTGTCACTGGTGACCGGGCAGAAGCCGATCGTGACCTATACGCGCAAGGCGGTCGCCGGGTTCAAGATCCGCGAGGGCTGGCCGATCGGTGTGAAGGTCACGCTGCGCCGGGACCGGATGTATGAATTCCTCGATCGGCTGGTGAACATCGCCGCCCCGCGGATCCGTGACTTTCGTGGCTTCTCGCCGCGCTCGTTCGACGGCCGTGGCAATTACAACCTCGGGATCGGCGAGCAGCTCGTGTTCCCGGAGCTTGAATTCGACAAGATCGACGCAGTCCGCGGTATGGATATCGCGATCGGCACTACAGCAGTTAAGGACGAGGAAGCCATGGCCCTTCTGGAGGGCTTTGGATTCCCGTTCCGCAAGTAAAGAGGGCAGGAAATGGCCAAGGTTTCCATGGTCCAGCGAGAGCTCAAGCGTGAGCGCCTTCGCAATAAGCATTCGGCGAAACGCGCCGAGCTTAAGGAGATTATCCGCAGCCCTGCCTCCTCCGAGGAGGAGCGGGTGGCAGCCCAGGAGCAGCTACAGAACCTGCCCCGGAATGCCAGCCCGGTACGGGGCCGCAATCGGTGCAATGTGTCGGGCCGGCCGCGCGGTTACTACCGCAAGTTCGGGCTGTCCCGGAACATGCTCCGCCAGGCCGCCATGCGCGGTGAGATCCCCGGCCTGAAGCTGTCCAGCTGGTAAGTGGCATGGGCAACAGTAACCAGGCAAGGAACCAGGTGACGCGAACATGAGCATGACCGATCCCATCGCGGATATGCTGACCCGCATTCGTAACGGGCAGACCGCTGAGAAGCCGGAGGTCTCGATGCCCTCCTCGAAGTTGAAGCTGGCTATCGTCCGTGTGCTGAAGGACGAGGGCTATGTCCACGACTATCGGGTCGAGGGCACTGAGAAAAAGCCCACGCTGGCGGTGACGCTGAAGTACTACGAGGGCCGTCCGGTCATCGAGGAGATTCAGCGCGTGAGTCGGCCCGGTCTGCGGCGCTTTGAAGGACGGGGAACGCTGCCCCGTGTGCGCGGCGGGCTGGGAACAGCCATCATTTCCACCTCGCAGGGTGTTATGACCGATCGGGCGGCGCGCGACGCCGGCCACGGTGGTGAAGTCCTCTGCGTGGTGTTCTAGGAGCGGGATAAACGGTCATGTCGAGAGTAGCGAACAGTCCGGTGACGATCCCGAGCGGCGTGGAAGTCCATCTGGGCGAGGATCGTCAGGTCACCGTCAAGGGCGCCAAGGGCGAGCTCAGTCACACGGTCCATGAGTGGGTCGATGTCGGACAGGAAGAGCAGACCCTGACGTTTGAGGCGAATCGCAAACGCCAGGCGGCGGTTGCGCTGGCCGGGACCACCCGGGCACTGCTGAATAACATGGTGCACGGCGTCCACGAGGGTTTTGAGCGTCAGCTCAAGCTGGTGGGTGTCGGTTACCGGGCGCAGGCCAAGGGTGAGACGATCAATCTGACGCTCGGGTTCTCGCACCCGGTCGATCATCCGGTGCCCGCCGGGGTCACGGTCGAGACACCGTCAAACACCGAAATCGTGGTCCGTGGAGTGGATAAGCAGCAGGTCGGCCAGGTCGCTGCGGATATCCGCGCTTACCGGCCGCCGGAGCCCTACAAGGGCAAGGGCGTCCGCTATGCCGATGAGCGGGTCATCATGAAGGAAGCCAAGAAGAAGTAATGGCGATGGAAAAGAAGGCAGCAAGAGACCGCCGGGCCCGCAAGGCCCGTGCGAAGATGCGGCAGCTCGGAGCAGTTCGGCTGACCATTCACCGGACGCCGCGCCACACTTACGCGCAGATCATCTCGGCCGATGCATCCCGGACGCTGGCGTCCGCATCGACCCTCGAGAAGGACATGCGCGGGTCGCTCGCCAATGGCGGCAATGTCGAGGCCGCCAAGGCGGTCGGACGGGCGATTGCCGAGCGGGCGAGCGCTGCGGGCGTGACCGAAGTGGCTTTCGATCGTTCGGGCTTCAACTATCACGGCCGGGTGCAGGCGATTGCCGATGCAGCCCGTGAAGCCGGACTCAAATTCTGAATAGGGGCAGGTAGGCGATGGCGACGAACGATGTCAATGGTGAGGGCCTCCGCGAGAAGCTCATTACCATCAACCGCGTGGCGAAGGTCGTTAAGGGCGGCCGCCAGTTCGGCTTTACCGCTCTGACGGTGGTTGGTGACGGCGACGGCTCGGTCGGTTTTGGTTATGGCAAGGCCCGTGAAGTGCCGCTCGCCATCCAGAAGGCGATGGAGCGGGCGCGCTTCAACATGCGGGCGGTGAACCTCAACGGGCCGACCCTGCAGTACGCGATGACCGGCTACCACGGCTCGAGCAAGGTCTACATGCAGCCGGCATCGGCGGGTACGGGGATCATCGCCGGTGGTCCCATGCGTGCGGTGTTCGAGGTCGTGGGCGTCAATGACGTGCTTGCGAAGGCGTTGGGATCGCGGAATCCGATCAACGTCGTGCAGGCGACGATCAATGCCCTGACCGAGTACGATTCGCCGGAGTACGTCGCGGCCAAGCGCGGCAAGACGGTAGAAGAGGTCCAGGGCTGATCATGGCAAAGAGTAAACAGCTTCGCGTGACCGTGGTTCGCAGCTTCGCCAACCGCGTAGCGAGTCACAAGGCGTGCATTGCGGGCCTTGGCCTGCGCCGGATGCACCACAGTGTCGTGGTCGCGGATACGCCGGAGAATCGAGGGATGATCAATAAGGTCTCCTACATGCTCTCCGTCGAGGAGGTCTAGGAAATGCGTTTGAATACACTACGTCCGGCACCGGGTTCGCGGCCTGACGCCGAGCGCGTCGGCCGTGGCGCGGGCTCGGGTATGGGCAAGACCGCGCGTCGGGGTCACAAGGGTCAGAAGTCCCGTAGCGGCGGCTTCACCAAGGTCGGCTTCGAGGGCGGTCAGATGCCGCTGCAGCGTCGGGTGCCGAAGGTCGGCTTCAACTCGCGCAAGGGCCAGTATGTCGCCGAGGTCCGGCTGCATGAGGTCGGACAGGTCGACGGCGATGAGGTGACGCTGGATACGCTGCAGGCGGCCGGTGTCGTTCCGCGCAATGCGCGCCAGGCCAAGGTCGTGCTGTCCGGTGAGGTCCACCGGGCTGTCACCCTGCGGGGTGTGCGGGCAACGGCGGGCGCACGGGCGGCCATCGAAAAAGCTGGCGGCAAGGTCGAGGTTTAAGTGGCCGGGCCATCCGCCAATGCTGGCTCGTTCGGGGGCGTGGGCCGTCTGACGGAAGTCCGTCAGCGGCTCACCTTTGTGGTGATCGCGCTGGTCATCTATCGGCTCGGTGCGCATATCACGATCCCGGGCATTGACCAGGGCGCACTCGCGGAGATGTTCGAACAGCAGTCGGGGACCATCCTCGATATGTTCAACATGTTCTCCGGGGGCGCGCTGGGGCGCCTGTCGATCTTTGCACTGGGTGTGATGCCGTATATCTCTGCATCGATCATCATGCAGCTCATGTCGGCGGTGGTGCCCTACCTCAAGCAGCTGCGCAATGAGGGTGAGCAGGGCCGGCGGGCCATCACCAAGTACACGCGCTACGGCACGCTGGGGCTTGCCCTGTTCCAGGGCATCGGTATCACCGTCGCGCTCCAGAACCAGGGCGTCGTCCTCAACCCGGGACCGATGTTCGTGTTCATCGGGACCACGACGCTGGTCACCGGGACGATGTTCCTGATGTGGCTGGGCGAGCAGATCACCGAACGGGGCATTGGCAATGGGATCTCACTGATCATCTTCGCCGGCATCGTGGCCGGGTTGCCCTCGGCGCTTGGCGGAACGCTTGAGCTGACGCGGACCGGTGAGCTCGGCATCCCGACCGTGATCGTGCTGTTGGCGCTGGCGGTCGGTGTCATCTGGTTCATCGTGTTCATGGAACGCGGTCAGCGCCGGATCACGATCAACTATGCGCGCCGTCAGCAGGGTCGGAAGATGTACGCGGGGCAGACCAGTCATCTGCCGCTGAAGATCAACATGGCCGGCGTCATTCCGGCGATCTTCGCCTCGAGCATCATCCTCTTCCCGGCAACCATCGGTCAGTGGTTCGGCGAGATGGAAGGGCTCGCCTGGATGCAGCGGCTCGGGCAGACGCTCAGCCCCGGGCAGCCGCTCTACATTGCGTTCTATGCGGCGGCGATCATCTTCTTCTGCTTTTTCTACACCGCACTGGTGTTCAATTCGCGGGATACCGCCGACAATCTCAAGCGCTCAGGCGCGTTCATTCCCGGCGTGCGTCCGGGTGAACAGACCTCTCGCTACATCGATAAGGTCATGACGCGGCTCACACTGGTGGGCGCGGGATACATCACAGCGGTGTGCCTGCTTCCGGAGTTCCTGATCCTCTATCTCAACGTGCCGTTCTATTTCGGTGGAACCTCGTTGCTGATCATCGTGGTCGTGGTCATGGACTTCATGTCGCAGCTTCAGGCCCATCTGGTCTCGCACCAGTACGAGCCGCTGATGAAGAAAGCTAATCTGCAGGCGCACGGCCGTGGTGGCGGCAGCGGCCTGGCACGCTGAACAGGAAATTTGGAGACGGGACGATGAAAGTACGTGCCTCAGTCAAGAAGATCTGCCGCAACTGCAAGGTAATCAAGCGGGGCGGCACAGTAAGGGTGATCTGCACCTCCGACGCCCGGCATAAACAGCGTCAGGGCTGACGACAACGCATATCTTGAATGCTAATGGGTGATCTGGTTATACTGCCGGGTTTCCGAGTGAAAAGAATAATCCTGGAGTAACGGCTCATGGCCCGTATTGCTGGCGTCAACATTCCCGCCAACAAACATACAGTGATCGCGCTGACCTCGATTTACGGCGTAGGCCGGACTCGTGCAGCCGATATCTGCAAGGCAGCGGACATCGCACCCGATCGCAAGATCCGCGAGCTCACCGATGATGAGCTCGAGCGTGTGCGCGCTGTCGTCAATGAATATGCCGTCGAGGGCGATCTGCGCCGTCAGGTGGCCATGGACATCAAGCGACTGATGGATATGGGCTGCTACCGCGGTATCCGCCATCGGCGCGGTATGACGGTCCGCGGGCAGAGCACGCAGACCAACGCACGGACCCGTAAGGGACCGCGTCGCTCCGTCACCCGTTAACGCAATAGCAGGACAGGTTTTAAATGGCCAAGCCAACCACCCGCACCCGTAAGCGCGTCAAGCGCACGGTTGTCGATGGCATCGCGCATGTCAACGCGAGCTTCAACAACACGGTGATCACCATTACCGACCGTCAGGGCAACGCGCTCGCCTGGGCCAGTGCCGGCGGCAGTGGCTTTCGTGGATCACGCAAGAGCACGCCGTTCGCAGCGCAGGTCGCCTCGGAGCGTGCCGGCGAGTCCGCCAAGGACTATGGGCTCAAGAACCTCGATGTGCGGGTGAAAGGGCCGGGCCCCGGGCGCGAGTCCGCGGTCCGCGCGCTGAACAACGTCGGCTACCGCATTACCAATATCGAAGACGTGACGCCTATTCCGCATAACGGATGCCGTCCGCCCAAGAAGCGTCGCGTCTGATCAGGGGATCATAGAAATGGCACGTTACATCGGACCGACCTGCAAACTCGCGCGCCGCGAGGGAACAGATCTTTATTTGAAGAGCGGCGTCCGCTCACTCGACAGCAAGTGCAAGCTCGACACGCCGCCCGGCCAGCACGGTCAGCGTCGGGGGCGGCTCTCGGACTATGGGCTTCAGCTGCGCGAAAAGCAGAAGGTCCGCCGTATGTACGGCGTGCTCGAGAAGCAGTTCCGCAAGTATTACCGCGAGGCAGACCGCCGCAAGGGCAACACCGGCGAGAATCTGCTGCAGCTGCTCGAGACGCGGCTCGACAACGTCGTCTACCGGCTGGGCTTTGCCGCGACGCGGGCGGAGGCACGCCAGCTGGTGGCCCACCGCGCGGTGCTGCACAACGGGCGGACCACCAACGTCGCGTCGGCCGAAGTGAAGCCCGGTGACGAGGTCGCCATCCGCGAGCGGGCGCAGAAGCAGCTGCGGGTGCAGGCGGCGCTCGAGATGGCGCAGCAGAATGGCGTGCCGGAGTGGCTCGAGGGCGACTCGAAGAATTTCAAGGGATCGTTGAAGCAGCGGCCGGAGCGGGCTGAGCTCGCCGCCGAGATCAACGAATCCCTGATTGTTGAGCTTTATTCCAAGTAGTGCCGCGAGTGGCGTCACTACCGATCAGGAGTGGTATTCATGCAGGGTCAGTTTAAGGACTTCCTTAAACCCCGGGTGGTCGATGTGGATGCGGTGAGTGACAAGCGCGCCCGCATCACCCTCGAGCCGCTTGAGCGCGGTTTCGGTCATACGTTGGGCAATGCGCTTCGGCGCGTCCTTCTCTCCTCCATGCCGGGGTTCGCCGTCACCGAAGTCGAAATCGACGATGTGCTGCACGAGTACACCGCGATGGACGGGGTGCAGGAAGACGTCGTCGACATCCTGCTCAATCTCAAGGGACTGGCGGTCCGTCTGACAGGACGGGAGCAGGCCACCCTGCGGTTGAGCAAAAAGGGGCCGGGCGCCGTGACGGCCGGCGATATCGCGGATGAGCAGAATATCGAGGTCAAGAACCCGGAACTGGTCATCTGCAATCTGACCAAGGCCGGTGAGATCAGCATGTCCATCACCGTGGCGAGTGGACGGGGTTACGAGCCCGCGACGGCCCGTGATCCGGAAGAGGAGCGCACCATCGGCCGGCTGGCGGTGGATGCGACCTACAGCCCGGTGCGGCGGGTCTCGTACAACGTCGAGAGCGCGCGTGTCGAACAGCGCACCGATCTGGACAAGCTGGTGATGGACGTCGAAACCAGTGGCGTGATGGAGCCGGAGGAAGCGGTCCGGCTGGCCGCCGGCGTCCTGCGCGACCAGATGTCGGTGTTCGTCGATCTGGAGGGCGGTGAAGGGGCCGCCCAGCCGCGGCGCAAGGAGCCCGACGTGGATCCGGTCCTGCTGCGGCCGATCGATGATCTGGAGCTCACGGTGCGTTCGGCGAACTGCCTCAAGGCGGAGAGCATCCACTATGTCGGCGATCTCGTGCAGCGCACCGAGGTGGAGTTGCTCAAGACGCCGAATCTTGGCAAGAAATCACTCAACGAAATCAAGGAAGTCCTGGCACAGAACGGGCTTCAACTCGGCATGCGTCTCGAGAACTGGCCGCCGGCGGGTCTCGAAGACGGCAACCGGGCCATGGGTTAAGGGGAAAGACTGATGCGTCATCGTAAAGCTGGACGAAAACTCAATCGGAACAGTTCCCACCGCCAGGCGATGTTCCGCAATATGTCTGCGTCGCTGTTCGAGCATGAGGCGATCCGGACCACGCTCCCCAAGGCTAAGGAGCTTCGGCGTGTGGCGGAGCCGCTCATCACGCTCGCGGGCAACGACACCACGGCCAACCGTCGGCTGGCGTTCTCGCGGCTGCGCAACAAGGCGATCGTCAGCAAGCTCTTCGATGAGCTCGGACCGCGCTACAGCGAGCGCCCCGGTGGGTACCTGCGGATTCTCAAGGCCGGTTACCGGGCGGGCGACAACGCGCCGATGGCGTTTGTGGAGCTGGTGGATCGGCCCGTGGTCGAGGAAGACGACGAGCAGGAAGAGGTCGCCTGAGGGCGATTCTCCCCGGGCCTTGCGTCGGTGTTCGCCGACGCCACAAGAAAAGCCGCCGCGGGGCGGCTTTTTTATGGCTGCAGAGCCGCCTCCTGCGGTCAGGGAGGGTCTTCTGCTAGACTCCGGGCACCTGCGGCAGTGAGGAAAGCTGGCGCTTAAGACGTTGATGGAGGAGTCCGATGAAGACACCTGTACGTGTAGCGGTCACCGGCGCAGCCGGCCAGATCGGTTATAGCCTTTTGTTCCGCATTGCCTCGGGCGACATGCTCGGGCCCGATCAGCCGGTGATCCTGCAGCTCCTCGAGGTGCCGCCCGCCATGGATGCCGTGCAGGGCGTCATGATGGAGATCGACGACTGCGCGTTTCCGCTGGTCGCGGGGCTCCAGGCCAGTGATAAGCCCGAGGAGACGTTCCAGGATGCCGATTACATCCTCCTCGTCGGTGCGAAGCCGCGCGGACCGGGGATGGAGCGCAAGGACCTCCTCGAGGCCAACGCCGCGATCTTCTCGGCGCAGGGGCAGGCGATGAATGCGGTGGCGAGCCGCGATGTGCGCGTCCTCGCGGTGGGTAATCCGGCCAATACCAACGCCCTGATCGCACGGCATAACGCGCCGGATCTCGATCCGCGCTCGTTCACGGCGATGACCCGGCTGGATCATAACCGGGCGCTGGCGCAGCTCGCCAACCGCACGGGCAGCCATGTCACCGGGATCGAGCGCTTGACGGTCTGGGGCAATCACTCGGCCACACAGTACCCGGATGTGACCCATGCGGTGGTGGACGGCAAGGCGGCGGGCGAGCTCGTCGACCAGAGCTGGCTCGAGGAGAGCTTCATCCCCACGGTCCAGCAGCGCGGTGCCGCCATTATCAAGGCGCGTGGCCAGTCCAGTGCCGCCTCGGCCGCCAGTGCCGCCATCGACCACATGCGCGA
Source organism: Spiribacter curvatus (assembly GCF_000485905.1). Lineage (NCBI taxonomy): Bacteria > Pseudomonadati > Pseudomonadota > Gammaproteobacteria > Chromatiales > Ectothiorhodospiraceae > Spiribacter > Spiribacter curvatus. The sequence continues at coordinate 1,650,179 of NC_022664.1, read as the reverse complement.
CTGGACCCTCGGGACGAGCGGCGATGACTGGGTGAGTATGGCGATCCCCTCGGATGGTAGCTATGGCATTACCGAGGGCCTGATCTACTCCTTTCCGGTCCGCTGCGTCGACGGGCGCTACGAGATCGTCCAGGGGCTTGAGATCGATGCCTTCTCACGCGAGCGCATGAGCGCGACCGAGCAGGAGCTCATCGAGGAGCGGGACGCGGTCAAACACCTGTTGCCCTGAGGGCGCCGGCTTTTCACCGCGCGCCCGGTGCGGCGAGTAGCGGTCCCAGATAGCGGCCGGTATGCGACTTCGGCTCGGCCGCGACGGCCTCGGGTGTCCCGGTGGCGACGATCCGGCCCCCGCCGCCGCCGCCCTCGGGTCCCAGGTCGATCAGCCAGTCACAGGTCTTGATCACATCGAGATTATGCTCGATGACCACCAGCGTGTTGCCCTCATCGCGCAGTCGATGCAGGACCTCGAGCAGCTGGGCGATATCGTGGAAATGCAGTCCGGTGGTGGGCTCATCGAGGATGTAGAGCGTCTGGCCCGTGCTCTGGCGGGACAGTTCGCGGGCCAGCTTGATGCGCTGTGCCTCCCCGCCCGAGAGTGTCACCGCGTTCTGGCCGAGTTTGACGTAGCCAAGCCCCACTTCGACCAGCGTGCGCAGCTTCCGGGCGAGGGCGGGGATGCTTGAGAAGATCTCCAGCGCCTCGCTGACGCTCATCCCGAGCACATCGGCGATGGTGTGGCCCCGATAGCGGATCTCGAGGGTCTCGCGGTTGTAGCGGGCGCCTCGGCAGGTGTCGCAGGGGACGTAGACATCGGGCAGGAAGTGCATGGCGACCCGGATGACGCCATCGCCCTGACAGGCCTCGCAGCGCCCGCCGCGGACGTTGAAACTGAATCGACCGGCGCCGTAGCCCCGCGAGCGGGCCTCGGCGGTGGCGGCGAAGAGCTCGCGGATCGGCGTGAAAAGCCCGGTATAAGTGGCTGGGTTGGAGCGCGGCGTTCGCCCGATGGGGCTCTGATCGATATCCACAACCTTGTCGAAATGCCCCAGCCCATCGATCGCCTCACAGTCCGCCGGTGCGGTGTCGGCGCCATTGAGTGCGGCGGCCGCGGCTGGATACAGGGTGCTGTTCACCAGCGTTGACTTGCCCGAGCCGGAGACACCGGTGACGCCGGTCATCAGCCCCGCCGGCAGGCTCGCATCCACTGACTGGAGGTTATGGCCGCGCGCCCCGCGGATATCGATCATCCGGGCCGGATCGGGCGCGTTGCGATGCGTGGGCACGTCGATGCGGCGGCGACCGGCCAGATAGTCACCGGTCAGTGAGTCGGCTGAGTCCATGAGCGTGTCGGCCGTGCCGGTGGCGATCACGGCACCGCCCTCGTGGCCCGCACCCGGGCCCATGTCGACGATATGATCGGCCGCCCGGATCGCGTCCTCGTCATGCTCGACCACAATGACGGTGTTATCCAGATCACGCAGATGCCGCAGTGTATCCAGCAGGCGGTTGTTATCGCGCTGGTGCAGACCGATCGACGGCTCGTCGAGGACATACATCACCCCGACCAGGCCGGCGCCGATCTGGCTGGCGAGGCGGATCCGCTGGGCTTCGCCGCCGGAGAGGGTGTCGGCGCTGCGCTCGAGGCTCAGGTAGTCGAGGCCGACGTTCACCAGAAACCGCAGACGCTGGCCGATCTCGCGCAGGATGCTCTCGGCGATCGTGGCACGGGCACCGGTCAGGTCCAGCGCCGCCATGGCGCGTGCCGTCTCACCGATGGACAGGGCGTTGATGGTGGCCAGATCATAGCCGGCCACGGTGACATGACGGGCCGCGGCATTGAGCCGGCTGCCATCGCAGTCCGGGCAGGTCCGTCGGGTCAGATAGCGGGCCAATTCCTCGCGCACAGCGGTGGATTCGGTCTCGCGATAGCGGCGGGTCATGTTGTTGACGACGCCCTCGAATGGGTGCTCGCTCACCTGACCCCGCCCGCGCCGGGCCCCGGCATAGTGGAAGCGGATCGGCGTCTCGCCACTGCCGTAGAGCAGGATCTCCCGGACGTCCGCCGGCAGCGACCGCCAGGGGGTGTCGACATCGAAACCGTAATGGTTCGCCAGGTCGTTGATGATCTGACCGTAGTAGGCGTTGCGCCGGTCCCAGCCCCGGACCGCGCCGGCCGCCAGAGAGAGCTCGGGATGGGCGACGACGCGGGCCGGATCGAAGAACTGCTCCACGCCCAGCCCGTCACAGGTCGGACACGCGCCCTGGGGGTTATTGAATGAGAAAAGCCGTGGCTCCAGCTCGCTGATCGTATACCCGCACTCCGGGCAGGCGTAGCGGGCCGAGAACACCAGCGGCGGATGGTCGGCATCGTCGATGTCGGCGAGTTCCGCAACGTCTTCGCCGAGTGCCAGACAGGTCTCCAGCGAATCCGCCAGTCGGATCGCCAGATCGGGCCGGATGCGGAAGCGATCGATGACCACATCGATATCATGGGCGGCATGGGCATCGAGTGCCGGTCGCTCATCGAGGTCCACCACTCGGCCGTCCACCCGCGCGCGCACGAACCCCTGGTTGCGCAGATCAGCGAATACCTCGCGATGTTCACCCTTGCGGCCGCGGATCCGGGGAGCCAGCAGCATATAGCGGCGGTCATCGGGTTGGGCGAGGATCTGATCGACCATCTCGCTGACCGTCTGGGCCTCGAGTGCGTGGCCGTGACTGGGACAGTGCGGCGTGCCGGCGCGGGCGAACAGCAGCCGCAGGTAGTCATGGATCTCGGTGGCCGTGCCCACGGTGGAGCGCGGGTTATGAGACGTGGATTTCTGCTCGATGGCGATCGCCGGTGAGAGCCCCTCGATATGATCGACGTCGGGCTTGTCCATCATCGACAGGAACTGACGGGCATAGGCCGAGAGTGATTCGACATAACGCCGCTGACCTTCGGCATAGAGCGTGTCGAAGGCGAGCGACGACTTGCCCGAGCCGGACAGGCCGGTGATGACGATCAGCTTGCCGCGCGGCAGTCTGAGATGGAGGTCACGCAGATTATGGGTACGCGCGCCCTCGATGACGATTGAGTCCATGGGCTTCCCGGGTCGGACAATTTGATAGTATAACGCGCCAGTACTCACCCGACCGACAGGGGAAAACGTGCACGGCAAAAAGCCATCCAGCGCTGGATCAATGAATCCCGCGGAGCGTCGGGCCACGGCGGGCCTCGCCACGATCTTTGGCCTGCGGATGCTGGGATTGTTCCTCATCCTCCCGGTTTTCGCGCTCTACGGCACTGAACTCAGTGGTGCGACACCGGCGCTGATCGGTCTCGCAGTCGGGGCCTACGGGCTCACCCAGGCGATTCTGCAGATCCCCTTCGGCATGCTCTCGGATCGCATCGGGCGACGCCCGGTGATCGTGTTCGGGCTTCTGGTCTTCGCGCTCGGGAGTGGTGTGGCCGCCGAGGCGGAGACGATCTATGGCGTGATCCTGGGGCGCGCGCTGCAGGGCTGTGGCGCGATCGCGGCCGCGGTCATGGCACTGGCCGCCGACCTGACCCGCGATCGCCAGCGCACCAAATCCATGGCGTTCATCGGCATCAGTGTCGGGGTCGCGTTCATGATCGCGCTGGTGGCGGGCCCGGCGATCGCCGCGCAGGCCGGGCTGGGTGGAGTCTTCTGGGCGACCGCCGGCCTGGCGCTGGTGGCGGTGGCCCTGCTCTACGGGCTCGTGCCGGGCGGCGGCGAGGTCGCGTTCCGGCCCGAGGTCAACGCCCGCGCGGGGGGGCTGCCGATCGTGCTGCGCAGTCCCGATCTGCTGCGCCTTGATCTCGGCGTACTGGTACTGCACCTGGTCCTGACCGCCAGTTTCGTTGTCCTGCCGGTGGTGCTCGAATCACAGCTGGGCATCGCCGGCGGTGATCACTGGATGGTCTACATACCGGTACTCACGCTCTCGGTGCTGGGCATGGGGGCACTGATCGGTATCGGCGAGCGACGCCGGATCCTGCATCGGTTGCTGGCGTTCGTCGCCGCGCTGGTGATCGTGGCCGATCTGATCCTCGCGGGATACAGCCAGTCCCTGCCAGCGGTGCTGTTGGGGCTGTGGCTGTTTTTCGTGGGCTTTAACACCCTCGAGGCGAGTCTGCCCTCACTGCTGACCCGATTCGCGCCGGATGGCTTGCGGGGGACGGCGCTCGGCGTCTATTCCACGGCCCAGTTCCTGGGCGCCTTCCTCGGCGGTGTCCTCGGTGGCGCCATCCAGGGTGCCTATGGCGTGAGTGGTGTATTCATTTTCTGCGCGCTGGCGGCGGGGGTGTGGCTGTTGGCCGCAGTCGGCCTCAGTGCTCCGGCCTCCTATCGTGAGGCAACAACTGAAGCGGAGACGACATGACGGACCTGATCCCGCCTTACGGCGGCACCCTCAAGGACCTGAGGCTGGATGCGGCGACCGCGGAATCGGTCAAGGCCGATGCGGTGGATTATCCGAGCTGGGATCTCACCGATCGCCAGCTCTGCGACCTTGAACTCCTCGCCAACGGTGGCTTCTCGCCCCTCGAGGGTTTCATGGACCAGCGCGACTACGATGGGGTGGTCAGCGACATGCGCCTCGCCGACGGGACGCTCTGGCCGGTACCGATCACGCTTGATGTGAGCGAGGCCTTCGCGACAACGCTCCAGGCCGGTGATCGCGTGGCACTGCGTGATCCGGAGGGCGTCATCCTGGCGATCCTCACCGTCTCCGACCTCTGGCGCCCGGACCACGAGCGCGAGGCCGAGCGGGTCTATGGCACCCGCGATCCGGCGCACCCGGCAGTGACGTGGCTGCGTGAACAAAGCCACCCGGTCTATGTGGGTGGCCGGATCGAGGCGCTCGATCTGCCCGGTCACTATGACTTCACGCATCTGCGCCTGACCCCGGCTGCGCTCCGCGAGCGCTTCCAGCGCAATGGCTGGCGCCGCATCGTCGCCTTCCAGACCCGCAATCCCATGCACCGCGCCCATGTCGAGCTGACCTTTCTCGCCGCCCGTCAGGCGGAGGCCAATCTGCTGATCCACCCGGTCGTGGGGATGACCAAGCCCGGTGATGTCGATCATTACTCGCGGGTGCGCTGCTATGAGCATGTGCTGCACAAGTATCCCGAGCAGACAACGGCGCTGTCGCTACTGCCGCTTGCGATGCGCATGGGCGGACCGCGCGAGGCGGTCTGGCACGCCATCATCCGTCGCAACTATGGCTGCACTCACCTGATCGTCGGTCGTGATCACGCCGGTCCGGGCAAGGACAGCCAGGGCGAGGAGATCTATGGCCCCTATGATGCGCAGGACATGGTCACCCGGTATGCCGACGAGCTGGGTATCCAGATGGTGCCATTCCGGATGATGGTCTATGTCCAGGAGCGGGCCGGGTATGCGCCGATCGACGAGGTGGACGAGTCGACGGAAACGGTGATGAACATCTCCGGCACCGAGTTCCGCCGGCGCATGCGTGAAGGCCTGGAGATTCCCGACTGGTTTGGTTACCCCGAGGTGGTCGAAGAGCTTCGCAAGACCTTCCCGCCCCGCGCGAAGCAGGGCTTTACGCTGTTTTTCACCGGCCTTTCCGGGTCGGGAAAGTCCACCATTGCCAATGCAGTGATGGTCAAACTCATGGAACGGGGCGGACGCCCGGTGACGCTGCTCGACGGTGATCGGGTCCGCAAGCATCTCTCCAGCGAACTGGGCTTCTCCAAGGCGCACCGCGATCTCAATATCCGTCGGATCGGCTTTGTCGCGGCCGAGATCACGCGTAACGGGGGCGCGGCTATCTGTGCACCCATCGCGCCCTACAGCGCCACCCGCCAAGCCGTGCGCGAGATGGTCGAGTCGGCCAATGGCGGGTTTCTCGAAATCCATGTCGCCACGCCCCTTGAGGAGTGTGAGCGCCGCGATCGCAAGGGCCTCTATGCCCGGGCCCGAGCCGGTCAGATCACCGGCTTCACCGGCATCGATGATCCCTACGAAGCGCCCGAGATGCCGGAGCTGCGGATTGATACCACCGACTGCTCGGTGGAAGAGGCCGCTCAGCAGGTCCTGCTCAAGATCGAGGCCATGGGGTTCATGGACCTGCAGTGACCATTGGTCGGCCGGGCATTTGGTCGGCCGCCATGAACGGGTAGAGTGGAGACACATGGCGGTGGTCGGAGCGACCCCGCCCCATCAGTCAACGGAGGCAGTCATGGCGCGTGGAGTCAATAAAGTCATTCTTATCGGTAATCTCGGCGCCGATCCCGAGGTCCGCTATTCCGCCGCGGGAAGCGCGATCACCAACGCGCGACTCGCCACCACCGATCAGTGGAAGGACCGTCAGACCGGCGAGCAGCAGGAGAAGACCGAGTGGCATCGGATCGTGTTTTTCGGCCGGCTGGCGGAGATCTCGGGTGAATACCTGAAAAAGGGCTCGAAGATATTCGTGGAGGGACGGCTGCAGACCCGCAAATGGCAGGGTCAGGACGGTCAGGACAAGTACACGACGGAGATCGTGGCCAATGACATGCAGATGCTCGATGGCGCCGGTGGTGGCGGCATGGGCGGTGGTGCCGGCGGCGGCATGAAGCAGTCCGCGCCCGCGTCGAGTCAGGAGCCGGCCCCGCAGACTGCCCCGGTGGATGATTTCGACGACGACATTCCGTTCTAGGGGCCGCGCCCGGCTCCCAGCGCCTCCAGGGCCGCGCTGACCGACGCTACGATCGTCCGACTGTCGCTGCCGTACTGCTCAGGGTAGAGCGGCTCACCGATCCGGATCCGAATCGTGCCGTGACTCGGGATCAGCTGGCCGACGGGTAGCACAGTCTCCGTCCCCTCGATCCACACGGGCACAACGGGGACGGGATGCGCGGCCAGGAGCAGGCCGATGCCCGGCCGCAGGGGCTGCAGGGCCTCGTCCGTCCCGCGCTGTCCTTCCGGAAACCACACCAGGGAGTGACCGCGTTGCAGTGCCGCCGCCGCCAGCGCCAGGCTGCGCTGGGGTGCCGCACCGGGGTCGATCGGCAGGATCCGGGCGACATGGCTGAAGGTACGGCGCAGCGCCGACGAGAACAGCAGCCCGGTCCACCCCGCCCAGAATAGCGGCTCCATCTGCCGGCGGGTCAGGCTCTCGGTCAGGGCAATGGGGTCATAGGCGCTGACATGCCGCGGGGTGATCAGGAACGGGCCGTCCTGCGGCCATGCCCCCTCCACCTCGATCCGGGCGAAGCGTCGATTGATCTGCCGGCAGGCGCCCAGGGCCACCCGGGCCGTGGCATAGCGCAGTGGACCGCGGGGTGTGAGAGGGCGTGTCGATGATTCATCGAGCAGCGCCTCAGGGTCGGCCAGCTGCTCGGTCAGGGTCGCCGGCGCCTGTCCCTCGGCGGCGAGTGCCGCGGGATCGGCCTGGATGACCTCCTGGAGCAGGTCGCGGACCGTCTCGACCCGACCAATCGCCGCGTCGTCGAGTTCGATCCCCGCCTGTTCGCGGAGACCGATCCCCAGGTCCATCCAGCCCAGTGAGTCCAGCCCCAGATCGAGATGCAGCCGGCTGTCCGGGGTCAGGCGCTGGTCGGCGAAACGCTCGGTGAGATAGCGCCAGGTGGCGAGCGCCGATTCATCGGCAAGCAGGGCCTGATCCTCGGGCGCCATCGCCTCGGGGTCGATGGGCGCCTGGCGTGTCTCTGGCTGATCGCTACCGAGGCGCTCGAAAAGGCGCGCGAGGTGGGGACGGCGCAGCTTGCCGAGGCGGGTCCGAGGTAAGGGATCCGCACTCAACTGGGCATTGCCGATCGCATGATGGGCGGGCAGATCGGCCTGGGCGGCACGGATCGCCGCATCGATCGCCGCCTGGGGTCCGTCGTCCGGTGGATCATGGGTTTCGGGCACGATCACCGCCGCCAGTCGGCCATGATCCGCCAGCACACCGGCTTCGCGGATGGCCGGTTGTGCGTTCAATGCCCGCTCGACGCGTTCCGGATCGATGTTCTCGCCCCCCGCCAGCACCAGGGTGGACGACAGCCGACCGGTGAGGTGCAGATACCCCTGGTCATCGATCTGACCGCCATCGCCGGTGCGAAGCCAGCCCGCGTCGTCGAATACCGCCGCCGGATCGACGGCGTCGTTGTGATAGCCCGCGAAGACGTTCGGTCCACGGGCGCGCACCTCGCCATCGACAACCCGCAGCGATACGCCGGGCAGGGGCCGGCCGGCGGTCTCGAGGCGTGCGTCTCCCGGTGCGTTGAGGGTGAGGATCGGCGCCGTTTCCGTGAGGCCATAGCCACTCGCGAGCGTCCAGCCCAGGCCCTGCAGGCGGCGGGCAATGACCGGATCGAGCGCCGCACCGCCGTTCACCGCCAGACGTAGCGCCGGCGCCAGGCGTTTCATCACCGGCCGGAACAGCCAGCGCCCCACGGGCCAGCCAAGACGCGACTGGAGCCGCTGACAGGTCTCGACGCTGGCGTGAAAGAGCCGCTGCCGCCAGGGCCGCCGGCCGCCGAGCCGTTCCTCAAGCCGACTCCATAGTGCCTCGTAGAGCCGTGGCACGCCCAGCAGGATGGTCGCCCGGCTGTCCCGCAGCGCTTCGGCGATGCGCGGTCCAACCAATGACTGCGGCATGACCAGCGTCGCGCCCACGCCGAGCACCGTGAGCAGCCCGACGCTGAATGGATAGACATGATGCAGCGGCAGGGGCAGCAGCACCCGGTCTTCCGGTCCGGCGATGCGCTCCTCGAGCAGGGCGCGGACATTACTGACCAGGTTGGCGTGGGTGAGCGGGACGCCCTTCGGCGGCCCGGTGGTGCCGGAGGTGTAGAACAGCGTGGCGGTGTCGCCGGTGGCGGGCCCGTCCCGCGGCGTCGGCGCCATCGAGGTATCACCGCTCACCGTCAGGTCCAGTGAATCGAGCTCGATGATGGGAACGGCGGTTGGGGAGTCCGGCAGCGCGGGGCGCAGCGCCCGGGTGATATAGATCCGGGCGGGATCGGCATCGGTGATCACATGGGCCAGGTCATCGCGGTTCATCTGGGCATCCACCGGGACCAGGACCGCACCGTGCATCAGTGTGGCGAGCGCGATGACGACCCACTCGATGCTGTTGGGCGCCTGGATCAGGATCCGGTCACCACGACTGAGCCCCGCGGTCTTCAGGGTCTGCGCATGGGCCTCGGCCATCGCCAGGAGGTGGTGACGGTCGATGGTGACTGCGCCGGTGGCCGTATAGGCGATGATCGCGGGCCGTTGTGCAGTCCCTGGCGCGGTGCGGATGAGCGCGGGGATCGTCGGGCCATCGGCATCGTCTGCCATGTCAGCGCAGTCCCCGGTAAGTCGCATGATCGGCGAGAGCCAGCATCTCGGTGTCCCCTGCGGTATCGCCGTAGGCATAGATCGGATGATAGGCGGCTGGATCGAGCAGCGCCCGAAGCCGCACGACCTTCTCCGCACCGCGGCAGTTGGGGCCCGCCAGCTCGCCGGTGAGCCGACCGTTACGGCGCTCCATATGGGTCGCCAGCAGTTCGATGCCGAGCGAGTCGGTCCAGGGCCGCAGCCATTCGCTGACCGAGGCCGAGCCCCCCCGGGGCCCGCCTGCCGGTGCCAGTTGAGTCGCGCGCGGGCCTCGGGGCGGAGGAGCCGGTCGAGATGGTTGAGCGCGTAGTCGCGGCCCAGTGCCCGGAATGACGCGTCCGCCATGCCGCCGAAGAAATGACGCAGTAAATGGACCTTGGCGTGATCGCGGTGGACGGCGCCCAGCGGCACACCCAGCAGCGAGGGTGCGAGGCGCACGCCCGCGGCCAGGCAGCGCGCGACGCCGAACTGCGTGATCAGCAGATCGCTGAGCGTATCCCTGCGGGTGAGCGTGCCATCCATATCGAACAGGGCCAGTGGGCCGGCATCGGTCATGAGGGGTTTCCTGTGAATGAGTCCTGCATTCTGCCGCCACTGGGCACCGAATGCATCTTCACCGCGGCTGATGGCTGGTCAGTCGGTTGTGGGGTGAGTAGAGTTCTGGCGTCTGATCATGCATTCAATCGTAAAGGAGCGAACCCCATGGCCACGCCGCATATTAGTGCCGAGCCGGGCGATTTTGCCGATACTGTGCTCATGCCGGGCGACCCGCTGCGCGCGAAAGTGATCGCCGACAACTACCTCGAGGATGTCCGCGAAGTCACCAACACCCGCAACATGCTCGGCTACACCGGACGCTATGGTGATACGCCGGTGTCGGTCATGGGGTCGGGCATGGGTATTCCGTCGATGTCGATCTATGCGTTTGAGCTCTATACCCAGTATGAGGTGGAGAAGATCATCCGTGTGGGGACCTGTGGCGGCATCAGCCCGGCGGTGAAGGTGCGGGACATCATCGTGGCGATGGGCGCGTCCACCGACTCAAGCGTCAATCGCACCCGCCTGGATGGGGATGATTTCGCGGCGATCGCCGATTACGGCCTGCTTGAGTCGACGGTCACGGCGGCGCGGGCGGCCGGCGCGACGCCGCGTGTCGGAAATGTCTTCTCCTCGGAGCTTTTCTACAACCCGCGGGCGAATTTCTTCGACACGCTCAAGGCCCACGGCATTCTCGCCGTGGAGATGGAGGCGGCGGGCCTCTATGGGGTGGCGGCCGAGACCGGCAAGCGTGCGGTCAGTGTGCTGACGGTCAGCGATCATGTCGTGATCGGTGCGTCCACCAGTGCCGATGAGCGCCAGAACAGCTTCCAGGAAATGATGCAGGTGGCGCTGGAAGCCGCCGCCAACGCGCACTGACGCCAGCGGAGGGCACGGATGCGAGTCAGTATTTTCGGCACCGGCTATGTCGGTCTCGTCACCGGGGCATGTTTCGCGGAGGTGGGCAACGACGTGGTCTGCGTCGACGTCGATGCCACCAAGATCGAAGCACTCAATCGCGGTGAGATACCCATCTTCGAGCCGGGCCTCGAGGCGATGGTCATGCGCAACCGCGAGGCGGGGCGCCTGCAGTTCACGACCGACGCCGACCAGGCGGTCGGCCATGGCGAGTTCCAGTTCATCGCGGTGGGCACGCCTCCCGAAGAGGATGGCTCGGCGGATCTGCGCCATGTCCTGGCCGTCGCCGACAGCATTGCCGCCTCAATGGATGAGGCGCGCATCATTGTCGATAAATCCACCGTGCCGGTGGGTACGGCGGACCGCGTCCGCGAGACGGTGGAGCGTCGACTGCACACGCGCGGGGTGGCGGTGCCCTACTCGGTGGTGTCCAATCCGGAGTTCCTCAAGGAAGGCGCCGCCATCGACGACTTCATGAAGCCCGAGCGTGTCATCGTCGGCTGTGACGACGCCCGGGCCCGCGAAAAGCTGCATGCCCTGTACGCACCATTCAACCGCAACCACGATCGGCTGATCAGCATGGATGTGCGCTCGGCGGAGCTCACCAAATACGCCGCCAACGCCATGCTCGCGACCAAGATCAGTTTCATGAACGAGCTCGCCAACATCGCCGACCGGGTCGGGGCGGATATCGAGCGCGTGCGGATCGGCATCGGTGCCGATCCCCGGATCGGCTATCATTTCATCTATCCCGGCGCCGGCTACGGTGGGTCGTGCTTTCCCAAGGATGTCCAGGCCCTGGCCCGCACCGCGCACGATGTTGATTACGTCCCGCAGCTGCTGCAGGCGGTCGAGGAGGTCAACGATCGCCAGAAGCACTATCTGTTCAACCGCATTCGTGAGCATTATCACGGTGATCTCACCGGGCGACGCTTCGCGCTGTGGGGGCTGTCGTTCAAGCCCAATACCGACGATATGCGCGAGGCCGCCAGCCGGCGGTTGATGGAGTCGCTCTGGGAGGCCGGCGCGTCGGTGCAGGCCTTCGACCCGAAGGCGATGGACGAGGTGCGACGGCTGTACGGCGACCGGGCGGGACTGACCCTCTGTGACAGTCCGGATGCCACGCTCGAGGGCTGTGATGCGCTGGTCATCATGACGGAGTGGAATCAGTTCCGGAGCCCCGATTTTGATCTCATCCGGACGCGCCTGAACGAGCCGGTGATCTTCGATGGCCGGAATCTCTACGATCCGGCGGTGCTGGCGGGGCTCGGGTTCCATTACTACGCCATCGGGCGTCCGCCGGTGGTCCCCGGAAACGCAGGAGAATTGGCGTGAGTGATCGGACAACCCCACTGCCGGTTCATCCGGTCATCCTCTCCGGCGGGATTGGCTCGCGGCTCTGGCCCCTGTCGCGCGAGAGCTATCCGAAGCAGTTTCTGGATGTCGCCGCCGGCGGTCGGACGCTGGTGCAGCAGACACTCGAGCGCCTTGAGGGGACGCCGGATCTGGCCTCGCCGATGGTGATCTGCAACCAGTCGCATCGCTTCCTTGTCGCCGAACAGCTCCGCGACAATCCGCTGGGTCGCGCACAGATCCTGCTCGAACCGATGGGCCGCAACACCGCGCCGGCCGTGGCCGTCGCCGCGCTGCAGGCACTGCGCGCCTCGTCGGATGCGGTCCTGGCGGTATTCCCAGCCGATCACCTGGTCGGCGAGCCGGCGCATCTGCGCGCGGCGGTGATCGAGGCGATCGAGGCCGCCCGCGAGGGTGGGCTGGTCACCTTTGGCGTCGTGCCGACCCGTCCCGAGACGGGCTATGGCTATATCGAGGCGGGTGAGCCGGTCAATGCCGGGCCGGCCCGTGTGGTCCGGCGCTTTGTGGAAAAGCCCGACGCCGAGACGGCCCAGGCCTATCTGGAGAGCGGCCGGTTCTACTGGAATTCAGGGATGTTCGTGATGCGCGCGTCGCGTTATCTCGATGCCCTCAAGCGCCACGCACCGGCCATCCTCGAGGCCTGCGAGGCGGCGGTCGAGGCGGCCGAACAGGATATGGATTTCGTGCGCCTGGACGAGGCCGCCTTCGAGCGCTGTCCCGCCGATTCCATCGACTACGCGGTGATGGAGCAGACCGACGCCGCGGTGACCCTGCCGCTCGATGCCGACTGGAATGATCTTGGATCGTGGGCGACGCTGATGGACGCGGCCGAGCGCGACAGCGTCGGCAATGTGCTGCTCGGTGATGTCATGGCTGAGGACAGCCGTAACAACTATGTGCGCGCCGAGAGCCGGCTGGTGGCAACGGTGGGGCTCGAGGATCATGTCGTCGTCGAAACGGCGGATTCGGTGCTGGTGGCGTCCCGTGACCAGGTCCAGTCAGTCAAGCGCATCGTCCAGCGACTGCAGGATGACGGCCGCGCCGAGGCGCTCGAGCATCGCCAGGTCCACCGCCCCTGGGGCAGCTACGAGGGCCTGGTGCGCTCGGAGCGATTCCAGGTCAAGCGCATCATCGTTACGCCGGGATCGCGCCTGTCGCTGCAGATGCATCATCATCGCGCCGAGCACTGGGTGGTGGTCCGGGGCACCGCCCGCGTGACCCGGGGCGACGAGGTCTTCCTGCTCGGTGAGGACCAGTCCACTTATATCCCGCTGGGAACGGTCCATCGGCTGGAGAACCCCGGCATGATCCCGCTCGAGCTGGTGGAGGTGCAGTCGGGCAGCTATCTTGGTGAGGACGATATCGTCCGCATTGAGGATCACTATGGGCGCTAGTATTCTTAACGCATGACACAACGAGTATATGTGCGCACCCACGGCTGCCAGATGAACGAGTATGACTCCATCAAGATGGTGGATATCCTCGCGGCCGAGGGTGACTATGAGCGGGTGAAAACGCCGGAAGCCGCGGACATCATCCTCCTGAACACCTGCTCGATCCGCGAGAAGGCCCAGGAGAAGGTGTTCTCCGAGCTGGGCCGCTGGCGGGCGCTGAAAGACACCCATCCGGATCTGCTGATTGGCGTGGGCGGCTGCGTCGCCAGTCAGGAAGGCGCGGCGATCGTCGAGCGGGCGCCCTACGTCGACATGGTGTTCGGTCCGCAGACGCTTCATCGCCTGCCGGACATGGTCACCCGGGCCCGCGATTCGGGACGCGCGGTGGTGGACGTCAGTTTCCCGGAGATCGAGAAGTTCGACCGCTTGCCGGAGGCACGTGCCGAGGGGCCAACGGCCTTTGTCTCGATCATGGAGGGTTGCAGTAAGTACTGCAGCTTCTGCGTGGTGCCCTACACCCGCGGGGAGGAGATCAGCCGCCCGTTCGAGGACGTGCTCGCGGAATGCGCCGAGCTCGCGGAACAGGGTGTGCGAGAGGTGACGCTGCTGGGCCAGAACGTCAATGGCTATGCCGCTGAGGGCCCGGCTGGCGAGGCCGCGGATCTGGCGCTGCTGATCCATTATGTCGCGGCCATCGATGGGATCGATCGTATCCGCTTCACCACCTCGCATCCGCTCGACTTCAACCAGGCCCTCGTCGATGCCTACGCACAGGTGCCGGAACTGGTGAATCACCTGCATCTGCCGGTTCAGAGCGGTTCGGACAATGTCCTCGCGCTGATGAAGCGCAACCATGGCCGGGATCATTTCCTTGATCTGGTGGGTCGGCTGAAGGCGGCGCGTCCGGATATCACCCTGTCGTCGGATTTCATCATCGGCTTCCCCGGTGAGATGGACCGCGATTTCGAGGCCACGATGGATCTGGTCGAGCAGGTCGGCTTCGACCAGTCGTTCAGTTTCATCTTCTCGCGGCGTCCCGGTACGCCGGCCGCGCAGCTGCCCGACGCGACGTCGGCGGACGCCAAGAAGGCCAGGCTCCAGCGCCTTCAGGCGAAACTCGACGACAACGCCCAGGCGATCAGCGCGTCCATGGTCGGACGGGTCGAGTCGGTGCTGGTCGACGGGGTCTCGCGCAAGGATGCCGATGAGATCAAGGGTCGGACGCAGAACAATCGGGTCGTCAATTTCCCGGGTAATCGCCGGCTCATCGGGCGTTTCGTCAACGTTCGCATCACCGAGGCACGGGCGCACTCCCTGCGCGGTGAGATGGTGGATGTCGATACCCGTCTCGAGCCTGACCTGGCAGTGGCGTCGGCTTGAGCGAGCGAGGCGCTGCCGAGACCGTGGATTTCACACTCACGCCGGCGGATAACGAGCGGCTCGCCAATCTCTGTGGGCAGTTTGACGAGAACCTCCGCCAGCTCGAGCGGCGGCTGGGTGTCGAGATCGAGAACCGTGGTCATCGCTTTCGCATCATTGGCGATGAGGCGGCAACGGATGTGGCGCGGGATGTGGTCCGGGCCCTCTATCGACAGACCCCGCGGGAGGCGATTGGCGCCGAACACGTCCATCTGCAGCTGCGCAGCGCCGAGGCGGAGGCCGAGGCGCCCACGCCGGGCGCACCGGCGGCCGCCGCCGATGAGGCCGGTGACGATGGGAGCGGCGACGATGTCTCGATCCCCACCCGCAAGGGGATGATCCGGGGTCGGGGGCCCAATCAGCGCGGTTACCTGGCCGCCATTCAGCGCTGCGATCTGACCTTCGGGATTGGACCGGCGGGCACCGGCAAGACCTACCTGGCGGTGGCCTGCGCGGTGGAGGCGCTGCAGCAGGATCGCGTCCAGCGCCTGGTGCTGGTGCGCCCCGCGGTCGAGGCCGGCGAGCGGCTCGGCTTCCTGCCCGGCGATCTGGCGCAGAAGGTCGATCCCTATCTACGGCCCCTCTACGACGCCCTTTTCGAGATGCTCGGCTTCGAGCGGGTCAATAAGCTCATCGAGCGTAACGTCATTGAGGTGGCGCCGCTCGCCTACATGCGCGGCCGCACGCTGAACGGGGCGTTCATCATCCTTGACGAGGCGCAGAACACAACCGTCGAGCAGATGAAGATGTTCCTGACCCGTCTCGGCTTTGGATCCACCGCTGTGGTGACCGGCGACGTGACGCAGATCGATCTGCCGGCCGGCAAGACATCGGGACTGCGTGATGCGGTCGATGTACTGCACGACATCAACGGTGTCAGCTTCACCTTCTTCAGCGCCCGGGATGTGGTCCGCCATGATCTGGTCCAGCGGATTGTCCGTGCCTATGACCGCCATGCCGGCGATTCACCCGACGACTGAACGGCATGGGTGATCTCGATCTTCAGTGCGTCACCGACGAATCGGTGCCGGATGAGGCTGACTTCGAGCACTGGGTCGCGACGGCCCTTGTCGGGCGGCGCGAGGACTGGGAGCTGGCGATCCGGTTGATCGACGCGGCGGAGAGTCAGGCCCTCAACCGCGACTACCGCGGCCGCGATCGGCCGACCAATGTCCTCTCGTTTCCCGCGGACCTTCCGGCGGGCGTGACACTGCCGCTACTCGGTGATCTGGCGATCTGCGCACCGATTGTCCGGCGCGAGGCGCGGGAACAGGGCAAGCCGGTCGACGCGCACTGGGCGCACCTCACCATCCACGGGGTGCTCCACTTGCTTGGCTTTGATCACATGGATAGCGTGGAGGCGGAAACCATGGAGACGGAAGAACGCGGCATCATGGCGCAGTTGGGTTACGACGACCCCTATCAACCCGGTCGATCGCCGGCATGAGCGACGAACAGGATGGACACACGGGCCAGAGTAACAACTGGCTGACGCGTATCGGGCGCGCGCTGGGTGGGCAGGAGCCCCAGGATCGCGACAGCCTGGTGGAAGTGCTTCGATCCGCCCAGCAGCGGGCCATTCTCGATGCCGACGCGCTGTCGATGTGCGAGGGCGTGCTGCATGTCGCCGAACTCCAGGTCCGCGACGTGATGATTCCCCGCTCCAAGGTATCGCTGCTGCGGCGCTCGGAGTCGGTCTGGGAGCTGCTGCCGGCGATCGTTGACAGCGGCCACTCGCGCTTTCCGGTCACCGGGGACAGCCGCGATGATGTGATTGGCATTCTCATCGCCAAGGATCTGTTGCCCTATCTCGATCCCCAGCACCAGCGCGAATTCCAGCTCCGCGAACTGCTGCGCCCGGCGCTCTTTGTCCCGGAGAGCAAACGCCTTGATGCACTGCTCAAGCTTTTTCAGGAAAGCCGTAACCACCTCGCCATCGTGGTCGACGAATACGGCGGGCTCGCGGGGATCGTGACCATCGAGGATGTCATCGAGCAGATCGTCGGCGAGATCGATGACGAGCATGACCTGGACGACGATGCCTGGATCCTCAACCGCACCGACGATGGCCAGACCGTGGTCAAGGCGCTGACACCCATCGATGCGTTCAACGAGCACTTCGGCACCGATTTCAGCGACGAGGAGTTCGATACCATCGGTGGTGTGGTGGCGAACGGATTCGGGCATGTGCCGCGACGCGGCGAGAATCTGGTGCTGGAGGGCCTGCGCTTCGATGTTGTGCGGGCCGACAGCCGCCGTCTTCACCTGCTGATGGTGACGCCCGAGCGGGCATGCCGCGACTGATCAGCCTGCCGCTGGCAGCGGCGGCGGGCGCTGTGCTGGCGCTGGGGTTCGCACCGTTCGGCCTGGCCTCAGCGCCCGTGGCGGCGCTGGCGCTCATTTTCAGCCGCGTCACGACCACCGTGACAGTCCGTGGTGTGCTGGCCACCGGCTATGCATTTGGCCTCGGCTACGCCGGGGCCGGCGTCTACTGGATCTATCACAGCATCGCCGACTACGGCGGTGGGCCGCTCGCCGGTATGATCGCCACTGCTGTGCTGGTCGCGCTGTTCGCCCTCATCCCGATGCTGGCGCTACTCACCGGCTGGTGGGCCGGCGGCGCTCATCGGCTGCGGACACCGCTGCTGGCCCTGCCGCTCGCGTGGGTGGGCATTGAGTGGATCCGCAGTTGGCTGGCGACCGGTGCCACCTGGCTGAGTATTGGCTACACCCAGATCGACACCCCCCTTGCTCATCTGGCGCCGGTGTTCGGGGTGTATGGCGTGAGCCTGGCGGTGGCGGTGATCGCCGGGGGGATCGCCGCCTGGCTGGTTCGGCCGGGCGTCCGGCGCGTCGCGCTGGCGCTGGCGGTCCCGGTCGGGGCCGTGGCGGTCGGGCTCGCCCTCGATCGAGACTGGACGGTGCCGGTTGATGATCCGCTGTCGGTCTCCATCCTCCAGGGCAATATCGACCAGGCGCGCAAGTGGGATCCGGATGAGCGCGGTGCCATTCTGGGTGAATACCTGCAGATGACCCGGGAGCGGCTGGGTGATGAGCTCATCGTCTGGCCCGAGACGGCCCTGCCGGTGTTCTACCAGCAGGCCACTCAATGGCTCGATCCGCTCGCCCGCGAGGCCCGGGCCGCCGGCAGCAGTCTCGTGCTCGGTGCGCCAGTCGCCCGGGGCGAGGCCCGCTATAACGCTGTGGCGGTCCCCGGTGATCCGGCGCAGTTCTACTACAAACGCCATCTCGTCCCGTTTGGTGAATACGTGCCGTTCCGCGATATCGCTGGCGGTGTGCTGGATTTCGTCGGTACGCCGCTGGGGGATTTCAGCGCCGGCCAATCCGCGGCACCGCTCACGGCGGCCGGTCATGAGCTGGGGGTCAGCATCTGCTATGAGGTGACGTTCGGCGCTGAGGTGGCTGATGCGCTGCCCGGCGCCGAGCTGCTGCTCAATGTCAGTAACGACGCCTGGTTCGGCGCCTCGACGGCGCCCTGGCAGCACCTCCAGATGGCGCGGATGCGCGCGCTTGAGACCGGCCGGGAGATGATCCGGGCCACCAACACCGGGATCTCGGCGATCATCGGCCCGCGGGGCGGAATCCGTGACGCCGGGCCTCTGTTCGAGTCCGCGATCCTCTCTGGGAGCGTCCAGCCCTACACCGGTATGACCCCGTATGCGCGCTGGCGTGACTGGCCGATGGCGGCGCTGGCGCTGTTCGGGACCGGCGGCCTGTGGCTGACGGGCGGCTGGCGGCGATCGGGTCGCGGTAACTGACGACAACCCGTTAAACTGCGGACAAAGGCCACGAGGGAAAAGCCAATGACCGATAATGATCAGCAGCGTGAACACGAGGTCCGCGGCTACGAGCGCATGCTCGAGCGCCTTCGTGAGCGGCTGGAGTCCACCGGTGAGGCGGTGGAGCAGGGCTTTCACGAGGCACTGGATACGGTGCGTGAGCGCAGCGTCGCGCTCGGGGAACTGACCCGTGACGAGGCCGATCGGGTGTCCGGCTGGCTACAGCGCGATCTCGAGGATGCCGCGGAGTATGTCGACACGGCCCATGGGACCTATTCCGACTGGCTGCACATGGATCTGCAGCTGGTGGAGAACTGGATCTGGGATCGGTTCTCGTCGGTCGCCGACCGGACCCGGCTGCAGTGGCAGGCCCTGAACCGCGAACTGCAGGCCGCAAGGCGCTATCATACCGGTGAGGTGACCGGGCCCGGCGCACTGGTCTGTCGTGACTGCGGCGAGGTCCTGCACTTCAAGCGCACGGGGCATATCCCGCCGTGCCCGAAGTGCCATGGCAGCCGTTTCGAGCGTGCCGCCCGGCAATCGGCGCGCTGACGACAGGTGCAATTCCGCCCGGCGGCGGGGTATCCTCTCGCCCCATGGAAAAGCACTACGATCCCGCCCGTCTAGAGACCGACGCGCAGGCCCACTGGGATGACCAGGGCTGCTTCCGGGTCACGGAAGACCCGTCGCGCGAGACCTTCTACTGCCTGTCCATGCTGCCGTATCCGAGCGGACGGCTGCATATGGGGCACGTCCGCAACTACACCATCGGCGATGTCATCAGCCGCTATCAGCGCATGCAGGGGCGCAACGTGCTCCAGCCGATGGGGTGGGATGCGTTCGGCCTGCCGGCCGAGAACGCCGCCATCAAACGCGGCGTGCCACCGGCGGAATGGACCTATCAGAATATCGATCACATGCGCCGGCAGCTGCAGCGCATGGGCTATGGCTACGACTGGACCCGCGAGGTCACCACCTGTGATCCGTCCTACTACCGCTGGGAGCAGCAGATGTTCACCCGGCTGCTTGAAAAGGGACTGGTATACCGGGCCAGTGCGGTCGTGAACTGGGATCCGGTGGATCAGACCGTGCTCGCCAACGAGCAGGTCGTGGACGGTCGCGGCTGGCGATCCGGCGCGATTGTCGAGCGTCGTGAGATCCCGCAGTGGTTTCTGCGCATCACTGAATACGCCGACGAACTGCTGGACGGCCTCGACGCCCTGCCGGGATGGCCGGGTGCGGTCAAGACGATGCAGCGCAACTGGATCGGCCGCTCGCAGGGCGTCGAGCTGGACTTCGCGCTGGCCGGGGGCGGTGATCCGCTCCGGGTCTATACTACCCGCCCGGACACGCTCTACGCCGCGACCTATATGGCGGTGGCCGCCGACCATCCGCTGGCGATCGAGGCCGGCCGGCAGGACGCCCGCATCGCCACCTTCCTCGAGGAGATCCGCCAGGGGGCGGTGACCGAGGAGGCCATGGAAAAGCTCGAGAAAAAGGGCATGCCGCTGGGCGTCGAGGCGATCAATCCGCTGTCCGGCGAGCGGATCCCGGTCTGGGTCGCCAATTTCGTGCTCATGGGCTACGGCACCGGCGCGATCATGGCGGTGCCGGGGCATGACGCCCGCGACCATGAGTTCGCGACCCGCTTTGGACTGCCCATCCGCCAGGCGGTCGGGCCTGCGGATGGCCGCCACGTGGATGTGCAGGCCGAGCCCTGGACGGCCAAGGATGGGCTGGTCACGGTCAACGCCGGTGCGTTCACCGGCATGGACTTCGCCACCGCGTTCGAGGCCATTGCAACGCATCTCGAGGCCGAGGGCATCGGTCGGCGCACCACCAACTACCGGCTACGCGACTGGGGGGTTTCCCGGCAGCGCTACTGGGGCTGTCCGATCCCCGTCATCCACTGTCCAGACTGCGGCGCGGTGCCGGTGCCGGATGCCGATCTGCCGGTGACACTGCCTGAGAACGTCACCTTCACCGGGGTGCAGTCGCCGCTCCAGACGGATACCGACTGGCGGCAGGTCGCCTGCCCGCACTGTGGCGGCGAGGCGGAGCGCGAGACCGATACCTTCGATACGTTCGTCGAGTCGTCCTGGTACTACGCGCGTTACTGCAGCCCCGATGCCGAGGCGATGCTCGACGAGCGTGCTGACTACTGGCTGCCGGTCGATCAGTACATCGGCGGCATCGAGCATGCCGTGATGCATCTGCTCTACTTCCGCTTCTGGCACAAGCTGATGCGTGATCTCGGCTATATCGGCAGCGATGAGCCGGCGACCAATCTGCTCTGTCAGGGCATGGTGCTGGCTGAGGCCTTCTATCACGACAGCGAGTCGGGCGGCCGTGAGTGGGTTGCGCCGGGGGAGGTCGATATCGAGCGTGACGGCAAGGGTCGAATCCTGCGGGCGAGCCGCCGTAGCGATGGCGCTGAGCTGGTCTCCACCGGCTGGACGACCATGTCGAAATCGAAGAACAACGGCGAGGATCCGGAAAGCCTGGTCGAGCGGTTCGGTGCCGATACGCTGCGGCTTTTCACCATGTTCGCCGCCCCGCCCGATCAGGCGCTTGAATGGCAGGATAGCGGTGTCGAGGGTGCGGCCCGCTTCCTGCGCCGGCTGCATGGGCTGGTCTACGACCACGTCAGTGGCGGTGCAGTCCCCGTCCCCCGTACCGATGGCCTGGACGATGCGGGCATGGCACTGCGCCGCAAGCTCCACGAGACCATCGGCAAGGTGAGTGACGATATCGGGCGCCGCTATACCTTCAATACCGCGATCGCCGCGATCATGGAGCTCTGTAATGCCCTTGGCCGTTACACGGCCGAGGGGGCGGCCGCTCGTGGCGTCCGCCAGGAGGCGCTGGAGGCAGTCGTGCTGATGCTCCAGCCCATTACCCCGCACCTCAGCCATGGTCTGTGGAGCGATCTCGGCCGCGACGGTGCCGCCGTCGATCAGCCCTGGCCGGGGGTCGATGAGACCGCACTGACCCGCGATGAGGTCGAGCTGGTGGTGCAGGTCAACGGCAAGCTCCGCGGCCGGATCGCGGTGTCGGTGGCGGCGGACGAGGCGACGATCCGCGAACAGGCGATGGCCGATGACAATGTGCAGCGCTTTATCGAGGGGCTGAGCGTGCGCAAGGTCATTGTGGTGCCGGGGCGTCTGGTGAATGTGGTCGCTCAGTAATGCTGCGGATCCGGGGCATGCTGGTGGTCGGTCTCGCCCTATTGGTGGCCGCCTGCGGCTGGCAACTGCGCGGTGCCGGCGGAGGCGGTTTTGAGGGCGTCCCGGTGGCGATCGAGGGGACCTTCGATAATCGCTTCAGGGCCCGTCTTGCCGAGCGGCTGCGCGATCTGGATGCGGTGGTGGTGACTGACCCGACCGATGCCCAGGTGGTGATTGATGTCATGTCGGTATCGAGCCGTCGGCGCACGGTGACCACCGATGCCGATGGCTTCGCCAGTGAATATGAACTGCGCTATCGCATCCGCTTTGGCCTGGAGGCGGGTGGTCAGGCCGGTCCCGAGCAGGCGACCATCGCCCGTCAGAGCGTACGCACGTCGGCGAGCTTCGCGGCCGAATCCAGCAATCTCCAGGGGCGGGATGCCGAAGAGGAAAGCCTGCGACGTGATCTGCAGGAGGATGCCCTGCAGCTGCTGCTCTCCCGCATCGGGCGGCGTCTGTAGGCGTACCAGGCCATGCCCGAGATCCGCTTCGATGAACTTCCCGACCGGATCGATCGCGGCCTCGCGCCGATCTACCTGATCGCCGGCGAGGAACCGCTGCTGATCGAAGAGGCGCTGGACCGTCTTCGCCAGCAGGCCCGGCAGGCGGGGTTCGATGAGCGTGAGGTGCTGCATGTCGACCAGGGGTTCGACTGGCAGCGGCTGGCGGCCGCCACCGACAACCTCTCGCTGTTCACCGATCGGCGTCTCATCGAACTGCGCCTGCCCGGGGGCAAGCCCGGTCGCGACGGGAGCGCCGCGCTCAAGGCACGGGCCGCCGCGCCCGATGCGGGGCATATCCTGATCGTCATCACCGGTCGTCTCGAGACCGCCCAGCGTCAGTCGGCGTGGGCGAAGGCGATCGCCGGTGCCGGCGTGATGAGCTACGCCTGGCCGCTGCGGCGCAACGAGCTCAGCGGCTGGGCCAGACGCCGCGCCAGTGAGCGCGGGATCCAACTGGATACAGAGACCGCCGCGCTGATGGCCGAGCGCAACGAGGGCAATCTGCTGGCGCTGGCGCAGGAGATCGAGAAACTCGCATTGCTCGCGGACGGCGCTCCGATCAGCCCGGCCATGGCACGCGATGCCGTCAGCGACAGTGCCCGTTTCGCCGTGTTCGATCTGCCCGAGGCGATGCTGGCGGGGGATCCGGTGCGAACGCTGCGTATCGTCCGGCGTCTGCGCACCGAGGGCGAGGAACCGGTGCTGGTGCTCTGGGGCGTTGCCCGGGACATTCGTGTGCTGACCGATCTGCAGGCGTCGATGGCCGCGGGTGAGCGCGCCGCCGCCGTGATGGCAAGGCACCGTATCTGGAAAAACCGGCAGGGACGCCTGCAGGCGATCGCCCGCGGGACGCCGGCGGGGGTATGGGCGCGGTTGCTCAGCCGGGCGGCGCGGGTCGATCGCGTCATCAAAGGGGCCTCGCCCGGCCGGCCCTGGGACGAACTGCTGGAACTATCGAGTGTTGCGGCGCGCCGTGTCGCAACCGCGGATCGCAGGGAGAAACGAGGATGAATGCTGAAAGCGAAAACCCGGACACCGAGATCAACGAATACATGCGCGGCCTCGGGCGCGCCGCCCGCGCCGCCGGCCGAGAGCTGGCGGCGAGTGATGGCGGCGCCCGCAATGCCGCGCTGTATGCCATCGCCGCACGATTGCGTGGCGAGCGTGAGGCACTGCGCACGGCCAACGAGGTGGATCTCGCCGCCGGCCGGGCAAATGGCCTTGACGCGGCGCTGCTCGATCGACTGACACTCAGCGATGCGCGCATCGAATCGATGGCCACCGGTCTTGAGCAGATCGCCGCACTGCCCGATCCGGTCGGCGCGGTGGGGCATCTCGATCCCATGCCGAGCGGCATCCGTGTGGGGCGCATGCGGGTGCCGCTGGGCGTGGTGGGCATCATCTACGAGTCCCGGCCCAATGTCACAGCCGATGCCGCGGCGCTCTGCCTCAAGTCCGGCAACGCCTGCGTGCTGCGGGGCGGCTCGGAGGCACTCCACTCCAACCGCGCGATCGCCGACTGCATCGCAGCAGGGCTTGCCGAGGCCGGGCTGCCGGAGACCGCCGTGCAGGTGGTGGGTACCACCGACCGGGCCGCGGTGGGCGCGCTGATCACGCTCGATGCATTCATCGATGTGCTCGTGCCGCGGGGAGGTAAGGGGCTAATCGAGCGCATCATGCGCGACGCGACGGTGCCGATGATCAAGCATCTCCACGGTGTCTGTCACTGCTTCGTCGATGCCGACGCCGATCCGGACATGGCCGAGCAGGTGGTGATCAATGCCAAGACCCAGCGTTACGGGACCTGTAATACCCTCGAGACGCTGCTCGTCGATGCCGGCATCGCGCCAACGCTGCTGCCGCGACTCAAGGCGGCGTTCGATGGCCACGGTGTGGAACTGCGGGGCTGCGAGCTCAGCCGCGCGATCGTTGATGGGATGACAGCGGCGCAGGCCGAGGACTGGGATGCCGAGTATCTTGCGCCGATCCTGTCGGTGGCGGTGGTCGATGGTATTGATGCCGCCATCAATCATATCGACCGGCATAGCTCCAGGCACACCGAGGCCATTGTCACCAACCACTACGCACGGGCGCAGCGCTTTCTACGCGAGGTCGATTCAAGCTCGGTGATGGTCAACGCATCGACACGCTTCGCCGATGGCTTCGAGTACGGTCTGGGGGCGGAGATCGGCATCAGTACCGACAAGCTCCACGCGCGTGGACCCGTCGGTCTGGAAGGGCTGACCACGCAGAAGTACATCGTCCTCGGTGACGGGCATATCCGCGGATGAGTCGTCCGCAGGGAGCGCCAGTGGCACTGTTGGGCGGTACCTTCGACCCGGTGCACTACGGTCACCTGAGACCGGCTGTCGAGTTGCTCGAAGCGCTCTGTCTGGCCGAGATCCGTCTGGTGCCGGGCCATGTCCCGCCGCACCGCCCACAGCCCCGGCTCGATGCCCCGGCAAGGGCCGGTCTCCTCGACACCGCTGTTGCCGGTATCCCGGGGCTGGTGGTTGATCGATGCGAGCTCGACCGACCGGGCCCCTCCTACACAGTGGATACGCTCGAGCACCTGCGTCGGTCGCTCGGTGATCAGCGACCGCTTTGTTTCATCATGGGCTGGGATGCGTTCCGGGGACTGATGCGCTGGCATCAGTGGCAGCGACTCGCGGCGCTGGCGCATCTGGTGGTGGTGACCCGGGGCGGAGACACCCAGGCGCTGGCGCCGGCGCTCGATGAGTGGATGCGTGCGCGTCGGGTCCGCGATCCGGCAGCCCTGCGGGCATCGCCGTCCGGGCATGTACTGTTCCAGGCCGTCTCGCGGCTGGAGATTTCCGCCACCGGCATCCGGCGTTGTCTCGCGCTCGGTTACTCGGCGCAGGGGCTGATGCCCGATGCCGTCTGGCACGAATTGGCTTTGCGTGGATGCTATGGTTATCCCCAGATATCAAGGGCGATCACGCCCGGGAGGTTGAACCCGCGTCATGTCTGAAAGCGCTCTCCGACCCCAGGCCCTGCGCGATTGCGTGGTGACGGCCCTGGACGATCTCAAGGCCGTTGATCCGCGCATCATTGATGTCCGCGGGCGCACGCCGATCACCGATTTCATGACCTTCGCGACCGGCAATTCCCGGCGTCATGTCCGCTCGATCGCTGAGGCCGTGGTGGATGCGGCCCGGGAGCAGGGCCTGCGGCCCACCGGTATCGAGGGCCTCGATGACAGCGAGTGGGTGCTGGTCGATCTGGGTGATGTCGTCGCCCATGTCATGCTGGAAGACGTCCGCGACTTCTATCGCCTCGAGCGCATCTGGACGGTGGACGAGTCGGAGGCCTGATCGCCATGCGCCTGAACATGGTCGCGGTGGGGCGGCGTCCACCGGCGTGGATCCGGACTGGCGTTGACGAGTTTGCCCAGCGCATGCCCCGGCATCTGCCGCTGGCATTGAAGGCCGTGAACGCCGGCGATGCCCGGCGCAGTGGCGATGTCGATCGGGCCCGGGGCCAGGAGGCGGATGCGCTGCTGGCCGCGGCCGGCGGGTCGCGGGTCATTGCGCTCGACGAGCGGGGTCAGTCATGGCGGACGCCGGATCTGGCCGACTATCTCGATCGGGCCACTCACGATGGCCGCGATCTGGCCTTTGTCATCGGCGGTGCCGACGGGCTCCATGATCGTTGCCTCGATGCGGCTGACCGCCGCTGGTCACTCTCGGCCCTGACCCTGCCGCATATGCTGGTCCGCGTCATTGTCGCGGAGCAGCTCTACCGGGCGTGGACGCTCCTTGCCGGGCACCCCTATCACCGCGCCTGATCAACGTCCGTCGCTGGAGGTTTAAATGACTGACGCGCAAAACCCGGATTATGACCCTGACCTTTATCTGGCATCGGCATCGCCGCGTCGGGCGGAGATCCTCGAGCGCATGGGGGTGCGGTTCCGGTGTATCCCGCAGGCCGTCGACGAGCAGGTCCAGACCGGCGAGACGCCGGAGGTTTTCGTGTTCCGTCTGGCCCTGGAAAAGGCCCGTGCGGGTCTGGCGGGGCTCGATGCCGGCCGCGCGGTGCCGGTGCTGGGTGCGGATACGGCGGTGGTCGTTGACGACGATATCCTCGGCAAGCCCGGCGATCGCGACGAAGCAATGGCGATGCTGGCGCGGCTGTCAGGACGCACACATCGGGTTCTGACCGGCATCGCGATGGTGGATGGCCAGCGCGAGCTGACGCGGCTGTCGCTGAGTATGGTGACGCTGCGCCCGATCGCCGCCGTCGAACAGGCGGCCTACTGGCAGAGTGGCGAGCCGCTCGACAAGGCCGGAGCCTATGCGATCCAGGGGCGTGGCGGGGTCTTCGTCGAGCAGCTCGAGGGCAGCTACAGCGGTGTAATGGGCCTGCCGATGGTCGAGACCCATGACCTGCTCGCCGAATTCGGCATCGATTACCAGTCGCGCTGGCCGGCGGGGCAGTGACACAGGAACTGCTGGTCAATATCACGCCGCAGGAGACGCGGGTCGCCGCCCTTGATAACGGCAGCGTCCAGGAGCTCCACATCGAGCGGTCCCGCAGTCGCGGATTGGTGGGGAATATCTATCTCGGTGAGGTCGCACGCGTGCTGCCCGGGATGCAGGCGGCGTTCGTTGATGCCGGACTGCAGCGCACGGCCTTTCTCCATGCCTCCGACATCCACGCCAGTCAGGCGCTGGTGGATCCGCCCAGGGTTGAATCGCGCAATATCCAGCATCTGCTCCGTGAGCAGCAGCGTGTCCTCGTGCAGGTGTTCAAGGACCCGATCGGTGGCAAGGGCGCGCGTCTGACCACTCAGATCGCCATCCCGTCACGCTATCTGGTGCTGCTGGTGGATAACCCCGGCGTCGGCGTCTCGGCGCGCATCGAGTCGGCACCGGAGCGCGAGCGGCTGCGCGGGATCGGGACATCGCTGCTGGCCGGCGATCCGCACAGCGGCTGCATCTTCCGCACGGCGGCCGAGGGGGCCTCGGAGCCCGCGCTGACACGTGACTGGCGGTTTCTGCAGCGCGTCTGGGCCTCGATCCACGAGCGCGCCAGGATCGCGCAGCCGACGACGCTGCTGCATGAGGATCTGCCGTTGATGCTGCGGGTCCTGCGGGACTCGGTGGGCGAGGACGTGGAGCGTATCCGGATCGATTCGCGCGAGTGGTACGAGCGCATGCTGGCGTTCAGTGAGACATTCCTGCCGGATGCGCGCTCGCGACTCGAGCACTACCCCGGCGAGCGGCCGATCTTCGATCTCTATGGCGTCGAAGACGAGATCCAGCGGGCGTTGCAGCGGCGGGTCTCGCTCAAATCCGGGGGATATCTGATCATCGACCAGACCGAGGCGCTGACCACCATCGATGTGAACACCGGCGGTTATGTCGGTCATCGCACCCTCGAGGAGACGATCTTCAAGACCAATCTCGAGGCCGCTCAGGCGATCGTGAGACAGCTGCGGCTGCGCAATCTGGGTGGCATCATCATCATCGATTTCATCGACATGGCCACCGCCGAGCATCGTCGTCAGGTGATGCGCTCGCTCGCCAAGGGGCTCGAGCATGACCAGGCGCGTACACAGATCAGCGAGGTCTCGGCCCTCGGTCTGGTGGAGATGACGCGCAAACGCATCCGCGAGTCGCTGCAGAATCAACTCTGCGTGCCGTGTCCCACCTGTGGTGGCCGCGGTCATCTGAAAAGCGCCGAGACCGTCATTCATGAGATTACCCGCGAGATCCTGCGCGAGGCGCGCCAGTTCGAGGTCACGCGTCTGATGGTGCTCGCCGCCCAGGATGTCGTGGACCGCGCGATGGAAGAGGAAAGCGACAGTCTGGCGCAGCTCGAGGCATTCATCGGCAAGCCCATCGCGTTTCAGGCCGAACCGCTCTATAACCCCGAGCAGTTCGATGTGGTGCTGATGTAGGCATGGGCATCGCGCAGAGGCTGCATCGCTGGGTCTGGCCGCAACGTGAGGAGCGTCTCAAGGCGGCGGTGCTCTACACCCTGGTGGCGCTGCTGGTCTCGGCGGCGGTCCTGCTGACCGGGGTGCGGTTGCTGTTTGCCGCGGCACCGGCATTAACGGCACCCATCGGTGCGGTCGTCTCCGATCAACTCGGTGTGCCGGTGACGATCGGCGGTCTCGATGCGCAGCTCGACCGCCTGCGCCCGGGGCTGGTGCTTCGTGATGTGCGGATCGGCGATGCGGCGGAGACCGAACCGCTCGAACTGGCCACCATGACCCTCGCCATCGCCCCCTGGGAGTCGCTGCAGGCCGGTGAGCTCCGGCTCCACGCACTGACCGCCGAAGGGCTGGATGTCACGCTGAGGCAGCAGTCAGCCGGCAGCTGGCGTATCGCCGGCCTGTTGCCGGGTGCAACGCCGATCGCCCCTGAGTCCTTCCTCCAGGCCCTTCAGGGACTGCCGATGGATCGGTTGCTGATCCGGGACTCGCGGCTGGCTCTAGTGGACCGTCACGATGCCGCCCGATTGGGTTTTGAATCGGTGGCACTGCGCTGGCGTCGCGCCCCGAGCGGTCAGTGGCGATTCGCGGTGGACGCCCGCCACGGCGACGAGCGGGTCCAGGGGCGGATGCAGCTCGATGCGAGCCAGGTGTCCACCGCCCGGGCCGTCGTCGATCTTGAGGGGCTGAGCGGTGAGCGGATCGCGCCCTGGCTCCCGGCCGGGGCGATGCGGCCGGATGCGGCGGCATCGCTGTCCGGCCGGCTCTGGGTCAACCTCCGGCAGGCCGGTGGCATCCGCGTCAGTGCGGATCTGTCCGCGGACTCGCTGGGGCTGCTCGACGGCGAGGTGCAGTCACTGGACATGCTCGCCCAGGCACAGCGGCATGAGGGTGGCTGGCAGGGGCAGGTCGAGCCCCAGCGGCTGGTGCGGGCGGATGGCGCGGTATCAATGCCCGGTCCGATCGCGTTCGCGCGCAATGACGAGCGCCACTGGCGGGTTGCCCTCACCAATGCCCCGCTCGCCCCGCTCACCGCCCTGTTGCAGGACCGTCTTGACGGTCCGGTTGAGGTTGCCGGTCGCGCCGAACGCGCGACATGGGTCTGGCGGGACGCCTCGGACTGGCGTCTCTCCGCCGATCTGGGTGGGGCGGCGTTCACCAGTGCGACCACGGGGCCGGTGATCGACGGCGCGGATCTGCGACTCGAGGCCGGGCCCCGCGGCGGACGGGTCGTGGTGGATCGGCTGCGGATGGGCTGGCGCCGCGATCCGGTCGATCCGATGATCCGCCAGGCACCGGTGATCGATGAGGTGACCGGGACACTCAACTGGTGGCGCACGACGCAGGAGCGCTGGCGGCTGGAACTGGTCGATGGACGCGGACAGACGGCGGGTACACCGATCCGACTCGATGGTCGGGTGGATATCGGCACCCGACAGCCACCGTTTGCCGACCTTGATGTGGCGATGGGACGGGTCGAGGCGGAACGGGTGCTGCAGTGGCTGCCCATCGGCATCATGGACGAGCGGCTGGTCGCCTGGCTCGACCGGGCCGTTGAGGCGGGCACGATGGAGGCGGCCAGCCTGCGCTGGTTCGGTCGTCTGGATGGCGTACCCGATGATGAGGGCAATGCGCTTTTCGATCTGCGTGCCCGCGTCGATGATGTGGGGTTTCGTTTCCAGCGTGACTGGCCGCGATTCGAGGCCCTGGGCGGCGAGCTACGCTTTCGCAACCGTGGTCTGCGGATCAGCGCCGATACCGGTCGGATCGGTTCCACAGCGCTGCAGCAGGCAACGGCGCGCATCGATGATCTGTTCAGTCCGCGCCTGCGCATCGACGGGCGGCTTGAGGGGCCGCTCGCGGGGATGCAGGCGGTGCTTCAGCGATCCCCGGTGCTGCCCTCGCAGGGGCGGCCCGAGCGGTTGCAGTGGCGCGGCAACGGCGACCTGTCTCTGGCGCTTGACTTCCCCTTCCAGGGCCGGCCGATGGCGATGGATGGACGCCTGCGGCTGACAGGCGCAGGGCTGTCGGTGACTGATCCGGCACTCACGTTCGATGACATCCGCGGCGAGGTGACGTTTGATCGCCAGGGCATCGCCTCGTCCGGGGTGCGGGCGCGGCTGGCGGATCGACCGATTGTTGCCACGGCCGAGACGCGGGGTGAGGGTGACAGCGCGCGTATCCGGGTCTCGGCAGACGCCCGTCTGGCCCTTGCAGACTGGCCCGGGATGGCGCCCGCGGCGGCTCGTGCCGATGGTGTCGCTGCCTGGCGGCTGCGCTGGGAGCAGCCCGGCTTCCAGGCGACCGGTGACCAGGTGGTGGGGGAGCGATTGACGCTACGCTCCAGTCTCGAGGGTATCGCGCTGGCGCTACCGGCCGAACTGGGTAAAACGGCCGACGCGCGGGCGCCACTGCGGCTGCAGTGGTCGCAGACCGAGACGGCGGGGGGCGAGTGGCAGCTCGACTACGATGATCGTCTGCGGGCGGTGGTCCAGGGGCCGCGCGCGGCACTGCGTTTCGGTGATGCCCGTCCGTCTCTGCCCGAACGCCCGTCAACCCGGCTCAGTGGTGCCCTCCCGGTCGTCGACCTCTCCGCGCTGGCCGGCGCCACGGGTGGCTCGGCACCGGCGATCCCGCTGCCGAGCCCCCTTCGTATCGACCTGACGCTGGCGGGCCTCGATGTCAGCCGCTGGCGTATGGGTGAGACGACGCTGAAGGGTGGGATGACCTCCGGCGATGTATCGCTGGCGACGACGGGCGCCGCGCAGGGGACGATCCAGCAACCCGGGCCGCAGGCGCCCTGGACATTGCGTCTGGATCGCCTGGATGTGACACCGCGCCGCGGTGATCCGTCACCCGAGCCGGAACAGGCCGCGCGGTCCGGGGCGGAGTCGCCGTTGCCCGCCACTGATATCGATCTGGTCGCCGAGCAGCTCCGTGTAGACGGTGAGCCGCTCGGGCGATTGCAACTCAATCAGGTCAACGCCGATGCGGCGGCGGGAAGCGCCCGCCTGCGACTGGTGGGTGAATGGCTGGACCTGGAGGCGCAGGTCGATCGCACGCCCAGTGCCACCGCCGACAGTCGGATGCGCTTCGATCTCTACACCCGTAATGCCGGCCAGTTGCTGAGCGCGCTGGGCGTGCCCGCGGCCATCAACCAGGGTGACGGGACGCTGAGTGGTGATCTGGCGTGGCAGGGAGCAATGTTGCAGCCGGCGCGATCGTCACTCGCGGGTGATCTGCAGCTCGATCTGCGCAACGGCAGCCTGCCGGCGGTGGAGCCCGGTGCCGGTCGGGCGCTCGGGCTCTTCAGCCTGTCGGTGCTACCGCGTCGTCTGGGGCTCGATTTCTCAGATGTGCTGGGCGAGGGGCTCAGCTTTGATCAGCTCCAGGGCACCTGGCAGGTCGATGCCGGGCGCATGCATACCAACGATCTGTCGCTCACTGGACCGTCAATGGATCTATCGGTGCGCGGGGAGACGGATCTGGTGCGGCGGCGTTACGATCAGACCGTCACGGTGACGCCCAAGCTCTCGTCGGCGCTGGCCTTTCTCGGGGGGGTCGCCGGTGGACCGGCCGCGGCGGCGTTGCTGTTCGTGACGCGCGGGATGCTGGAATCCGGCGTCGAGCGACTGACTGATTTCACTTACCACATCGGTGGGACCTGGGCGGAACCCGAATTCGACCTTGTTTCACCGGATCTGACGGATGGCGACGATGAGTGACACGAGTGTGGAGCGGCCGACCCGGGCCGCTGTGGTGCAGATGGTCTCGGCGATGGATGTGGCGGGCAATCTCGCTGATGCGGGTGCATTGATCGACTCGGCGGTGGCACAGGGCGCGGAACTCGTCGTGCTGCCGGAGAACTTCGCGTTTCTCGGTCGCCAGCAGCGTGACACGCTCACCGTGGCGGAAAATGAGGGTGAGGGACCGATTCAGGCCTTTCTGGCCGATACAGCGTATCGCCACGGCATCACCCTGGTCGGCGGCAGCCTGCCGCTACAGGGCGGCGAGACGGACCGCGTCCGCGCCGCCTGCCTGGTCTATGGCCCGAGCGGTGAGCGGATCGCGCGCTATGACAAACGGCATCTGTTCGATGTCTCGCTCCCCGGCAGCGAGACCTACCGCGAGTCGGCGACGTTTGCGGCGGGTGATGCGGTGGTCGTCGCGCCGACACCCGTCGGGCGATTGGGGCTGTCGATCTGTTATGACCTGCGCTTCCCGGAGCACTACCGGGCCCTGGTGGACGCGGGTGCCGACATCCTGCTCGCGCCCTCGGCGTTCACCGCCACGACCGGTGCTGCCCACTGGTCGGTGCTGGTGCGCGCACGGGCCATCGAGAACGGCTGTTACATGCTGGCCCCCGACCAGGGCGGGCGTCATGCCAACGCGCGTGCCACCCATGGCGAGAGTCTGATCGTCGACCCCTGGGGCGAGTGCATCGCGAGCGCCGGGATCGGCGCCGGCCCGGCGGTCGCCGTGGCCGACCTGGACCCCGGTCATCAGCGCGCCATTCGAGCGCGGCTGCCGGCCCTGGCGCATCGCCGGGGCTGATCGCCGGACGGGCTATCCGGGCGGCTTCTGGGTGGGACAGTCGAGCTGTGTGAAGACCGCGGGTGTCGTGTCCAGCCGGACCGCCGTCAGCTGCCCGCCCCACAGACAGCCGGTATCCAGGGTGAGATAACCGGGTCCCTGCCGGCAGCCGAGCCGCGACCAGTGGCCACTGATCACGGTGGTGGTGTCCGGACCGATCCGCCGGTCGGGTGCCTCATACCAGGGATAGAGCCCGTCCGGCGCTGTCTCCGGCGGGCCATTGACGCTGAAGTCGAGGCGCCCGTCGGCGTCACAGAAGCGCATGCGGGTAAAGGCATTGATGATGAAGCGCAGGCGGTCCCAGCCCGTGAGATCGTCCGACCAGCGGCTCGGCTCATTGCCATACAGATTCGCCATCAGCGCGGCCGGGTCGGGGCCCTGTAACGCTGCCTCGGCCTCGGCAGCGCATTGAGCGGCGGTGGGCAGATCCCACCGCGGGGCGATGCCGGCATGGGTGAGCGTGTAGGGCAGATCGGGCGGATCGATCAGCAGCGGCTGATGGCGGAGCCAGTCGATGAGCCTGTCGCGGTCGCCGGCCTCGAGGAGGGGCGTGAGCCGATCGCCGGCGCGCTGTCTGCCCTCGCCACTGGCGACGGCAATGCAGTGGATATCGTGATTGCCCAGCACGGTGTGCGCGGCAGCGCCGAGTGCCCGCACCGCGCGCAGTGTCTCCACCGGCTGCGGGCCGCGTCCGATCAGATCCCCGGTCAGCCACAGACGATCACGGGCCGGATCGAACTCGAGCCGCGCCAATAGTGCCTGGAAGGCCTCGAAGCAGGCGTGGATATCGCCGATGGCGTAGTCCGCCATAAAGACTCCTATTGCGTGTCCTGCTGGGTCTGCAGTGTGTCCGCCAGGCGGCCATAACCGGCCAGATCGATCTGCTCGGCCCGAGTCGTCGGATCAATGCCGGCGTCGCGAATCGCCGTCGCGTCGAGCAGACCGCGCAGTGCATTACGCAGTGTTTTGCGGCGCTGGGCAAAGGCCGCTGCCACGACCCGGGCCAGGCATTCGCCATCCGTGTCACCCAGCGGCGGATGGGTGTGCGGGATCAACCGGACGAACCGGGATGTGATCGTCGGCGGGGGTGAGAAGGCCCCGGGTGGGACCTCGAACAGGGGCTCGATCCGGCAGCGTGCCTGAATCATGACCGAGAGGCGGCCATAGACGCGTGATCCGGGGCCGGCCGCCATCCGGTCGACGACTTCGCGCTGCAACAGCAGATGCAGATCGCGGATGCCATGAGTGAACGCGCTCAAGTGAAAGAGCAGGGGAGTGGAGAGATTATAGGGCAGGTTGCCCACGATGCGGAGCGGCTGCCCCGCCGCGTCGATCAGCGGCTGAATCGGTTCTGCCAGGGCGTCTGCTTCGATCACCCGCAGCTGCCCGGTGTGCGCAGCGTCCCAGTGGCGGAGGGTGGCGACCAGATCGCGATCGACCTCGATGGCGGTGAGGCGGGCGGCATGATCGAGGAGTGGCCGGGTCAGTGCACCGTGCCCGGGGCCCACCTCCAGGAATGCCTCCTCCGCCCGTGGCGCGATCGCCATGACCATCTGCTGGATGACCTGGCGGTCGTGGAGGAAGTTCTGGCCGAAACGCCGTCGGGCCCGGTGCATGGTTCAGCGGCCCCTTTGGCCCATGGCGATCGCCTCGTGAATGGCGGCCCGCATGCTGCCGGTGTCGGCGACCCCCCGGCCCGCCAGGTCAAGTGCCGTGCCGTGATCCACCGAGGTACGGATGATGGGCAATCCCAGGGTGATGTTCACCGCATGACCGAAACCGACATGCTTGAGCACCGGCAGCCCCTGATCGTGATACATCGCGAGTACCGCGTCGGCGCCGTCGAGCCGCCCGGGCGTGAACAGGGTATCCGCGGGCAGCGGGCCGGTGAGGTTGAGCCCGGCATCACGGAGCCGTTCGATGACGGGCGTAATCATCTCGATTTCCTCCCGGCCCATATGGCCGGACTCACCGGCATGCGGATTGAGGCCGGCGACCAGGATATGCGGGCGCTCGATGGCATAGAAGCGGCGCAGGTCGTGGTCGATGATCCGCAGGATCGTGTCCAGACGCTCGGGGGTGATGGCATCGGCCACGTCCCGCAACGGCAGGTGGGTCGTGGCAAGCGCGACGCGCAGTGAACCGGCCGCGAGCATCATCACGGGCATCGGCGCAGCGGTCAGCGCCGCCAGGTACTCGGTATGACCGCTGAACGGATGGCCGGCTTCGTTGATCACTCCCTTGTGGACCGGGCCGGTGACCATCGCCTGAAAGCTGCCATCCTGACAGCCGCTGACGGCGGTACGCAGGGTTTCCAGGACATACGCCGCGTTACGCGGATCGAGCAAGCCCGGCGTCACCGGTGCCGCGGTCCGGACCGCCCGCACCTCCAGGTTGTCGGTGGCCGGCAGCAGCGCAGGGTCACCGATGGCGACGAGCCGAGCCTGCGGGAAGGCATCACTGAGCCGTGTGACCAGTTCCGGGCCGATACCGGCCGGCTCACCCGGGGTGATCGCGATGCATGGCCGCTCGGTCATCAGCCGTTCTCGAGCCGCTTTTCGATGTAGGCCTCTTCCCGCAGTTCGCGCAGCCAGAGCTCGGTTTCCTCCTCACTCTTGCGCTCCCGGATGGCTTGTTCGGCCTCCTCGCGGGCGATGGTCTCGCTGGTGTCACGCTCGCGCCGGTCGATGACCTCGGCGATATGCCAGCCGCCACGGGTGCGGAAGATCTCGCTGACTTCACCGGTTTCAAGGCGATTCACAGCGCTTCGGAACGACTCGGGCAGGTTGGCGGGATCGATCCAGCCCAGCTCACCGCCGTCGCCCGCCGAGTTCGGATCGTCGGAGTTGGCGCGCGCCAGATCGGCGAAATCCCCGCCGGCCTGAAGGCGACTGCGCAACGACTGGAGACGCAGTCGGGCATCCTCATTGGTGACGACCTCGTTGGGCTGAATGAGGATATGCCGGACTTTGGCCTGCTCGACGATTTTCTGACCGCTGCCGCGGGTCTCCTCGAGCTGATAGATCTGGAATCCGGCCGGCGTGCGCAGCAGCGCCGTCCGCTCGCCCGGTTCAAGCTCACGGATGGCGTCCGCGGCGGCCGTTGGCAGCTGCGACGCCGGCACCCAGCCGAGGTCGCCGCCCTCGAGGGCATTGCGGGCATCGGAGGCGGCTGTGGCGACACGGGCAAAGGACTCCCCGTCGTCAAGACGCTCGCTGACCGCCTGCGCCTCGTCGCGCGCGTCCTCGATGGCATCCGCCGAGGCCGCCTCGGGCACACTGATGAGGATCTGCGAGAGGCGGTAGTCGCGATCGAGGCTGCGGTTGCGCTCGATGAACTGCCGGATTTCCTGCTCGGTGACATCCACCCGCTGGTTCATGACCTGCTGGCGCAGTCGCCGCGTGATGATGTCCCGACGCAGCTGATCCCGAAACGCCGCCATATCCAACCCGCGCTCGGCGAGCGCGTCGCGAAGCTGGGGCAGGGTGAGACGGTTGCGCTCCGCGATCCGCCGCACGGCAGCGTCCAGCGTCGCCGAGTCGATGCGGACACCCTGGCGCTCAGCGACATTCAGCTGCAGGGTCTGGACGATCAGCCGGTCCAGCACCTGCTGCCGGAGCTCGGAGGCGGGTGGCATCTGCACATCCCGCTGTTCGAGGTTCTGCCGCACCGAGGCGAGTTCGGCCTCGAACTCGGAGCTGAGCACGACGTCATCGTTGACCAGCGCGACGATGCGCTCGAGCAGCACCTCCTCCGCCTGAACGGTCTGCACGAAAACCAGCAGCAGGGTGGCAAGCAGCGTTCTCATCATTGATCTCAATGCCTTGGGTTGTAGCCGTCGATTTCGGCGTCGAGGAAAGGTCGGATTCTATCACCGATACCGCCCAGACCCTTGAGCTCGAGTTCGAGCATGATCGCCTGATCCAGTGAGGGTTGGCCTGGATCGACGTTGCGAAGCCTTTCCTCGCTCACAATGAAACGGAACGAGTGGCAGCAGCCGGATTGCTCGAAGCCGAAAAACGTCTCGAGTGTCTGCCGCGTCTCCAGATCTTCCCGGGCCCCTGCGAAGCCCCGCCATGCGGCGGTGATCGGCACCGCCAGGGAGGCGCTGACCTGATTCCGGTCGGTCACGCCATCGGTCTTTTCGCGTCTCAGTGACAGATTGACAGCGGCCTGATCGCTCCCCCGCCACCGCAGCAGCGTCCGCAGTTTGTTGGTATCCGCGTTGTCCGGGTCCCAGCGATAGTCCGCGTCGATCTCGAATCCGCGGGGCAGCGACAGACGCAGCTCGGTGATGTAATCCGACCGGTCGCGCTCGGCGTCGTCATGGAAAAAGAACGTCTGGCCAAGGGACGCGCGCAGGTACTCCCTGCCCGTGCGCTCGTCGATGTATCGGCTCGTCACGCCGACACTCGCCTGTTCGGTGTGATCGTTGTTGAATGCCGTTGCCCGGAAAAGCCTCGAGAAGTTGCCGGTTGTCGACGCGCTCCCGAAATCCGGGAGCTGATCCTGATCGCGGTCGGGCACATGGCGATAGAGGACGCGGGGCTCGAGGGTCTGGTAGACGCCCTGGAAGAGGGTGTCAGGTCGCTCGAAGAACACCCGGGCGTCGGCGGTGTAGATCGGCACCGACGCACTCGGCGAGTCGTCATCGCCATCGGCGCTGGTGAGGTCATAACCGGAGTGCTGGAACGCGACCGCGGGCTCGAACCGGTAGGCGAGCCTTTTGATCGGCACGGACACCCGTGGGGCGATGTTGTATTCGATGCCCTGCTCGCGCGTGGCATCGGCGTTGTAAAAGTCGGTGTACTCCGATGCGATGTCGAACTGGATGGGGCCCAGGCCCGCGATCGGATCATAGCCCAGCTGCACCCGCGGTCGACGCGCATAGGGCGATGACGGTCCGTCGTCGACGCGCTGCCATGACTGGGCGTCGATCGAGGCCAGCACCCCCCGGTCGGCCCAGGAGAGTTCCGCCCGGCTCTCCATGAATGCCGCCGAGCGATCGTCGAATTCATTGCCGAAGTCATCGTTGAATGCCGTATCACTGGTGCGTTGCTGGCGGAGTTCGCCGCGCACCGAGCGGCCCAGACGCAGCTCATGGGTCTGATCGATCGCCCAGCGATCGGCGCCGTAGACATCGTCCGAGGGCAGATAGCTGGCGCTGATCGTGCCCTCGATCCATTCCTGGAGATAGCGATACTCGGTATCGAGCAGTACGCCGCGTTTCCAGTAGGAGGTGGGCGTGATCGTCGCATCCTGGTCCGGGGCGATATTCCAGTACCAGGGCAGCGAGAGCGTGGTCCCGTTGCTGTCGGATCGACCGATCGTAGGGGCGAGCAGACCGGTCAGCCGCTCGCTGCCCACCGGGAACTGAAGATACGGGGTATAGAAGACCGGCAGGCGGCCGATCGAGAGCACGGCATTGCGGGCCCGTCCCTGGCGGGTGTCGCGGTTGATGTCGGCGCTGCCGGCGCGCAGTGTCCAGAACGGCTGCTCGGGCAGACAGGTGCTCAGGGTGACGCCCTGATAGCGGCTGCGGGTCGGACCTTCACGGACAATGCGCTCGGCACTGCCCTGGAGATGCCCCGCGGCAATGCGGTAATCGCTGACCCCTTCGAAGTGGCCACGCTCCGGCGCCAGCCAGTAGCGGGCACGCTCGGCATCGATCAGTACCCCGGGCTGGCGTAACTGGACGCCCCCCTCGCCCTGCAGATCACCCGCGCCGGTGTCGTAGCGCAATCGCTCACCGCGCACGCGCTGTTCGCCTTTTCGCACGCGCACATCGCCACTGAACGCGTAGATCGGCGGCGAGCCGGATACCCGGGCTTCATCGGCGGTGACGTTGATCGCGCCGCTGGCTGTCGGCGCTGCGCTGGGGGCATCGACCATGGGCGCGAGCAGCGGCGCACTGCACAGCGCCCAGCGGCCATCGGCCGCTGGCGTGGCGTTGGACCAGGTGAGCGCTGTCGCCAGGGCGATGGCAATGAGTGGCGTTGATTGGTGTCGCGGCACGAAACGGTTGTCCCAGTCAGTTGGTGGAGCGCTTTGGAAACGGAAGGGTACCCTATAGACTTCAGAATATTCAGGGCGGGGAGCATCAGCAATCGTGGTTATTGACCGGCTCGACCCGCGCGGCCGGCGCATGGGCGAGTGGCTGCGCAGCCAGGGCGTGGCACCCGGGGCGGCGCGGTCGATGGGCGCAGACGCCAGTGACCGTCGCTATTTTCGCCTGGACACGCCGTGGGGCGAGCGGGTGGTGATGGATGCGCCGGATCAGCCCGCCACCTGCGAGGCGTTCCGCCAGGTTCGCGGCGTGATGGCGGATGCGGGGCTGCATGTCCCGGTGATCCATGCCGCTGACACCCATGAGGGTTTCATGCTGCTCGAGGACCTCGGCGACCGCGACTATCTCAGCGCGCTGCGGGACGGGTCACGGCAATCACTGTTAGCGGACGCCATCAATGCGTTGGTGCGCCTGCAGTGCCGGGCGAGCACCGGGCGGCTGGCGCGTTTCGACGTCACGCGGATCGACCGGGAGCTCGCGCTGTTCCCGGACTGGTATGTGCGTCGGCATCTCGGTATCGAGCCCGACGCGCAATGGTGGTCGCGCTGGCAGGCGGGGACGGCGGTGCTCGCAGCGGCGATGACCGACCAGCCCGAGGTCGTCGTGCACCGCGATTACATGGTGCGCAACCTGCTGGTGGCCACACCCAACCCTGGCATTATCGACTTTCAGGACGCGCTCGCGGGCCCGGTGGCCTATGACCTGGCGAGTCTGCTGCGGGATGCCTTCTACAGTCTGGATCCCGATGAGGAGCGGGACTGGATCGCATTCTATCGACATCAGGCCATGGCCGCGGGGATCGCGCTGCCGGATGATCTCCCGCGGGCACTCGATCGCACCGCGGCGCAGCGCCACCTCAAGGTCCTGGGGATCTTCGCTCGACTATGCCATCGCGATGGCAAGCCGCAGTATCTCGTCGACGCCCCCCGTTTTCTCGGCTATCTGTGGCGGGAGCTGAGTGATGATCCGCGCTGCCACGATCTGGCGGCGCTGATCGCCGATCTGCCGCCGCCGGCGCGGGCGGCTCCGCGATGAATGCGATGATCCTGGCGGCGGGGCGGGGCGAGCGCATGCGACCGCTGACCGATCACTGCCCCAAGCCATTGCTGACCGTCGCCGGGCGGACATTGCTCGACTGGCATCTCTCACGGCTTCGCCGGTTTGGGCGTGGTCATCAATACCGCCTGGCTGGGCGACCGGATCCGTGATCATATCGACCGTCATGCCCCATCGGGTCTCGATATCCAGCTCTCCGAGGAAGGCGGTCACGCCCTCGAGACTGCCGGCGGAATCGTGCGTGCGCTGCCGCTTCTGGGCCCCGATCCGTTCATGGTCATCAATGGCGATGTCTGGAGCGATCTTGATCTGGCGATGCTGCCTGTCCAACCCGAGGGACTGGGTCACCTGGTGCTGGTGGACAACCCCGATCATCATCCTGACGGCGACTTCCATTTCGATGGCCATGCGTTGTCCCCCGACGGTGATGGGCGCCGGTATACCTTCGCGGGCATCGCCTGTTATCGCCCGGAATTGTTCGCGGGCGTGGGTGCCGGTGTGGCGCCACTGGCACCGATCCTCCGGCGGGCCTGCGAGCGGCGCCAGCTGACGGGTCATCACCACCCCGGGGAATGGTGCGATGTCGGAACGCCAGCGCGTCTCGCCGCACTGGATGCCCGCCTCAAGCGCCGTTGAGCTGTACCAGCAGCTGGTCGGTGAGGGCTTCGGCAGCGGTGGCCAGCGAGCAGTCGATCCCCAATGAGGCAAGGTCGGTGACGGTCATACCGGCATAGCCGCAGGGGTTGATGCGCTGAAAGGGTGACAGATCCATGGCGATGTTCACGGCAAGGCCGTGGTAGCTACAGCCACGCCGGACGCGCAGTCCCAGTGCCGCGATCTTGGCATCATCGACATAGACACCCGGGGCGTCGGCCCGCGGTGCGGCGCTGACCCCCTGGCTGGCGAGCCAGTCGACGACGGTCTGCTCAAGCCGCGTGACCAGGGCCCGCGCACCCAGCCTGCGACGGCGTAGATCAACAAGGGGGTAGAGGATGATCTGGCCGGGGCCATGGTAGGTGACCTGGCCCCCGCGGTCGGTCTGCACGAGCGGAATATCACCGCGCTCGAGGACATGCTCCGGGCGGCCGGCCTGCCCCAGCGTGAAGACCGCTGGATGCTCGACCCGCCAGATTTCATCGGCGCTGCGGGTATCGCGGGTGTCCGTGAAGTCACGCATCGCTGCCGCGACCGTCTCATAGTCACACCGGCCCCAGTCGCGGATCGCGATCGGCACCGCCATCAGAGTGTGGCGAGAACGCTGTCGTGCGCCTTCAGCTCCCCATAGATCGCATCGAGCTGAGCTCGGCTGCTGGCGGTGATGGTGGCGGTCACCGAGATGAAACGCCCGCCCCGGCTCTCGGCGGTCGTCAGGGTGTCGGCCGATAACTCAGGGGCGTGGCGACGGACGATCTCGAGTACCGTTTGCGGGAGCGCGTCACTGTTCCGTCCCATCGCCTTGATCGGGAAGCTGCAGGGGAAGGTCAGCCCCTCGGGCGAGGCGTTCAATTGATCCATAGGCGCACACTGTCGATGGTCCGGCCCACAAAACCCGCTTCCGGTACACCCTCAAGGGCAATGATGGATCGCTCGCGGACCACTTCGCCGTTGAGCGAGACGCTCAGGCGACCCACGCTGTCGCCCTCGGCAACGGGCGCCTGGAGTGGGTCATTCAACGTGATCCGTGCATCCAGCTGATCGTAGGTATCAGTGGGGAGGGTGATGTAGATATCGTCGCTCACGCCCACCGGGAGCGTATCAGCGGTCCCCTTCCACAGGCGGGGTGTGTTGATGGTTGCATCGGCCTCGTAGAGGCGGTGGGTTTCGAAAAAGCGATAGCCGTAATTCAGCAGGGTCTTGGACTGCTCGACGCGGTTCTCCGGTGTCTCTGCACCCATCACCACCGAAATCAGGCGCATGCCATCACGGTTGGCGGAGGTCGCCAGGCAATACTGAGCGGCCTCGGTATAGCCCGTCTTGACGCCATCAACGGAGGGATCCTGCCAGAGCATGCGATTGCGGTTGCGCTGGGTGATGCCGTTCCAGGTGAACTGGCGCTCCGAGTAGTAGCGGTAGTAGTCCGGAAAGCGGTTGATCAGTGCGCGCACCAACGTCGCGGTGTCCGCCGCCGACGAGTAGTGATCGTCGCCGGGCAGCCCCGTGGCATTGGTGTACTGAGTATTGGTCATGCCCAGCTCGGCGGCGTATTGGTTCATCAGCGCCGCGAAGGTCGCCTCGCTGCCGGCGATATGCTCGGCCAGGGCGATGCTCGCGTCGTTGCCGGACTGGATGATCATGCCGCGGACCAGATCCCGGACCGGGATGCGATTGCCCACCTCGATGAACATCCGTGAGCCACGGGCCCGCCATGCCTTTTCGCTGATCACGACCTGTTCATCCATGCTGAGATCGCCTGACTGGAGCTCATTGAACACGACAAAGGCCGTCATGACCTTGGTGATACTGGCGGGATCGCGCCGTACGTCGCTCTGCTCGTTCGCCAGTACCCGGCCGCTGTGGAAGTCCATCAGCACGTATCCCTTGGCACCCAGCGCTGGCGGATCCGGGACCGGCACGGGCTGGGACTGCGCGGCGGCGTGGCCGCCCAGTAGCAGGGTCATGATGAGCAGGGCGAGTCTGAGCGACGTCATGATGGGGGGCTTCACTCCGGTTGGGTTGTACTAGCGGGAATGATGACACGCCCGGACGAAAAACGGGTGCCATCCAGTTCGGTGCTGAGTCGATCGACACTGTCGACATCCGGCAGCGGACCGAGGCGGACCCGATGCAGGCCATCCTCGCCCTCCCGGACCGTGGGTGCCGCGGACAGCTCTGCGGCCCGAAGCCGCTCTGCGAGCCGCCTGGCGTTGCCGGCGCTGCGGAACGCGGCGAGCTGAATCCAGTAACCACGCTCGCCCGCCTCAGGCGTGGCCTTGGCTGAGCCTGTCGCCTGTCCCGGTGTCACGGTACGGATCGCCACCGGTGCGGTGCCCTTTTCGAGCATGCCGAGCTTGGCCGCGGCGGCATAGGACAGATCAATAATGCGGTTGTCGGCGAATGGCCCCCGGTCGTTGACCTTGACGACAATGGTGCGGTCGTTGTCCAGATGCCGGACCTCTACCCAGGTGGGCAGAGGCAGATGCTTGTGCGCGGCGGTCATCGCATACATGTCGTAGGGCTCGCCGCTCGAGGTCCGCCGGCCCTGGAACTTGCTGCCATACCATGAGGCGATGCCGCGTTCGCGGTGGTCCTCGGCGCTCGCCATCACCTCGTAGGTACGGCCGAACACCTCGTAGCGCTCGGGGTTGCCGTAACGACTGGCGGGCACGTCCTGCGGCACCGCATCGGGGATCGCCATGGGATCATCGATCACTCGTCCCGGACCGTCCTGCGGTTCAGGCGCGAGGCCGCTGCAGCCAGCCACGAGGAGCGTTGCGAGCAGGATCGTGACCCGCATCAGGTACTGGCCCCGCGGATGGCATCGGCGAGCTGGTGCACGGCCATGGCATAGAGCGCGCTGTGGTTGTAGCGGGTGATCGCATAGAAGTTGCGAAGCGTGATCCAGTGCTCTGCGCCGGCACCGGTCTGTAGCTCGAGCAGCCGCGCGTCCAGCGCGGCGGCTAGCGGGCGCTCGGCACTGACGCCGGCGGATGCCAGTGTGGCGATCGTATCCACCGGCTCGAGGGGCGCGCGCAGTCGTGAGCGCCACTGGTCGCCGTCCAGTCGCGCGGGCACGGCGATCGGGGCGCCGGCCTGCCAGCCATGGCGCGATAGGTAGTGGCCAACGCTGCCAATGGCGTCTGCTGGCTCTGAGAATAGATCACGGCGGCCATTCTGGTTGAAGTCGATCGCATAGGCGCGGTAGCTGCTGCTGATGAACTGTGGGACACCCATGGCGCCGGCGTAGGAACCGAGCACCGT
This sequence comes from Spiribacter curvatus, assembly GCF_000485905.1. NCBI lineage: Bacteria > Pseudomonadati > Pseudomonadota > Gammaproteobacteria > Chromatiales > Ectothiorhodospiraceae > Spiribacter > Spiribacter curvatus. The sequence goes on along the minus strand of NC_022664.1, from coordinate 1,606,073 downwards.
GGTTGGATCGATGTCCTCCTCGTGAGCGAGCAGCAGGAACGCCTCGAGTTCATCACGGAAGAATTCGCCGCGGGGTGGATAGCCGAACCCCAGCGTGCGCAGCGCGTCGATCACGCGGTAATCGCCGGCGTAGCGTCCATAAAACGTCTCCACGCCGATGATCGCGACCACGATCTCGGCGGGTACGCCGTACTGCTGCTCAGCCGCTTCGAGCCACCGCCGGTGGCGCCGCTGGAACTCGACCCCGGCAGTGATCCGGGCCTCGGTCAGGAAAATATCGCGGTAGCGGTGCCACGGCAGTGCCTCCGCTGGACGGCTGATGGCCTCGATGATCTCCGGCCGGTGAGTGGCCTCATCGCGGATCAGCCGCTCCACGGCGGCTGCATCCAGATCGTGACGTGCGCCAACCTGCTCGCTGAACGCGCGGATCGTCGTGGTCTCGGTTGTGTCGGCGACGCCGGGGGCGGCGATGAGGACTGCGAGCAGGGTAGCCGTCACGATGCGCAAGCAATGATGAAGCGTTTTCACGATGACCACATCCGCCGGTGGGTATGAATGGACATGAGAATACCGAACCCCGTGAGAAGCGTCACCATCGCCGATCCACCATAGCTGATCAGGGGCAGTGGCAGCCCCACCACCGGGAGCACGCCGGACACCATGCCGATGTTCACAAAGCAATAGACAAAGAACGTCAGTGACAGGCCGCCCGCGAGCAGTCGCGAGAAATTGTCCTGGGCTTCAAAGGCGATCCACAAGCCACGGGCGGTGATCGCGAGGTAGAGGACGAGCAGCGATACGACGCCGACGAAACCGAATTCCTCGGCCATCACGGCAAAGACGAAATCGGTATGGCGTTCGGGAATGAACTCAAGATGGGCCTGAGTGCCGTTCAGCCAGCCCTTGCCGTGGATACCGCCTGATCCGATCGCGATCTGCGACTGGATGATGTTATAGCCGGCACCCAGCGGCTCCCGTGACGGGTCGAGGAATGTCAGTACACGCTCGCGCTGATAGGCCCGCATACCGAAATGCCAGAGCAGTGGCACGGCGGCGGAGGCGACTAACAGCAACGCCGATACGATCCGCCAGCGGATCCCACCCAGGAACAGGACACTGGCGCCGGCGGCGCCGATGAGTACGGCGGTTCCGAGGTCGGGCTGGGCGCCGATCAACCCGACGGGCAGCGCGATGATGGCAAGCACGAGCGCCGAACGGCCCAGTGTGACCGGGAGCAGAGATCGGGCAATCAGCCAGGCCACCATGATCGGCACCGCCAGTTTCATGATCTCTGAGGGCTGGAACGCCACAACGCCGAGATCCAGCCAGCGACGGGCGCCACCGCCCAGCTGGCCGGCGATCAGGACGGCGATCAACAGCACGATCCCCAGGCCGAAAAGCAGGGGGGCGATGCGCGACAATTGCCAGGGCGGGATCTGCGCGGCGATGATCATCGCCACGACGCCGATGCCGAGTCGGATGAGATGGCCCTGGACTGGCTCGATCCGACCGCCGAATGCACTGTAGAGGACAATCAGGCCGAATCCTGACAGCAGCGCGAGGAGCGCCAGCAGCACGCCCTCGAGGTGCAGGGCACGCTGGAGCAGCCCCCCGGTCGCCCGGCGGGCGGCCGCCTGTACGCCACCGTCCGGCCAGTTCACCGCCGGTCGCCCCGTTGCTGCATCCATGCCTCAATGACCCGGCGCGCCATGGGCGCGGCCGTTTCACTGCCGCTCCCCCCATTCTCAACCAGGACACTGACTGCGATCTGCGGCGATGTTGCCGGGGCGAAGGCCGTGAACAAGGCATGATCACGGAAGCGTGGATTAATCGCATCCTCATCATATTCCTCGCCCTGCGCGATCCCGATGACCTGCGCGGTGCCGGTTTTCCCGGCAATCCGATAATCGAGTCCCTCGCCAATCGCCCGCGCCGTGCCGCGCGGCCCATGAACCACATCGACCATGGCATCGATGACGGCCTGCCAGAGGTTTTCGTCCTCGAGCATGACCGGTTCGGCACCCGCGGCGTCATCCCGCGGGGCACGACCCTCGAGGAGATGGGGCGTCACCGGTGCGCCGCGGTTGGCGAGCATGGCCGTTGAGGACGCCAGCTGAATCGGGGTGACCAGCGTGAATCCCTGCCCGATGCCGGTATTGATGGTCTCGCCCTGGTACCAGGGTTCGCCGAGGTTGCGCTCCTTCCAGTCGCGGGAGGGCATGACACCGACCCGCTCGCCGGGCAGATCGATACCGCTCCCGGTCCCGAATCCGAACCGGGTCATCCAGTCATGCATGCGATCGATCCCCAGGCGTTCAGCGAGCTCGTAGTAGTAGATGTCGCAGGACTCGGCGATCGATTCATTGAGGTCAACGTTGCCATGACCGGTCCGTTTCCAGTCGCGCCACACGCGGGATACATTGGGGAGACGGAAGGTGCCGTTGCAATGGATTGTTTCGTCCGGCTCCATGGCTCCGGTCGCGACGCCGGCGAGTCCCAGAAACGGCTTGACCACCGATCCGGGAGGATAGCGTCCACTGATGGCGCGGTTGTACAGCGGCTGATCCGGGTCGGTCTGCAGCGCCTGGAAGGTGCCCCGGTCGAGGCCTGCAATGAGCTGATTGGGATTGAACCCGGGTTGGCTTGCCAGCGCTCTGATCGCACCCGTACCCGGATCCAGGGCGACGATGGCACCACGATAGTCGCCGAGGCTCTGCTCGGCAATCCGCTGCAGCTCGATGTCCAGGGTGAGGGTCAGGTCCTCGCCGGGAATCGGTGGGTCGCGCTCGATGACATTGATCGGCCGCCCCAGGGCATTGGTCTCGATGCGCTCGTAGCCCATCTCGCCGCGCAGTCGCTGCTCGTAGGCCTTCTCCACGCCGGTTTTACCGATCACGCTGCTGCCCCGGTACTGGCGACGGTCGCGCTCGCTCAGCTCGGATTCATTGATCCGGCCGACATAGCCCACGGCGTGGGCGCCGAGCGATCCGTAGGGATAGTGGCGGATGAGGTGCGGCTGGACCTCGAGACCGGGGAATCGGTGACGGTTGACCGCGATACGCGCCACTGCCTCATCGCTCAGCTGACGTTTCAGCGGGAGCGCCTGAAACCCCCGGCTGCGCTTGCGGGCATCGCTGAAGGCATCCCGTTCGGCGTCACTGACTCCGATCAGCGCGTCAATCTCGTCGATCAGCGCGGCGGGGTCATCGGCCCGCTCGGGCACAATCGTCAGGCGGAAGGCCGGCTGGTTCTCGGCGAGGATGCGACCGCGGTGGTCGCGGATCAGCCCCCGGGTGGGTGCCACGGCAGCGATGCGGATGCGATTGTCCTGGGATTGGGCGGCGAAATGGTCGTATTTGACGGTCTGTAGATAGGCGATCCGGCCGGCGAGCAGCAGGAACAGGAGCGCCCCGATGACGCCGGCGATGAGCAGACGGCTGCGGATGACCTGTCGCTCCCGGGGTTTATTGCGCAGCGTACCCAGATCCATATCAGTTGACCTGAAAACTCCGCCGCAGGGTCCTCAGCAGCACAAACACCAGGGGCCAGAGGAGCGTGCTGGTGAGCGCGGGGAGCCAGAACCGCCAGTCGACGCTGGGATCGTCGCTCAGCCCCCGGGTGATGAACAGCACGCCGTGGGCGGCCAGAAGCACCGCCAGTACGGTCAGCGTCTGTTGCCATATCGGCACATTGCGGATGCGTTGGTAGAGCTGGATGGTCAGATAAGCGACCAGCGCGAACGCCAGCGCGTGTGAGCCGAGTGCCGTGGCCTGCAGGATGTCCTGCAGCAGCCCGGTCAGCCAGGCGACGCCGACACCCGCGCGGGCGGGCAGGGCGAGGCTCCAGTAGAGGATGACCAGCATCGCCCATTCCGGTCGGTAGGGCGCCAGACCGGTCGGGAAGGGGAGAATGGTCAGCGCCAGCGCAATCACGAGGGTGACTGCGATCAGCCAGCGCGCATGGGGGCGGGCGCTATTCACGGCGCTCGCCCCGCTCCTGGATCAGCAGCACTTCCTCGACCCGTCCCAGTCCGCCGAGCGGCTCTACCTCAATCGCGGAGAAGGCCTGACCTTCATCAATGCTGACCCTGCGCACCTTGCCCACGGGATAGCCGGCCGGGAATCGCCCGCCCAGGCCGGAGGTCACGAGCAGGTCGCCAACCTCGATACTGGCGTTGTTGGACAGACTGGTGATGGCCAGCGTGTCGGTTCGCCCGGTCCCGAAGGCGACGCTGCGCAGACCGTTGCGGTTGACCTGTACCGGAATGCCATGACTGGGATCGCTGATCAGCCGGACGGTCGCGGTGAAGGGCGAGACGGTCTCGACCTGGCCGATCACCCCGTCGGCGTCGATGACCGGCTGTCCGATGCTGATGCTGTCGCGGAGTCCCTTGTTGATCTGGATGAGGTGGTTGAATGGATCAAGATCGACGGCGGTGATCTCGGCGATCGCCACCGGGCGGTCGAGCTCGTAGGACGAGTCGAGCAGGCTGCGCAGTCGGATGTTCTCGACCTCCAGCGCGTCAAGGCGCTGGAGTCGCGCCTGATAGAGCTTCTGTCGATCCTCCAGGCGGCGGTTTTCCTGGATCAGTTCGCGACGGCTGGTGGTGATCTCAGTCGCGATTTGACCGATCTGGTCGGGCAGTGAGGCGATGACACGGATCGGGTGTGCGATGACCGAGAGCCCGTCATGGACTGGCGCCAGCAGCCCCTCGCGGTGATCGACGAGCAGAAGCACAACGGACAGGACGGTGACCAGAGCGAATCGGGCGGTGACGGACGGGGCCTGTGAGAAAAGCGGTTTGATGGTACTGCAGCCTCCAGCGAAGGACCCTCCCGGTCAGGTGAGCATGGACGCTATCACTCGCTGGTGAAAAGATCCGCGCCCTTCTCATCCATGAGCTCGAGTGCCCGACCGCCGCCACGAGCCACCGAGGTCAGCGGTTCCTCGGCGATCACCACCGGCAGCCCCGTTTCCTCCATGAGCAGACGATCGATGTTCCGGAGCAGCGCTCCACCGCCGGTGATGACGATGCCCCGTTCGGCGACATCCGCGCCGAGTTCCGGCGGGGTCTGCTCGAGCGCGGTGGTGACAGCGCCGACGATCCCTGACAGAGGCTCCTGGAGTGCCTCGAGGATCTCGTTACTGTTCAGGGTGAAGCTGCGCGGGATGCCCTGTGCGAGATTGCGCCCCTTGATCTCGAGCTCGCGGACTTCATTGCCGGGGAAGGCCTGTCCGATCTCCTGTTTGATCCGCTCGGCCGTCGAATCACCGATCAGGATGCCGTAGTTGCGGCGGACATAGTTGACGATGGCCTCTTCGAAGCGATCGCCACCAATGCGTACGGAGGCCGAGTAGACAATGCCGTTCAGCGAGACGACCGCGACTTCCGAGGTGCCGCCGCCGATATCCAGCACCATCGACCCGCGCGCCTCGCCGACGGGCATGTCCGCGCCGATGGCCGCCGCCATGGGTTCCTCGATCAGATAGACCTCACGGGCCCCGGCGCCGGCGGCGGATTCGCGGATCGCGCGGCGTTCAACCTGCGTCGATCCGCAGGGCACGCAGACCAGAACGCGCGGGCTGGGGCGGAAAAAACGCGCTTCATGAACCTTCTTGATGAAGTGCTGGAGCATTTTCTCGGTGACGGTGAAATCGGCGATGACGCCGTCCTTGAGCGGGCGGATCGCCTTGATCGTGCCTGGCGTGCGACCCAGCATCAGCTTGGCCTCGTGCCCCACGGCGGCGATCGTCTTCGGGCCGCCGTCACGATCCTGGCGGATCGCGACGACCGACGGCTCGTCAAGCAGGATGGACTGCCCACGGGAGTAAATCAGGGTGTTGGCGGTACCCAGGTCGATCGAAAGATCATTGGAGAAAATGCCCCGTATGCCCTTGAACATGAAGAAATCCAGACGAGTTGAAAAGACGCGTTAATCTATCAACCGGTGGGGGTTTGGGCAAGGTAGCCCCTATGGTAGCTTTGACGGCTTAACGATCTGACCGTCAGGTGACCCCATGCCCATGAATGCGAACGAAGTTGCCCAGATCGCTCATCTGGCCCGGCTGGCGGTGAGCGCTGAGGACAGCGAGACCCACGCCCGCAATCTCTCCGAGATCCTCGATTTCGTCGAGCAGCTCGGCACGGTGGATACCGGGGATGTCGAGCCACTCGCCCACCCGCTGGAGATGACCCAGCGTCTGCGCACCGACGAGCCCTCCGAGCCGGATGAGCGCGAGCGCTTCCAGGCCATTGCCCCGGCGACCGAGGCGGGTCACTACCTCGTCCCGCGGGTTATCGAATAATCACCGGCCCGACAGGGCTGTGGCCCAGGATTTCAACTCACTATGCATGATCGCACCATTGCTGAACTCGGTACGGCGCTCGAGCGGGGTGAATGCTCCAGCGTCGAACTGACCCGTGCCACCCTCGAGCGGATCGACCAGGCCGCCGACCTCAATGCCTTCATCACCCTGACACCTGAATCGGCCCTGGCCGAGGCCGCCGAGGCGGATGCCGCCCGCGCTCGCGGCGAGGCGGGTCCGCTGACCGGCATTCCGATTGCTCACAAGGATATTTTCTGTACCGAGGGCGTGCGCACCAGCTGCGGCAGCCGCATGCTCGAGAGGTTTGTCCCCCCGTACGATGCCTTCGTCGTCGCGCGGCTCCGGGCGGCCGGGGCGGTGGCGGTCGGTAAGACCAACATGGACGAGTTCGCCATGGGGTCGTCCAACGAGACAAGCTTTTTCGGCCCGGTGAAAAACCCCTGGGACCGCAACGCGGTGCCGGGTGGGTCGTCGGGCGGATCGGCGGCGGCCGTGGCCTCGGGGCTGGTGCCGGCGGCGACGGGGACGGATACCGGCGGCTCGATCCGGCAGCCGGCGGCGCTGACCGGTATCAGTGGCCTCAAGCCCACCTATGGCCGGGTGTCGCGTTACGGCATGATCGCCTTCGCCTCGAGCCTTGATCAGGCCGGCCCGATGGCCTCAAGTGCTGAGGATCTGGCGATCATGCTGCAGGGCATGGCCGGGTTCGACCGTCGTGACTCGACCTGCGTCGATCGCCCCGTGCCCGACTACCGGGCCGCACTGGCGGAGACCGACGTGCGCGGCCTGCGGATCGGTCTGCCCCGGGAGTTCATCGAGGCGGATGGTGTGGATGCTGAGGTCTCAGGCGCCGTGACCGCCGCGACCGATGCGCTGCGCGAGGCCGGCGCCGATGTGCGCGAGATCTCACTGCCTAACGCCGGTATGGCCGTACCGGTCTACTACGTGATCGCTCCCGCCGAGGCCTCGTCCAATCTGTCGCGCTTCGATGGCGTGCGCTATGGCTATCGCTGCGACAGTCCGGCGGATCTCGAGGACCTCTACAAGCGCAGCCGCGGCGAAGGCTTCGGCGAAGAGGTCAAGCGCCGCATCATGGTCGGGACCTATGCCCTGTCGGCGGGCTACTACGATGCCTATTACCGCAAGGCCCAGCAGGTGCGGCGGCTGGTGCAGGAAGACTTCGCGCGGGCGTTCGAGTCGGTGGATGTGATCGCCGGCCCGACGGCGCCGTCCACCGCCTTCCCGCTCGGGTCAAAGGCGGATGATCCGGTGCAGATGTATCTGTCCGACATCTTTACGATCGCCGTCAATCTGGCCGGGCTGCCGGCGCTCTCGGTCCCTGCCGGGTTCGGTGGCGGTCGCCCGGTCGGCCTGCAGCTGATCGGCAATCACTTCCAGGAAGGGCGGCTGCTCGGCGCCGCCCATGGATACCAGCAGCTCACCGACTGGCACCGGCAGCGGCCGTCGGTGGAGGGATAGCAGACGATGCAATGGGAAGCAGTGATCGGGCTTGAGCTGCACGCGCAGCTCGCCACCCGGACCAAGATATTCTCGGGCGCGCCGACGGCGTATGGCGCCGAGGCCAACCGCCAGGCCTCGGCGATCGATCTGGGCATGCCGGGCATGCTGCCTGTGCTCAATGAGCGGGCGGTCCGCTATGCCATCCGGCTGGGGCTGGCGCTGGATGCCGAGGTCGCCGGTCGGTCCGTGTTCGCGCGCAAGAACTACTTCTACCCCGATCTACCCAAGGGGTATCAGATCTCGCAGTACGAGCTGCCGGTGGTGGGTACCGGGCATCTCGACATTGACCTCGAGGACGGGTCGCACAAACGGGTGGGCGTGACCCGGGCCCATCTCGAGGAGGACGCCGGCAAGAGCCTGCATGAAGGCTTTACACGGATGACGGGCATCGATCTCAACCGGGCCGGAACGCCGCTGCTGGAGATCGTCTCGGAGCCGGAGCTGCGCACCGCGAAAGAGGCGGTGGCGTACATGAAGAAAATGCACTCGCTGGTGCGCTATCTGGGCATCTGTGACGGCAATATGCAGGAGGGCAGCTTTCGCTGTGATGCCAACGTTTCAGTCCGGCCGGTGGGCCAGACCGGCTTCGGGACCCGCGCGGAGCTCAAGAACCTCAACTCGTTCCGCTTTGTGGAGCGCGCGATCAACTACGAGATCGAGCGCCAGATCGAGCTGATCGAGGACGGCGGCGCGGTCGTCCAGGAGACACGGCTGTTCGACCCGGATCGGGGCGAGACCCGGTCGATGCGGGGCAAGGAAGAGGCCCACGATTACCGCTACTTCCCTGATCCCGATCTTCTGCCGCTGGAGATCACGACGGCTTTCATCGACGAGGTGCGCGCCGAGCTGCCAGAGCTGCCCGATGCCAAGTCGATGCGCTTTCAACAGGATTACGGGCTATCCGGCTACGACGCCGGCGTGCTGACCGCCTCGCGCGAGCTGGCGGATTATTTCGAGGCGGTCGTGGCGGCCGCTGGCGATGCCAAGCTGTCGGCCAACTGGGTCATGGGGGAGCTCTCCGGGGCGCTGAACAAGGCGAGTCTGGATATCACCCAGAGCCCGGTGGACGCCGCAACGCTCGCCGGTCTGCTCGCGCGCATCCGTGACGAGACGATTTCCGGGAAGATCGCCAAGGAGGTCTTCGAGGCGGTATGGAACGGCGAGGGTGACGCCGACACGGTGATCAGTGCGCGTGGCCTTCGGCAGGTGACCGACAACTCGGCCATCGAGGCCATGGTGGACGAGGCGATAGCCGCCAACCCCGAACAGCTCGAGCAGTACCGCGCTGGCAAGACGAAACTGATGGGATTCTTTGTCGGTCAGGTCATGAAGGCCTCGGGCGGCAAGGCGAATCCCCAGCAGGTCAACGAAGTCCTCAAACAGCGGCTGGATGGTTGATTCACGATGACTGACCGGCTCCATCGGTTCCTCTTCGAGCATGCCGACGTCCGCGGCGAAGTCGTCCAGCTGGACGAGGCCTTCACGGCGATCACCCAGCGGGCTGAATACGGACCGGCCGTCGATCGACTGATCGGTGAGGGGTTGGCGGCGGTGGCGCTGCTGGCCGCGACGCTCAAGTATCCCTGCGATCTGACCCTGCAGCTGCAGGCGGGTGGTCCGCTCCGGCTCCTGCTCGTGCAGGCGGGCAGTGATGGCTCACTGCGGGCGATGGCGCAGACCAGCGCGACGGTTCCGGCGGATGCGCCGCTCGACGCGCAGGCCGCCGGCGGGACGCTGGCCATTACCATCGACCCGGAATCGGATGCCGAGCGCTATCAGGGAGTGGTCGATCTGGCGGGTGGTAGTCTCGGGGCGGCGCTGGAGCATTATTTCCGCGAGTCCGAACAACTCGCGACACGGGTCTGGCTGTCGGCGCGGGAGGGCCATGCCGCCGGCATGCTGATTCAGCGGCTGCCGGCCAGCGATGCCGCCGGCGGCGATGCCGATGCCTGGGCGCGGGCGGATCAGCTGGCAGCGACGATCACCGGTCCGGAGCTGCGTGAGCTGGCCCCCGGTGAGGTGATCCGCCGGCTCTTCCACGAGGAGGATATCCGCATTTTCGATCCCATGCCGTTCCGGTTCCGCTGCCGCTGCTCGCGCGACCGGGTCGCCGCGATGCTGCAGGGGCTGGGTGAGCAGGAGATGCGGGACACGCTCGAGGCGGAGGGTCTGGTTGAGGTGCGCTGCGATTTCTGCAACGAGCCCTACCGGTTTGACGCCGTCGATGTCGAGGCGATGTTTACCGAGCCGGCCAACCGCTCACCGGACAGCGGCCAGTCTCACTGATCCGCACCGCGACCGCAGACCGGACAGGCGGGGTCGCGGCGCAGTTCGAGCCGGCGCCATCGCTGACTGAGGGCGTCGACACTCAGGAGCCGGTGATTGAGCGGCTCACCCAGGCCGGTCAGCACCTTGATGGCCTCGACCGCCTGTAGACTGCCGATGACGCCGGGTAATGGGCCCAGGACGCCGGTCTCGCTGCAGCTCAGGGCCTCCTCGCCGATATCGGGGTAGACACAGTGATAGCAGGGACCATCCAGGTCGGGTCGGAACACCGCGATCTGACCGTCCATTCCGATGACGGCCCCGGAGATCAGCGGTTTTCGCGCGTTGACGCAGGCGCTGTTGACCGCAAAGCGGGTGGCGAAGTTATCCGAGCCGTCGATGATGAGATCCACTCCGGCGACAATGGCGGGCAGGTTGTCGGCGCCGAGCGGCTCGTTGACGGGCTCGACGCTCACGTCGGGGTTGATCTGACCCAGCCGCTCACGGGCGGAATCGGTTTTCAGTCGGCCCACATCGGATGTGCCATGGAGGATCTGGCGCTGCAGGTTGGTGAGCTCGACCTGATCGAAGTCGGCGACGCTGAGATGGCCGACGCCCGATGCGGCCAGGTACAGGGCGACGGCTGAGCCGAGGCCACCGGCCCCTACCAGTAATATCCGACTCGCCAGGAGCCGCTCCTGACCGGCCAGATCCAGGCCGGGGACCATGATCTGTCGGCTGTAGCGGATCAGCTGTTCATCATTCATGCGGGGTGTCACCCAGACGGCCACCACTGACCCGCTCATGACCCGCCAGGTCGCGCCGGGTTTCGATGGCCTGGAAACCATGCGCCGCCAGGCACTCCCTGACAGCGGGCCCCTGATCATAGCCATGCTCGAGCCAGATCCGTCCGGCCGGCTCCAGATGCCGGGGCGCGCCGACGATGATCGTCCGCAATGCCGCCAGGCCGGATTCCTCCGCCCGCAGCGCCAGGCGCGGTTCGAACCGGGCATCGCCCTGGTCCGGTTCCGGTGCCTGCTCGCCAATGTAGGGCGGGTTGGCGACGATCAGGTTGTACCGCGATCCGGAGACCGGTTCGTACCAGTCTCCCAGCCGGAAACGAATCCCGTCGGCGCCGAGGATAGCCGCATTCTGCGTGGCGACTGTCAGGGCTTCCGCCGAGCAGTCAGTGGCGTCGACGGTGGCAGCAGGCCAGGCGCGGGCCAGAGCGATGGCGATACAGCCACTGCCGGTGCCCAGTTCCAGCACCCGGGCGGCGGGCGTCTCCAATGCCGCTTCCACCAGATGCTCGGTCTCTGGACGGGGGATCAGCACGGCCGACGTCACCACCAGCTCGAAATCGAGGAACCCCCGACGGCCCAGTAGATAAGCCACTGGCTCGCCTCGATAGCGGCGCTGCAGCAGGGCCTGGAAGCGTCGCCAGGCGGTTTCGGTGATCGGATCTTCCGGATGAGCGCGGCGCTGGGCGGCACTCAGGCCCGTCGCAGCGGTGAGCAACCAGTCGACGTCGATGTCGGCATCGGCCGGCGTGGCAGCGAGCAGTTCCACGCCGCGACGCTGCGCCTGTGCAAGGGTGACCCCGTCGCTCACTTCAGATCGGCGGCGCGCAGATTGATGGCTCGCTCCTCGAGCATGACGGGGATACCATCATCCACCCGGTAGACGCGCTCCTCATTGGCGGTGATCAGTCCTTCCTCCAGTGGCTGCTCCACGGGGGAATCATCCTGATAGTGGACGCCGCCCCCGGCAATGCGCTCGTTGAGGGCCTTGAGTTCACGCCGTCCGAGCATATGCACCGGCTGTTTGGTAACCGGACAGCAAAGAATGTCGAGTAATTTGCGATCGATGGCCATGGCGATTGAACCTGTACGAATGATCCTGAAGGATAGCAGACTGCGCTTCGGGCGACGCCCGTCATGGAGAAAATCCGGGCTGCGGGCTACCATGCCGGCTGAGATGAGTAACAGCACAGTGGGTACGAACACGTCATGAGCGAAACCAGTATCGATAACCTCAACGTCCTCTCGCAGGATCCGCTGCCAACGCCGGCCGATCTCAAGGCCCGGCAGCCGCTCTCGGACAGAGCCATGGAGACCGTGCAGGCCGGCCGGCAGGCGGTGGAGGCCATTCTCGATGGCCAGGATCCGCGTATGTTGGTGGTGATCGGTCCCTGCTCGATTCATGACCTCGAGGCGGCCAAGGATTACGCCCGCCGCCTCAAGGGACTGCATGACGAGCTCAGTGACTCGCTTTTCATCGTCATGCGGGTCTACTTCGAGAAGCCACGGACCACCGTGGGCTGGAAGGGGCTGATCAATGATCCGTACATGGATGACAGTTTCGACATCGAAGAGGGCCTGCGCCGGGCGCGCGAGCTGCTGCTGTACATGGCCGAGCTGGGGCTGCCCGCCGGAACCGAGGCGCTGGATCCGATCACGCCGCAGTATCTGGGGGATCTGATCAGCTGGACCGCCATCGGCGCACGCACCACCGAGTCGCAGACGCACCGGGAAATGGCGAGCGGACTGTCGACGGCGGTCGGGTTCAAGAACGGTACGGATGGCAGTCTCGATGTCGCCATCAACGCCATGCGCTCGGCGGCAAGCCCGCACAGTTTTCTTGGCATCACCCAGCATGACGGCCGCTCGGCGATCATCCGCACCGCGGGGAACCGGTATGGGCATGTCGTCCTGCGGGGTGGAGATCAGCCGAATTATGATTCGGTCAGCATCGCGCTGTGCGAAAAGGCCCTGGCCGATGAGGGGTTGTCGGCCTGCCTGATGGTCGACTGCAGCCATGCCAATTCAAGCAAGGATCCTGGCCTGCAGCCGCTGGTGATGGATAATCTCGTCAATCAGATTGTCGAAGGGAATCGGTCCATTGTCGCGGCAATGATCGAAAGCCATATCGGCTGGGGCAAGCAGAAGCTGGGCGATGACCCCTCAGCCCTTGAGTACGGCGTCTCCATCACCGATGGGTGCATCGACTGGGCAACGACTGAGCGTATGCTACGCGAGGCGGCCGGTAAACTCTCCCAACCGCTTCAGGCGCGGATCGCCTGAAGCCCGATGAATACGTGGCCGAGCCAACGGAGGTAACCATGACCGACAATGCTTCCCTGCCTGTTCGAGGGATTGAGCCGTACCCGCTTGCTGAGGGCGAGACGTACATGAATGAGGCTCAACTGGCGCATTTTCAGTCGATACTTGGCGCCTGGAAGCAACAGCTCCAGGAAGAGGTAGAGCGGACTGTCAGCCACATGCGTGATGACGCCAACCATTACGCGGATCCAGCCGACCGGGCGACCCAGGAAGAGGAATTCGCGCTGGAGCTGCGCACCCGTGACCGGGAGCGCAAACTGATCCGCAAGATCGACAAGACCCTGGAGCGCATCCGTAAGGATGACTACGGGTTCTGCGATGAGTGCGGCGTGGAAATCGGTATCCGGCGCCTGGAGGCACGCCCGACGGCGACGCTCTGCGTGGACTGCAAGACCCTCGAGGAAATCCGCGAAAAGCAGCGGGTGGCCTGAGCGGTCAGCCCGGTCCCGGGTGACTAGCTCTCGGCCGCCAGTGCCGCGAGCTGGTCGGCCTGGTATTCGCTGGTCAGCGGATCGATGATGTCCTCCAGGTGCCCGCTGAGAACGGATTCGAGCTTGTAGAGGGTGAGATTGATCCGATGGTCAGTCACCCGTCCCTGAGGGAAGTTGTAGGTCCGGATTCGATCGGATCGATCGCCGGTCCCCACCAGTAAGCGTCGGGTTTCGGTGCGCTCGGCCGCAGCCGCATCGCGCTGTTGATCCATCAGACGCGCCTGTAGAAGCGCCAGCGCCCGGGCGCGGTTCTTATGCTGCGAGCGCTCCTCCTGGCATTCCACCACCACGCCACTCGGCATGTGTGTCACGCGCACAGCGGAATCGGTCTTATTGACGTGCTGACCGCCGGCGCCGGAGGCGCGGAATGTGTCGATGCGCAGATCCGCGGAATTGATCTCGATCTCGTCGATCTCTGCCGCTTCGGGCAGGATCGCGACCGTGCATGCGGAGGTGTGGATGCGGCCCTGGGATTCAGTGGCGGGAACGCGCTGCACGCGATGGGCCCCGGACTCGAACTTGAGCTTTGAGTAGACCCGTTCGCCGGCGACCCGTGCGACAACCTCGCGGTAGCCGCCCTGCTCGCCAATGCTCTCGCTGAGGATCTCCGTTTTCCATCCCTGAGACTCGGCGTAGCGCAGATACATCCGCAGCAGATCGCCGGCGAACAGTGCCGCCTCGTCGCCGCCCGTGCCGGCGCGGATCTCGACGAAGGTGTTGCGCGCATCATTGGGATCCTCCGGGATCATCAGCAGCGTCAGTGCCCGCTCCAGTTCACCCAGACGCTCCCGCGCGTCGCTGATCTCTTCCTCGGCCATGGCCCGCATGGTCTCGTCGCCATCCGCGGCCAGCTCCTCGGCAGTGGCAAGGTCGGCCTCGGTGGATTCGAACGCCGTGAGTGTCTCCGCCAGTGGTTCGAGCCGTGCGTACTCCTGTGACAGACGAGTGAACTGGCGGTTGTCGCTGATGATCTCCGGATCGGCGAGCAGCTGCTCGATCTCTTCGTGGCGCTCCAGCAGACTCTGGAGTTTGCGGCGCAGATTGTCATTCATTCGTTGTCGTCCCGGCTGTCGTCGAGGCCCAGCAGGCGATGACTCTGCCGGATGATTTCCGGATCGCCACTGCGGGCCGCATCACGCAGCCCCAGGGTGGGCAGGTGCAAGAGTTTACGGGTCAGGCGGTGCGCCAGTGCCTCCAGCACCTGATCAGGCGGCTGGCCGGCGCTGATCTCGCGTTGCGCCTGCTCGAGGGCATATTCCCGCTGCTGCTCGCCATGCAGGCGGTAGCGTCGGATCGCGCTGACCGCATCCAGCGTCCGGACCCAGTCCATAAACCGCTCGGCCTGTCCGTCGACGAGTATCTCGGCCTCTTCGGCGGCGGCGGCGCGGCTGCGCTGATTGCGATCAATGACATCGCGGAGGTCGTCGACAGTATACAGATAGACATCCTCGAGCCGGTCCACGCTGGGCTCGATGTCCCGCGGCACCGCGAGATCCACCATGAAGACCGGCTCATGCCGGCGCTGGCGGAGGCTCGTGCGGATCTGCCCGCGGCTCAGAATCGGTTCATTGCTGGCTGTACAGGAGATGATGATGTCGGCCTTCGGGAGGAACGCGTCGATCTCATCGAGCCCCAGCGCACTGCCACCGCAGGTACTGGCCAGTGCCTCCGCCCGGTGGCGGCTGCGATTGGCGATGACGAGCTCGCCCATGCCCTGTTCCCGAAAGTGCCGGGCGGTCAGTTCGATCATTTCGCCGGCCCCGATCAGTAGGGCCCGGCGACGATCGAGTCGGTCGAATATCTGTCGCGCGAGGGTGACCGCTGCGAAGGCCACCGAGACCGGGTGGGTGCCGATGGCCGTCTCGGTGCGTACGCGCTTGGCAAGCGAGAATGCATGCTGGAAGAGACGCTCGAGGATCTGTCCGAGCAGCCCGGCATCCGCCGCCGAGCGATAGGCCAGCTTGGCCTGCCCAAGGATCTGGGGCTCACCGAGGACGAGTGAGTCGAGCCCCGCCGTCACCCGCAGGAGGTGGACAACCGCGTCACGGCCCTCGTGGACATAGAGGTAGGGCTCCAGCCAGTCCGCATCCAGGCCCTGCTGGCTGGCGAGCCAACGATGCAGGATGGCGGGCGTTGCCTCGGGCGCCAGCACTGCATAGATCTCGGTGCGATTGCAGGTGGACAGCACCGCCGCCTCGCGCACACCGGGGCGATCGGCGAGCGCGGACAGGGCACTGTCCAGCGCTTCCGCCGGGAGAACCACCTGCTCCCTGACGGCGAGCGGTGCGGATTCATGGTTGAGCCCCAGGCTGACGACAGGCATCGGGATCCGGTTGACTGGAATGTGGCAGATTGTAGGGCAGCATTGCCTCAACACAAGTAGGATACGGGGTCGATGGAAAGGTTCGCGAATCGAAAGACATTCCATGCCCGGCAGCGGCCGTGCTGGCAACGCCGTCTGGGCGGGCTGCTGGTGATGGGTCTGATGGCTGCCTGTGCCCCGTTGGAGCGCGATCAGACGCCGGTGACTGAGTCGGCCGAGCGCGCGCCCATGGCGATCGTGATGGCGGCGGAACTGGCCGTGGCCCGCGGTGAGATTGATCAGGCTGGCGCACTCTATGGGCGCATCGCCGACCGGATGCGCGACGGGGAAGTCGTCGCACGGGGCGCGCGCCTGGCGCTGAGGGCCAATGACATGCCAGCGGCTGGCCGCCTCGCCGATCGCTGGGTGTCGCTGGCGCCGGACAGTGCCGAGGCAAAGCGTGTCCAGGGGTTGGTCAGATTGCACCAGGGCGACACCGAGGCGGCTGTGAGCCGGTTCCTGGAAGCGCTACCCACCGACCCCGGAAGCCGTGACGCGGCGATCGATCGGCTGGGTCAGCGACTGCAGGACAGTCGCCTTCCGCCGGAAGCCATCGAGGTCATGAGGGCGGTTGCCGCATCGGCGCCGGCGTCGGCGGGTGCGCCGCTCGCCCTGGCACGACTGGCGATGGCGCGTGACCGGCCGACGGTGGCGCTGGAGGCCGTGGAGTCGGTGCTGGCGCGCGATCCGGCCTCCCGCGGTGCCCGACTGATCCGTGCCGATGCACTGATGGCACTGGATCGCGCCGATGAGGCGTTCGCGGCGTTTCAGGCATTGCTCGCCGAGGCGCCGGACGACGAAGCCCTGCGCTATGAGTATGCCCGCGCCCTCGTGTCGCGTGACCGGGAGGCAGAGGCACTGGTCCAGTTTCGATCACTGATCGAGGCGGGCGCGACACGACCGCGACTGCTCAATGCCACGGTTGTCCTGGCGCTGAGAGCGGGTGAGGACAGCCTTGCGCTGAGCGCGCTGCAGCGTCTGCGCGCCACGAGCGGACCGCTCAGCCGCCGCAGTCTGCTGCTCGAAGGTCGGCTGCTCCGTCGTCTCGATCGGCTGGAAGAGAGTCTCGATGTGTTCGACCGCGCCCTCCGGGACCGGCCGGATGATGTGGAGCTGCGCTACGCCCGGGCCATGGCGCGGTTTGCGGCGGATGATCGCGATGGCGGTGAGGCGGACCTGCGCCGTATCCTTCGCGACCACCCGGATAACCCTGAGGCGCTCAATGCGCTCGGCTATGTGCTCGTGGATCAGACCGGCCAGGTTCACGAGGGGGCGGCGCTGATCGAGCGGGCCTATGAGATCGATCCGGACTCGCCCGCGATTATCGACAGCATGGGGTGGGCCCGATTTCGTCAGGGTCGGCCCGATGACGCCCTGGCGTTTCTCGAGCGCGCCCATGAAATGACCAATAGCGATCCCGAGATCGCCGCCCACCTGGGCGAGGTGCTCTGGGCGCTGGGCCGACGGGATGCGGCACGGACGGTCTGGCTCGAGGCGCGGGAGGCGGCTGACGGGAATCACCCGGTACTGGAGGAGACAATGGAGCGACTCGATCAATGATGCGTTGGGGTTGGTTATCCCGTGCGGCGGCGTTGATGCTGCTGTGTGGGCTCGTGACCGCCTGCGCGGTCCGTCCGCCGCAGCCCACCGCGACGGACAATGGCGTGGCGGTGGAGGCATGGACATCCCCGCCGGTCCCGGCCGCCTGGCGGCTCAGCGGGCGGACGTCGCTCCGGCTCGAAGACGAGGGCGTCACCGCCACCGTTGTGTGGGATCAGTCCGGCTCGGGGTATCGCATCGATCTCCGCGGCGCCTTCGGGGCCGGCAGCCTGCGGATTGTCGGTGATGATGACGTGGTCCGGCTGACCACCGCCGATGGCGAGCGCTATACGGCGGACAGTCCGCGTGAGCTTGTCCGGGCGGTCACCGGCTATGACCTGCCGGTCAGTTTCCTGCGCTACTGGGTGACAGGGCGTCCGGTCCCCTGGCTGGATGGTCGGGTGACACCGGATTCGGCTGGGCTGCCGAGCGTGATCCGCCAGAGTGGCTGGCGCGTCACCTATGAGGCGTTCCGTTCGGTCGGCCGCTACCGCCTGCCTGAGCGGGTTGCCGTCGCCCGGGAGGGGATGTCGGTACGTATCGCCATCGGCGACTGGGAGTCGCGTGAGTGAATGATCTGTCGGCCGACTGGCCCGCACCGGCGAAGATCAACCGCTTTCTGCACATCACCGGACGGCGCCCCGACGGTTACCACACCCTGCAGACGTTGTTTCAGTTCGCCGAACCGATCGACTGGCTTGATTTCACCGTGACCGCGGACGGTGTGATCCGCCGCGAAGGGGGAATGCCGGGGCTGGCCCCAACGGCCGATCTGGCCGTTCGGGCGGCGGGCGTTCTGCAATCGCGGGCGCGGGTGGCCGCCGGCGTGCGCATTCACATCCGCAAAGGCATTCCGGCCGGTGGTGGACTCGGGGGCGGCTCATCGGATGCAGCGACCACACTCGTCGCGCTGAATGTGCTCTGGGGGTGTGGGCTGGCGTCGGCGACGCTCGAGGAACTGGGTCTCGAGCTCGGCGCCGACGTGCCGGTGTTCGTGCGTGGCCAGTCGGTCTGGGCGGAGGGCATCGGTGAGCAGCTGACGCCGATGGACGCCGACCGGCCCTGGCTGGTGGTGCTCGATCCGGGTGTCAGCGTGACTACCGGGGCCGTATTCAATGATCCCAAATTGACACGCCATACTGAGCGTATAACAATGTCGCGCTTTAACGCGCTGGCCTTGCGTAATGATTGCGAGGCGACCGTCCGACGCCTTCATCCGCCAGTCGCGGCGGCGATCGACGCGCTCTCAGCGTATGGGCCGACACGGCTGACCGGCACGGGGGGGTGTCTGTTCGCCTGGTTTGGTGACCGCGCGCTGGCAGAGCGGGCAAAAAAGGGCGTCAGCGCGTATGGGACGGCCTGGGTGAGCCGGGCATCGAACCGGTCCCCCTTGCTCGGCCGTCTCAAGACTTCGTGACCGTCAACAAATGGGGCGTAGCCAAGCGGTAAGGCACGGGGTTTTGATCCCCGGATGCGCAGGTTCGAATCCTGCCGCCCCAGCCATACACCAGCAGCAGGGTGCACTCGCCATGGAAAACGGAAGCATGATGGTGTTCGCCGGGAACGCCAATCCGACGCTCGCTCGATCCGTGGCATCGCATCTCAAGACCCGGCTCGGCGACGCCGTGGTGACCAGCTTCAGCGACGGCGAGGTGCAGGTCGAGATCAACGAGCATGTCCGCGGTCATGACGTGTTCATCATCCAGCCGACCTGCGCGCCGACGAACGATAACCTCATGGAATTGATGGTCATCGCTGACGCACTCCGGCGCTCGTCGGCGGCGCGCATCACGGCCGTGGTCCCTTACTACGGCTATGCGCGACAGGATCGCCGGCAGCGCTCGCAGCGGGTGCCGATCACCGCCAAGCTCGCGGCCGACATGATCACCACCGCCGGTATCAATCGGGTGATCACGGTCGACCTGCATGCCGACCAGATCCAGGGCTTTTTCAATATCCCGGTCGACAATGTCTACGCCTCGCCGGTCCTGCTCGGTGATATCTGGCGCCAGACCCACGAAGACAAGATCGTCGTCTCGCCCGACGTCGGCGGCGTGCTGCGTGCCCGGGCAGTGGCGCGGCGGCTCGACAACGCCGATCTGGCGATCATCGACAAGCGCCGACCGCGCGCCAACGAGCTCGAGGTCATGAACATCATCGGTGATGTCGAGGACAAGACCTGCATCATCGTCGACGACATCATCGATACCGCCGGTACGCTCTGCCAGGCGGCCTCGGCGCTCAAGGAGCGGGGGGCCGGCAAAGTGGTCGCCTACATCACCCACCCGGTGCTCTCCGGGCCGGCGATCGAGCGCATCGAGAACAGTCATCTGGATGAATTGGTGGTCACTGACAGTATTCCGCTGTCCGCGGCCGCTGACGCCAGCGATAGGGTTCGCCAGCTGTCGCTGGCGGAAATGCTCGCCGAGACCATGCGGCGGGTGAACAACGATGAATCGGTCAGCGAGCTTTTCGTCGACTGATTGCCCCAATTGCCCCTGGTCGCGGGGGCCACGATGGAGAAAATGAATGAGTGTTGAACTGAAACTGGATGCCGCCGTACGCGACGACCAGGGCAAGGGTGCGAGCCGCCGCCTGCGTCGTGCAAAGCGGGTGCCGGGCATCCTCTACGGTGCGGACAAGAAACCCGTCTCGCTGTCCTTTGACGAGGAGCAGATCCTGCGTCTGCTGCGTGAGGAAGCCTTCTTCTCCCAGATCCTTGATGTGAAGGTCAAGGGCAAGCGGACCGAGAAGGCCATTCTCAAGGACCTCCAGCGTCATCCCTTCAAGCCGCTGGTCACACACCTCGACCTGCTGCGGGTCAAGGCCGGTGAGAAGATGCGCCAGCAGGTGCCGATCCATCTGCTCCATCAGGATGAAGCGGTCGGCGTGAAGCAGGGCAACGGCGTTGTCCACCATGATCTCATCGAGATCGACGTCGAATGCCTGCCGGACGATCTGCCCACCGCGATCGAGCTGGACATCATCAAGCTCAACGTCGGCGATTCGATCCATCTCTCCCAGGTCGAAGCGCCAGCCGGTGTCAGCTTCCCGGGTCTGGATGTTGAGAACGACCACGACCCGATCCTCGTCAGCATTCATACGCCGCGCAAGGCGGTCGAGGAAGGTGACGAGGACGAGGGCGCTGATGAAGGTACCGATGGTGGCGAGTCGGACGATACCGAGTCCTGAGGCCCGGGTGGGTCTTCAGAGCCAGGCGGGATGAGTGCCACGCCGATGCGCCTGATCGTGGGGCTCGGTAACCCTGGCTCGAAATACGCGGGGACCCGGCATAACGCCGGGTTCTGGCTTGTAGAGCGGGCGGCCGACCGGCTCGGGGTCAACCTGCGCAGTGAGCGCAAGTTCCAGGGTGCCCTCGGGCGCTACCGTGAGTCCGGTGCGGATCTGCATCTGCTCTGCCCGGATACGTACATGAATCACAGCGGCCGCGCGGTGGCGGCCCTGACGCGGTTCCACCGCATTGCGCCCGAGGCGGTGCTGGTGGCCCATGACGAGATCGATCTACCGCCCGGCGTCGTGCGGCTCAAGCGCGGCGGCGGTCACGGTGGGCACAATGGGCTGCGCGATATCATCAGCGCCCTCGGCAGCCGTGAGTTCGCCCGGCTCAGGATCGGCGTGGGGCATCCGGGCAACAGCGACCAGGTGATTCCCTACGTCCTCCACGCGCCAGGGCGGGACGAGCGCTCGGCCATCGACGCCGCGATCGACGCCGCGGCGACCCAGGTGCCCGATCTGGCTGTCGGCCATTGGGACTCGGCGCAACAACAGTTACATACGCGAGGCTAGAGGCGTTCATGGGTTTTAAATGCGGCATCGTAGGCCTGCCCAATGTGGGCAAGTCAACGTTATTCAATGCCCTGACACAGAACGGCATCCCGGCAGAGAATTACCCGTTCTGCACGATCGATCCGAACGTCGGTATCGTTCCAGTGCCCGATCCGCGGCTGGACCAGCTGGCTGCGCTCGTGCAGCCGAAGAGCGTCGTCCCCACGACCATGGAGTTCGTCGACATCGCCGGGCTCGTCGCCGGTGCGTCACGGGGCGAAGGACTGGGCAATCAGTTTCTCGCCAACATCCGCGAGACCGACGCGATCGCGCATGTCGTGCGCTGCTTCGAGAGCGAGGACGTCCACCATGTCGAGGGACGCGTGGACCCGGTTGCCGACATCGAAACCATTAACACCGAGCTGTTGCTGGCGGATATGGAGACCGTGGACAAGGCGCTCGATCGGTATGGTCGACGGGCGAAGTCCGGTGACAAGGCGGCGATCGCCATCCGCGACGCCCTTCAGGTCATGGCGGCCGGGCTTGATGCCGGGCAGCCGATCCGGGCGCAGGAACTGGATGACAGTGGCCGGGAGGTGCTGCGGGAACTGCACCTGCTGACCGCGAAGCCGATTCTCTATGTCGCCAACGTCAACGAAGAGGGGCTCAGCGGTAATCAGGCCCTGACGGACCTCGAGCAGCTTGCGGCGCGGGAGAACGCCCGGGTCGTGCCAGTGTGCGCTGCGATTGAGGCGGAGCTCTCACAGCTTGACGCCGAGGAGCGCAGCGAGATGCTGGCCGCGTATGATCTGGAAGAGCCGGGACTCAACCGGGTGATCCGGGCGGGGTACTCGCTCCTTGCCCTGCAGACGTTCTTTACGGCGGGTCCCAAGGAAGTGCGGGCCTGGACGGTGCCGGCGGGCGCAACGGCTCCGGAGGCGGCAAGCCGCATCCATAGCGATATCCAGCGTGGCTTTATCCGCGCCGAAGTCATCGCGGTGGATGAGTATCTACAGGCCGGTAGCGAACAGGCTGCCAAGGAAGCGGGGCGGATGCGGCTCGAGGGCAAGGAATACATCATGCGCGAGGGCGACGTCTGCCATTTCCGGTTCAATGTGTGACGGCGGGGTTTGACACATACCGCCGCGCACTGGATACTTTCGCCTCCTCGATCAGGCTACGTAGCTCAGCTGGTTAGAGCACATCACTCATAATGATGGGGTCGGTGGTTCGAATCCACCCGTAGCCACCAGTCTCTACAACAGAAACAGCGTCGCCAGACCGAGGAACGCGGTGAACCCGACAATGTCGGTGACCGTGGTCAGGATGACGCCACCGGCCAGTGCCGGATCAATCCCGAAGCGCTTGAGTATCAGTGGTACCAGTACGCCGGACGCGGCCGCGGTCCCCAGGTTGATGGTCATCGCAGCGGCGATGATGACACCGATGGTGGGTCGGCCGAACCAGACCAGGGCCACGCCCGCGAGTACCGCGGCCCATAGCAGCCCGTTGAGCAGACCGATCCCCAGTTCCTTGAGGAGTAGCGCTCGGGTGTTACGGGTAGCGATCTGGCCGAGCGCCAGGGCCCGGATCACCAGTGCCAGCGTCTGTGTGCCGGCAATACCGCCCATGCTGGCCACCACCGGCATCAGCACCGCCAACGCCACCACCTCCTGGATGGTCGCCTCGAAAAGGCCGATGACATAGGCGGCGAGCAGCGCGGTCACCAGGTTCAGACCCAGCCACCCGGCGCGCCGCCGTGTGCTCGACCAGACCGGCGCGAACAGGTCTTCCTCCTCGCCCAGACCCGCCATGCTGAGGATGGACTGCTCGGCCTCGTCCCGGATCACGTCCACGACGTCATCGATGGTGATCCGTCCGATCAGCCGGCCCCGGCTGTCGAGCACCGGCGCGGATATCAGATCCCGATCCTCAAACATGCGCGCGACGTCACGATCCGACATCTCGGCAGGAATCACCACGGCCTCGGTGATCAGCAGGTCCTCGACGCGGCCGGCCGGATCACGGGTCAGCAGATCGCTCACCCGGAGGACCCCGAGGAAGTGGTCAAACCGACTCACCACAAACAGATGATCGGTGAGCTCGGGCATCTCGCCACGCATGCGCAGGTAGCGGAACACCACGTCCAGGCTCACGTCGGGCCGGACCGTCACCGTGTCGGTATTCATCAGCCCGCCGGCACTGTCCTCAGGGTAGGCGAGGACGGCCTCAAGGCGCTGACGGTTCTGGTTGTCCAGCGAGTGCAGGATCTCTCCGGTCAGGGTCCGGGGCAGGTCCTGCATGAAATCGGCAAGATCGTCCATATCCATGCCGGAGGTGGCGGCGAGGAGTTCACGCTCATCCATCTCCCGGATCAGGCCGCCACGCACCTCGTCATTGACCTGGAGGAGGACCTCGCCATCGATTTCCTCATCCACCAGCTCCCAGAGGACCTTGCGCTGGGCGGGGGGGAATGACTCCAGTAGATTGGCGATTTCCGAGGGGTGGAGCGCATTGAGCATGCGCTTGGCTTCCGGCAGCGTGCCATCCTGCAGGTGGTCGGTGACCGTCTCGGCAATCCGGCCCTGTTTCTGCTCACGCTCTTCGATCATGGGGTGGTCCTGTCTCCGGTCAGTCGGCTTCACCGAAGCCATCGGCGACCAGCGCCTGAATGCTCTCCAGCGCCTGCTCGGCATCGGCTCCCTCGATAACCAGCTCGAGATCGCTGCCCTGGCCGGCGGCCAGCATCATCAGCCCCATGATGCTCTTGCCGTTGGCTGAGTGCCCCCCGAAATGCACCGTGACTTCGGCCTCGTATTCCCCCGCCGCCGTGGCGAATCGGGCGGCCGCCCGTGCGTGGAGGCCGAGTCGGTTGACGATCCGCAATGGGCACCGGTAGCGCGACTCATCCGACCCCATGGTTCGCCTCGTGATGGCCGATCGCTGGCGGTGTGGCCTGAAGGATACCATCGCGGGCCGCTGACAGGGCTGTTTCCGCGAGGGCGGCGACGGACTGTTCCGGATAGTTGAGTACCCGCAGCAGCATGGGCAGATTGACGCCGGTGATCACCGGATAGCCACGGCCGCGACCGACCGCGACAGCGATATTGGCGGGCGTGGCGCCGAACGCATCGGTGAGGAGCACGATGCCGTCGCCGGCATCGATGTCATCGGCGAGTGACTCGATCCGGCCGCGCGTCGCCTCGGGCGTCTCACCCTCGCCGGGGCTGATGCTGGCGACCGCCAGCGGCAGCGGCTGGAGGATGCCCGCTGCGGTCTCACGCAGCGCGTCGCCAACCCCGGGGTGGGTGATGAGCAGCAGGCCAACGGTCATGGCAGCTCTCGGTGCCGGACCGTTACGCTGATCGCCTGATCGCGCAGATGGGTGGCCAGCGCCTCGATCAGATAGACCGAGCGGTGCTGGCCACCGGTGCAACCGATGCCGACGGTCAGATAGCTGCGGTTTTCCGCCTCGAACACCGGTAGCCAGTCATCCATGAAAGAACGGATCTGCTTGAGGTAACGGGATACCAGTGGGCTGTCGGTGAGGAAATCCGAAACGGCGGCATCGCGTCCCGTCAGGGCACGGAGATCGGGCTGCCAGTGCGGGTTGGGGAGGCAGCGGCTGTCAAAGACGAAGTCGGCGTCGGTGGGCGAGCCGTGCTTGTAGCCGAACGACTCGAGCTGCACCGACAGGTGATTGCCCGACTCCGCCAGTCGGGTACGGATGATGCGGCGTAACTCATGGAGCGTGGTGCGTGAGGTGTCCACCGTCAGATCAGCGCGCTCATTGAGCGGCATCAGCCGCTGCCGCTCGCCACGGATCGCCTCGTTGAGTGGCATGTCGGGTCCGCTGAGCGGATGGCGTCGCCGGGTCTCGGAAAAGCGCTTGAGCAGGGTGTCGTCATCCGCATCGAGGAACACGATTTCGGTGCTGATCCCCTGATCGGCGAGGGCGTCGAGAATGCCCGGGAAGCGACCCAGCGACAGCGGCCGGTTGCGCGCATCGATGCCCACGGCGTAGTCCGTGTCATCGCCGCTCTCGGCGATATGCCGACCGAAGGCGTCCAGCAGATCGACGGGGAGATTGTCGATACAGTAAAAGCCCGAGTCCTCGAGCGTTGCCAGCGCGACACTCTTGCCCGAGCCGGACAGTCCGCTGACGATGATCAGTCGCATGTCCCCACCTCCAGCACCTGTATAAGTTCCGCCACCGGCCGATCCGGCGAAAGGGCGATCTGCGGGATCCGAATGCCGGCGATCACGACCGACTGCCAGTCGGTCTGTGAGGTCGCCGGACGCCGCTCCCGGGTCAGCTCGACCGCCCAGTCAATGGACGCACTGGTGGCGGTCGCCTCCGGACCGAAGCGGCGGGTGACATCAAACAGTCCCGGTCCGCGCAGGCACAGCAGACCCGGCGTGCCGGCAGGCGATCGGCCGGTCAGCTGTCCCGCCGCGATCGTCACATCCACTGCATCATCGGCGATCAGCTGATGCCCATCGCGGAGCAGCATCAGCACGGTATCGCTTTTGCCCATGCCGGCTGCGCCCCGCAGCAGAATCCCGCGACCGTTGACACTCACTAACGTGCCGGGGATCTGCGTCATCCAGCGGTGTTCCCGTCATCCTTGCCCGTGATGATGGCATAGAGCTCGGCATCGCTGTTGCAGTTCCGTAACTGGTCGCAGAGTCGTTCGTCCCTGAACAGTTCGGCCAGGCGCGCGAGGATGCGCAGATGCTCGTCATTGCTGTGCTCCGGCACCAGCAGGGCGAGGAGAAGATCCACGGGCTGGCGGTCGGCGGCGTCAAAACTGATGGGTGTCGACAGCCTGATCAGCGCCGCGCGCGGCGATTCGATATCAGGACTGCGGGTATGGGGCAGGGCGACACCATGGCCAAGGCCGGTGCTGCCGAGGCGCTCACGAACCGTGAGCCCCTCGAAGATATTGCGTGTCGCATCGCTGCCTGCCGGGATATCGGCCATGAGCTGCTCGCTCAGGCGCTCCAGCGCACGTTTTTTACTGGTGACGGTGACGCCGCAGCGCGTGCGCTCCGCCGAGAGCAATCGAGTCAGCTGCATGGCAGTCAGGGTTCCAGGTTGTCGCCGACGCGTCCCTGCTCGCGGTGATGGTCGCTGCGCTTTTCCTTGTGCTTGACGACCTGCCGGTCCAGCTTGTCGACCAGCAGGTCGATGGCGGCATACATTTCATCGGCCGTGGACTCGGCAAACAGCCGGGCACCGCTGACCACCATGGTCGCCTCGGCTTTCCGGGTCTTCTTTTCCACGGTCAGGATCGTGTGGACATCGACGACATGATCGAAGTGGCGCTCGAGGCGCTCGAACTTCTCCTCGACGTAGTCGCGGAGGGCGTCGGTGATGTCGACATGATGGCCGGTGACGTCGATTTTCATGGTTTCCCCTTTTATTGTCTTCTCAGCCCAGACGTTTGCGTTCGGTGGATGAGGCAATGCCCATGACTTCCCGGTATTTGGCGACGGTGCGGCGTGCGACGTGAATCCCCTCGTCGCGGAGCATCTCGGTGAGTCGTGAGTCGCTGAGCGGACGAGCGGGCTTTTCAGCCGCGATCTGGCGCCGGATTCTGGCGCGGATGGCGGTCGCCGAGCACTCACCCCCATCGGCGGTCGGGACATGGCTCGAGAAAAACTGCTTGAATTCGAGCGTGCCCTGGGGGGTGAGAATGTACTTGCGGGAGGTGATCCGTGAGACCGTGGACTCGTGCATATCGATCGCCTCGGCGACATCGCGCAGCACCAGCGGCTGCATGGACTCTTCACCATACTCCAGAAAGCCCTGCTGGCGCTCGACGATGCACTCAGCCACCCGCTGCAGGGTCTCACCCCGGGACTGCAGGCTTTTGATCAGCCAGCGCGCCTCCTGCAGGTGCTCGCGCAGAAGGCTGTTATCGCGACTGCCATCGCCACGCCGGATCAGGCTGGCATAGTAATCATTGACGCGGATCCGGGGGGACGCCTCCGGATTGATCTCCACCTGCCAGCGGCCATTGACGCGCCGGACCCGGCAGTCGGGGACGACGTACTCGGTCCGGGTCTCGCCGAATCGTGAGCCGGGGTGCGGATCGAGCTGGCGGATAAGCCGCAGGGCCTCATCCAGCGTCGCCTGATCGACACCGAGTCGATCCCGCAGGACCGACTGCTGAGCGCTACCGAAGAGCTTCCAGTCGGCGTCGATGGCCCGCCGTGCCACCGCCCGGCCGGGCGTTCCGCTCGGCATGGCATCGATCTGGATGCGCAGCGCCTGACGGGCATCGCTCGCCGCGACGCCGATGGGATCCATGTGCTGGAGGATCGTCAGCACCGCATTGACGTCATCCTCGTCGATATCCCCGTCACCTCCGAGCGTCTCGAGCAGATCAGCCAGGGGCTCGGTCAGATGACCCCGTTCGTCGAGAGCATCGATCAATGCGGCGGCGATGCGCCGGTCCCGCTCACCGAGGCTGGAGAGATCGACCTGCCACTGGAGATGATCCTGTAGCGAGCCGGACGGGGCTGCATGACGGTCGAGGGAGTCATCACCGCTGCCGGGCTCATCCCAGTGGTCGGCGACCGTGATGCCTTCGCCGAACTGGGTCGCATCGGTGGCGCTCGACCCCAGTACCGCTTCCGATGGGTCGACCGCTGGCTCGCCGGGCGCTTCGGACTGCTCGTCGGCGGCCGCTGTGTCGGTGTCATCATCCGGCTCGAGCATGACGTTCGACTCGAGCGCTTCGCGGATCTCCAGGCTCAGCTCGGCGGCCGGCAGCTGCAGCAGCCGGATCGCCTGCTGTAGCTGTGGTGTCATGGTCAGCTGCTGACTGGCCCGAAGTTCAAGCGATTGCTTCATTGTTTCCCGCGCCCTCTTTGATGGCACCAGACTAACGCCGGGCGTGAACCCCTCGCCAGTCTCAGAGCTGGAAGTCCTCGCCGAGGTAGACGGCACGCACCTCGGCATTGTCGAGAATCGTCGCGGGTGTCCCATCGGCGATCACCCGGCCGGCATTGAGGATGCTGGCCCGATCGACGAGCGCCAATGTCTCGCGGACATTATGATCGGTGATCAGAACGCCGATGCCACGATCGGCGAGGTGGCGGACGATGCCCTTGATGTCACCGACGGAAATGGGATCGACACCCGCGAATGGTTCGTCGAGGAGAATGAATCGTGGATCGGCGGCGAGTGCCCGGGCAATCTCCACGCGCCGGCGCTCTCCACCCGAGAGGCTGATGCCGGACTGCTCGCGCAGATGCCCAATGCTGAACTCCTCCATCAGGGCATCGGCCTGCTCGAAGCGGCGGGTCCGTGAGAGATCATCGCGGGTCTCCAGCACGGCGAGCAGGTTATCGACCACCGACAGGCGCCGGAACACGGATGCCTCCTGGGGCAGATAGCCGATTCCCCGTCGCGCCCGGGTGTGCATGGGCAGTCCAGTGATGGTCTCGCCGTCGAGCCATATATCGCCGCCATCGGCGCGGATCAGGCCGACGATCATGTAAAAGCTTGTGGTCTTGCCGGCGCCGTTGGGGCCGAGCAGCCCCACGATCTCGCCGCTCTCCAGCCCGAGAGACACCCCATCGACGACCGCATGGCCGCGATAGGCCTTATACAGACCGTTTGCCTCGAGTCGATTCCGTGTCATCCGATTCAATCCGTTGCCGGCGTCACAGTGACATTGACGCGCTCGGCATCGTCATCACCGCTCTCTGCCACCGTTCGGCCGGCCTGGGGGTAGTGAGTGATGACCCGCCCGGTAACTGTATTGTCGCCCTGCCACAGCCGTCCGCCCTGGCGCAGGATCAGCCGCTCGGGGCCGATGGCAAAATACTCCATGCGGGGTGCCTCGGCATGCCGGGTAGCCGCATCGGCCAGTGTCTCCCGGTAAGTGGCCGGGGCACCGTCGACGGTGACACGCTCCAGCCGGCCGTCATCGTCGGCGTAGACATGCATGACATCGCCCTCGATGCGCAGCCTTCCCCGGGTCAGCACCACCTCGCCGCGGTAGACGCTGATGCCCCGTGCATCATCCACCTCCGCGCTGTCGGCGATGAGTTCAACCGGTGGCGCGCTGGCGTCATTGGTGCCGTCCTGGCCGTGTGCCACTGGCAATCCGATCAGGAGGCACAGAATGGCGCCGGTCAGGCGGTATTCAGGATGAAGCCGCATCATGTCGTCCCCTTACATTGTTCAGTAGCTCGATACGCCGCTCATCGAGCCAGGCGCGGGCGCCGATGGCATCGATCCGGGTGCCCGGTTGCGTCAGCGTCACAGCGCGGTCGGTCTCGGCATACCGCTCGGGTATCTCGAGTTCCAGCAGCGTGGTTGTCAGCCGGGTCATACCGGCGGGGCGCTCGCGCTCGATGACGACATGGCCGGTCAGGCGCGCCTGTGTCTGCTCGGGTCCGATCCAGGCGTGATCGGAGTGCCCGCGCCAGGGTGCGCCCTCATCGGTTGCCACGCGCCACTCCGGTGCGGCCAGTCGCCAGGCCTCGTCGCCGCGGTTCTGGCGGGCATTCGGGGAGCGCACCCGCCAGGCGACATGACCCTCGACATCGGTTGTGGTCAGCGTGACATCGCGGGCGTAGGCCGCCAGTGCCGATTCAGTACCCACGCTGGCAGTGCGATCACCGCTGTCGGTCCCGATCATCCGCCAGCCGATCAGTGCCACCAGGATCATCGCCAGCAGGCCGATGGCTGCCCGGCGCACGTCAGACAACGCCCGCGCGCAGCAGGTCGTGCATATTCAGCGCCCCGGACAGACAGCCCGCTGCATCATTCACGAGCAGCCCATTGATGCTGTGCCGTTCCATGACGGCAAGGGCCTCGGCGGCGAGCTGCGAGACCTCGACACAGCGTGGATTGGCGGTCATGACGGTGTCGATCGCCGTGGCATGGACATCCACACCCTCATCGAGCGCGCGGCGCAGATCACCGTCGGTGAAAATGCCCAACACCTGCCGTTGCGAATCGACCACTGCGGTCATCCCCAGCCCCTTACGGGTCATCTCCAGCAACGCATCGGCCATTGTCGTCTCCGGCAGCACGACAGGGATCGCCTCGCCGGTATGCATCAGGTCCTCGATACGTAGCAGCAGGCGTCGGCCGAGACGGCCACCCGGGTGGGAGTGCGCGAAGTCCTCGGCGGTGAATCCGCGCGCATCGAGCAGCGCGATCGCCAGCGCATCGCCCATCGCCAGCGCGGCCGTCGTGCTGGCGGTGGGCGCGAGACCGAGGGGGCAGGCCTCGGCATCAACACCGGCGTCGAGGTGGATGGTCGCGGCGCCGGCAAGCGTCGATCGGGCATTGCCGGTAATGGCGATCAGATCGAGTCCGCGGCGCTTGATGGCCGGCAGCAGTCGATTGATCTCCTCCGTCTCCCCGGAGTTCGACAGGGCGATGATGCAGTCCCCGGACGTGATCATCCCCAGATCGCCGTGGCTGGCCTCGCCCGGATGGACGAAAAACGCCGGGGTACCGGTGCTTGCCAGCGTCGCCGCCAGCTTGCCGCCGATATGCCCTGATTTGCCCATCCCCAGCACGACCACGCGTCCGCTGCAGGCCAGCAGAGACCGGCAGGCATCGGCAAAGGTCCCGTCAATACGGGACTGGAGCGCGTCGAGCGCCGCCATTTCGGTCTCAACGACGGCACGGCCGAGGCGACAGAAGTCTGTATCCGCAGTCATTGTCTTGGCCCTTAACCCTGGCTGTAGAACAGCAGCCCCTGATACGCGAGGTAGGCAATGACCAGCACCCCGCCTTCCCATCGATTCAACCGACCGCGCTGGCCGACCAGAAAGCCCATGACCGCGATCGCCAGCATGAAGCCGGTCATGATGCCGTAATCCCTCGCCAGCCCGCTCATATCAAAGCTGAAAGGCGCGATGGCGCCGGCAATCCCCAGTACCGCCAGCAGGTTGAAGAGATTCGAGCCCATGATATTGCCCACCGCGAGCTCGCCCTCGCCGCGCCGCACGCTGGCGATACCGGCCGCAAGCTCAGGCAGGCTGGTGCCGACGGCGACGATCGTCAAACCAATCACTAGGTCGCTGATACCCAGTCGGCTTGCCAGTGCCACCGCCGCCCAGACGAGAATCCGTGAGCTGGCGATCAGGATGACAAGCCCTGTAGCGGTCCATAGCATCGCCTGGCGGGGCGGCATGGCCGCCGGCACCGCCGATGCGAGTTCGCGGCTGATCAGGGCATCGTCGCTCCGGGCGTGGCGCGACTGCCAGGCCATCCAGGCGAGGACGCCGACCATGCCGGCGAGGAGCAGCAGGCCGTCCAGGCGCGACAGTGTGCCGTCGACGAGGAGGGCACCGGTCGCCACGACAACGAACATCAGCAGCGGGAACTCGCGGCGCAGGATCCCGCTACCGATGATCAGCGGGCTGACCAGTGCGGTGGTCCCCAGGATCAGCCCGACGTTGGCGATATTCGATCCCAGTGCGTTGCCCAGTGCAATACCCGGCGTGCCCTCGAGCGCGGCGATGGTGGAGACCAGCATTTCCGGCAGGGAGGTCCCGATGCCCACCACGGTCAGGCCGATGAGCAGACTCGATACACCGAGGTGACGGGCAAGGGCAGAACTGCCATCGACAAAGCGGTCGGCGCTCCATGCCAGGGCGACGAACCCGAGCGTGATTGTGATGATGAGGGATGCGAGCAGCATGGGCTCCAGTCTGTGACACGGTACTCGGCGTACGGTATCGCATTTGACCGGTGTCATGCCTTGGCGGATACTCAGGCCCCCATCGAAAATCGTCATCAGCGAAGCCAACCGCATGCCAGCAAGCCAGTCCGAGGCGTTGATCGACCTGAGCGGCGTCGTTTTCAGCCGCGGCCAGCATCGACTGTTCGACGGCATTGATCTACAGGTCCGTCGGGGCGAAGTAGTGGCCATCATGGGGCCGAGCGGGACCGGCAAGACAACGTTGCTGCGCCTGATCGGCGGTCAATTACGGGCGGCGGCAGGACGTGTGGCCGTCGATGGTGAGTCGGTGGCCGGACTCTCGCGTGGCGACCTCTATCGAATGCGCCGGCGGATGGGGGTGCTGTTTCAGAGCGGTGCTCTGTTCACCGACATGAACTGCTTTGACAACGTCGCGTTTCCGCTCCGCGAGCATACCCAGCTGCCGGAGACGCTGATCCGGACCGTTGTGCTCATGAAGCTCGAGGCAGTGGGGCTGCGCGGGGTTCGTGATTTCTACCCGAGCGAGCTGTCCGGTGGGATGTCGCGACGGGTGTCGCTGGCCCGCGCACTCGCGCTGGATCCGGAGATCATCCTCTACGATGAGCCCTTCGCCGGCCAGGACCCCATCTCCATGGGCGCGCTCATGCAATTGATCCGGCAGCTCAACGATGCCCTGGGGCTGACCAGCGTGGTCGTCTCCCACGATGTGGGTGAGACCCTGCAGATCGCCGATCGGGCCTATGTGATCTCGGACGGTCGGGTGATCGAGTCGGGCACGCCGGACGAGCTCCGCAACAGCCAGAGCGCCTGGGTGGATCAGTTCCTCAACGCGCTGCCGGATGGTCCTGTGCCGTTTCACTATCCGGCCGCTCCGATCGCCGAGGATCTGCGGCAGGGGGATGGATGATCGGCGGGTTTCAGCGCCTGGGGGCCACCAGCCTGGAGACCGTTGCGACACTGGGTCGCGCGGTGATGTTTCTGCTGCGGGTGATGGGCGGGGCCGGTACGCTGGTCCGCAGGCCCCGCCTGCTCGCCCACGAGGTCTACTCGGTGGGCGTCCTGACCCTGGTCATCATCATCGTCTCCGGGCTTTTCGTGGGCATGGTGCTGGCATTGCAGGGTTATTACACCCTGGTCGACTTCGGTGCCGAGCAGTCGCTGGGTGTGCTGGTCGCGCTATCGCTGACCCGTGAGCTGGGTCCAGTGGTCACGGCACTGCTGTTCGCCGGCCGCGCGGGGTCCGCGCTGACCGCCGAGATCGGGCTGATGAAGGCCACCGAACAGCTGGCGGGCATGGAGATGATGGCCGTGGACCCCGAGCATCGGGTGATCGCACCACGGCTGGCGGCGGCGATACTGTCACTGCCATTGCTGACGGTCATTTTTAACGTGCTGGGCATCATCGGTGCCTGGCTGGTCAGCGTGAACCTGCTCGGTGTCGATGGCGGTTCGTTCTGGTCACAGATGCAGTCTCAGGTGAGCTTTTCCGACGATATCGTCAACGGCTTGATCAAGAGCGGTCTGTTCGGCGTGGCGGCTGGCTGGATCGCGGTGTTCAACGGGTATGACTGTCTGCCCACTTCCCATGGCGTGAGCCGGGCAACCACGCGGACGGTGGTGGTGACATCACTCGTCGTGCTGGCTCTGGATTTCGTGCTCACGGCCCTGATGTTCGACTGACGGAGGTTTGTCAGGTGGATAATTCCCGCAACATGGAGATTGCCGTTGGTGTCTTCGTGGCCGCCGGCCTCGCGGCCCTGTTCGTGCTGGCGATGCAGGTGAGTAACATCACCGCGTTCCAGCGCACGGAGGGCTACACGGTCGATGCCTATTTCCAGAACGTCGGGGGCCTGCGCGAGCGGCCCCGGCAGCCTCAGCGGCGTGCAGGTAGGGCGGGTCAGTGACATCGCGCTCGACCCGGATCGTTTTGAGGCACGCGTGGAGCTGACCATTCAGTCGTCGTTCGACAATCTGCCCAGTGACACGGCGGCGCGGATACGCACCTCCGGTCTGCTCGGTGAGCAATACGTCTCGCTGCAGCCGGGCGGCATGCCGGATTCACTGAGTGACGGTGATGACATCACGCTGACACAGTCGGCGCTGGTGCTCGAGGATATCGTCGGCCAATTCCTCTACGAGCAGTCCAGCGGGAGCGACGAGTGACAGCGGTGCAGCTGGTTGGGACGGCGCCGGACGGTCTGCGGGTGGAGGGTGACCTGACCGCGGCAGAGGTGGGCGCGCTACTCGAGCGGCTCCCGGTCAGTGGTGATGTCCACCGCGTCAGTCTGGCCGGCGTCCGTGGCATCGACAGCGCGGGGCTGGCGCTCCTTCTCGAATGGCAGCGTCGTCTTGACGATCACCAGGGAACGCTCGAACTCACGGCCGTCCCCGAATCGCTCAGGGCACTCGCGCGCATCAGTTCGGTTGCTACACTATTGGATCTTGAGGCGACAGACGCGGAGAACGCAGGGCAATGATGGAACCGGACGCCATTCGGGCGCTTTTGCAGACGGGATTGAACGAGGCGGATGTTGAGGTCGTGGGCGATGGTCGCCATTTCCAGGCCCGGATTGTGACGCCCGATTTCGAAGGCATCCCGCTGTTGCGCCGCCACCGCATGGTCTACGACCTGCTGCAGACGCATATCGACGGTGATGTGCTGCACGCGATCTCGATGCGGACACTGACACCGGCGCAGGCCGCCGCCGAGCAGGACTGATCCGGTGGAGCGACTGCTGATCCGCGGGGGGCACCCCCTCGACGGAGATATCCGTATATCCGGTGCCAAGAATGCGGCGCTGCCGATCATGGCGGCGACGCTGCTGGCGGATGGCCCGTCGACCATCGGCAATATCCCCGATCTGCACGACATCACCACCACGATGGAGCTGCTCGGACGGATGGGCGTCCGCCTGACCGTGGACGAGCGCATGCATGTCGAGATCGATCCGACCTACATTGATAACTGCCACGCGCCCTATGAGCTGGTGAAGACGATGCGCGCCTCGATCCTGGTGCTCGGGCCCCTGCTCGCACGCTATGGTGAAGCGGAGGTGTCGCTCCCGGGGGGCTGCGCGATTGGTACGCGTCCTGTCAATCTGCATGTCGACGGGCTGCAGGCCATGGGTGCGGATATCAGCGTAGAGAATGGCTATATCCGCGCGCGCTGCCGGCGGTTGAAGGGCGCCCGCCTGGTCATGGACCTGGTCACCGTCACCGGCACCGAAAACCTGATGATGGCGGCGACCCTCGCGGAGGGCCGCACGGTCATCGAAAATGCGGCACGTGAGCCAGAGGTGGTCGATCTCGCCAACTGCCTCAATGCAATGGGTGCGCAGGTCAGCGGTGCGGGTAGTGACACCCTGGTCATCGACGGCGTCGAGCGGTTGCAGGGGGCACACTACGACGTGCTGCCCGACCGCATCGAGACCGGCACCTTCCTGGTGGCGGCGGCCATGACCGGGGGCCGCGTCAAACTGCGCCATACCGCGCCCTATCTGCTGGACGCGGTGATCGCCAAGCTCCGTGAAAGCGGCGCCGGGATTACGGTTGGCGATGACTGGATCGATCTGGATATGGCCGGACGCCGGCCCAAGGCCGTCACGGTGCGGACCGCGCCCTATCCTGCCTACCCGACGGATATGCAGGCGCAGATCTGCGCGCTCAATGCGGTCGCCGACGGCGTGGGTATGGTGACCGAGACGGTGTTCGAGAACCGCTTCATGCACGTCCAGGAGATCCAGCGCATGGGCGCGGATATCCGTCTGGAGGGGCACACCGCGGTCAGTAATGGTGTCGAGCGCCTCACCGGTGCGCCGGTCATGGCGACCGATCTGCGTGCCTCGGCCAGTCTGGTGCTCGCCGGACTGGTGAGTGAGGGCGATACCCTGGTGGACCGGATCTATCACATTGACCGCGGTTATGAGTGCATCGAAGAGAAGCTGGCGCAGCTGGGCGCCGACATCCGCCGCATGCCGGGAGACAGCGTTCCGACCCATGACTGAAAAGCTTACTGTGGCGCTCTCGAAGGGGCGCATTCTCGAGCAGACCCTGCCACTGCTCAGTCCCCTCGGCATCGAACCGCTGGAGGATCCGGAGGAGAGCCGCAACCTGGTGTTGCCAACCACCGACCCCTCGGTGCGCCTGATCATTGTCCGCGCCACGGATGTCCCCACCTATGTCGCCTACGGCGGAGCGGATCTGGGGGTGGCGGGCAAGGATGTGTTGATGGAGCAGGGCGGTCATGGGCTCTACGAGCCGGTGGATCTCGGTATCGCCCGCTGCCGTCTCATGGTTGCCGGGCGCCCGGACGCTGCGCTGGACGGGCAGCGGCTGCGGGTGGCGACCAAGTTCGTCAACATCACCCGGCGGCACTTCGCCGAGAAAGGGCGTCAGGTCGATCTCATCAAGCTCTACGGATCGATGGAGCTGGCACCGCTGGTGGGGCTGTCCGACTTGATCGTCGACCTGGTCGACACCGGTCATACCCTGCGCGCCAATGGCCTTGAGCCGCTTGAGCATATCGCGGATATCAGCTCGCGTCTGGTGGTCAATAAGGCGTCAATGAAACTCAGACACCGCGAACTCAAGCCGCTGATCAGCCGGATTGCCGAGATCGCGAACGACCGCGCCCACAGGTGAATGGCATGTTG
Organism: Spiribacter curvatus; assembly: GCF_000485905.1. Taxonomy (NCBI): domain Bacteria; kingdom Pseudomonadati; phylum Pseudomonadota; class Gammaproteobacteria; order Chromatiales; family Ectothiorhodospiraceae; genus Spiribacter; species Spiribacter curvatus. The sequence goes on along the minus strand of NC_022664.1, from coordinate 1,569,245 downwards.
GATATACAACGCCTCAGTACGACACAGCCCGATTTCGACCAGCAGCTCCAGTCACTGACCGACTGGGACGATGGCGCCACCCACGGGGTCGAGTCGGCAGTGGCCGACATCCTCGCCGCCGTTCGTGGGCAGGGTGATGAAGCACTGCGCCATTACAGCGAAAAGCTGGACGGGCTGGCGGTGGACGCTGTCAGCGAGCTCGAGGTCGACGCCGCCGGCTGTCAGGCCGCGCTCGAGGGGCTCGATGCGGCGGATCGCGACGCGCTGGAAACGGCCGCGTCGCGGATCCGTCACTATCACCTCCACCAGCGTCAGAGCGATTGGGAGAAAACCGAGCCGGACGGCAGTCGACTGGGCCAGCAGATCCGTCCGCTCGAACGGGTGGGTATTTATGTCCCCGGGGGGAAGGCCGCCTACCCGTCGTCCGTGCTCATGAATGCCATTCCGGCGCATGTAGCCGGCGTCGACGAGATCGTGATGGTGGCGCCTGCGCCGGACGGTCACATCGCGCCGATGGTGCTTGCCGCCGCGGCGGTCGCCGGTGTTGACCGGCTGTTCCTGCTGGGGGGCGCGCAGGCGGTTGCGGCGCTCGCCTACGGCACCGAGACGGTTCCCGCCGTGGATAAGATCGTCGGTCCGGGTAACGCCTATGTCGCTGAGGCCAAACGCCGGGTGTTTGGCCATGTGGGCATCGATATGGTGGCCGGTCCGTCGGAAATCCTCATTGTCTGTGATGGCCAGACCGACCCGGAATGGATCGCGATGGACCTTTTCTCCCAGGCGGAGCACGACGAGGATGCCCGGGCCCTGCTGATCTGCCCGGAGGCGCGCTATCTCGATGACGTGCAGGCGGCCATGGAGCGGTTGCTTCCGGAAATGGAGCGCTCCGAGATCATCCGCGCGTCGCTCGCGCGGCGGGGCGCGCTGATCTGCGTCCGGGATCTGGCCGAGGCGGCTGATGTCGCCAATCGGATCGCACCGGAGCACCTGGAACTATCGGTGGTGGAGCCGGAGCGGCTGGCCGCCGCCATCCATCATGCAGGCGCTATTTTCCTCGGTCGCTATACGCCCGAGGCGTTCGGTGACTACTGCGCAGGCCCCAGTCACGTGCTGCCCACCTCACGGACGGCGCGGTTCGCCTCGCCGCTGGGCGTCTACGACTTCTGCAAGACCACAAGCATCGTCCAGTGCACTGCCGAGGGCGCTGGCGTGCTGGGACCGATCGCGGCCCGGCTCGCCCGTTGTGAGGGGCTCACCGCCCATGCGCGCTCCGCCGAGTTCCGCTTCGACGACTGACGGTTAACGCTGCGGTGGCCGTTCCGGCGCGCCACCGGTCAGATCCGTCGGTCGTTCTGTGATGGCGACCTGCCAACGCCGCGATTCGCCGTCGCGCCGGCCACTGAGTACGACCTCGCTACCGGGCGATTGCTCGGTAATCCAGTTGAGCAGCTCACGGACGGTGCGCACCGACTCGCCGTCGGCCGTCTCAATGATGTCATCGGTCTGGAGGCCGGCCTGGTCGGCGGGTCCGCCGGGCAGGACAGCGGCAATGCGCAGTCCGCTCCGGCCGGGGTTGGGCAGGATCCGGGCGCCGATCCAGCCACGGATGACCCGTCCTTTCTCGACGATATCCGTCAGCACAGCCTGGGCGAGGTCGGCGGGGATCGCGAAACCGATCCCGGTGGCGCTCCCGGTCTCGCTGAATATGGCGGTATTGATGCCGATCACCTCACCGCGCGCGTTGATGAGCGCTCCGCCGGAATTCCCCGGATTGATCGCGGCATCGGTCTGGATAAAGTTCTCGAAGGTGGTGAGTCCAAGCTCGCTGCGGCCGAGGGCACTGATGATGCCCTGCGTCACGGTCTGACCGACACCGAACGGGTTGCCGATCGCAAAGACCACGTCACCGACCCGGTTCTGCCGCGTGTCGGCAAGCGCCACATGCGGCAGGTCATCAGCATCGACCCGGAGTACCGCGAGGTCGGATTCTGGGTCGGTGCCAATGACTTCCGCCGGCGCGCTGCGGCCATCCGCGAGCATCACCTGAATGCGCGCCGCACCCCGGATGACGTGGTGGTTGGTGAGCAGGTGGCCGCGGTCATCGATGAGTAGTCCCGAGCCCAGCGAGGTATCGAGCCGCGCGTCCTCTGTCGGCGTCATGCCCCCCAGGAGCTCGTCCAGTGCCGGGGAATCGAGAAACACGTTACGTGGATCCGGGTTGCGGGTCGCCGTGTAGATATTGACCACCGACGGCGCGGCGGCCTCAACGGCATCCGCATAACTGAATGGTTGCTCAGTGGTCTGCCGGTCCGCGGGCTGCGCGACTGATTCGCTGTTGCCGGGTGCCGTTGCCCCGCGGTTGTCCAACAGCTCGGGCGCCAGCCAGACAACGGTGATGGCGACCAATACACCCACCAGGATGTAACTGACAATGAAGCGGGTAAAGCGTTTGAAGGCCATCCTCGATACTCGATCCAGCGCTCGGCGCACAAACCTCAATCATACACGCAACCGACCGGTCTGATGACGCCGTGATCGTTTTTGTCACGCTGCTCCGGGGTGGGGTGGAACCTTGACGGTGGACGCCGGATGCGGGATTCTACCGCCATTGCGGACAGTATTCGATCGTGTGACAGGTGGGCCTTCAGTGGCCGCTCCCACGATCTTTCCGTCTGTACCCAACGACAGGATTACCCAGAGGATCCAGATGTCAGACGACAACGCGAACAGCAGCCGGCGCCGTTTTCTGACCGGCGCGGTGGGAGTCGTTGGCGGCGTCGGTGCGGCATACGTTGCCGTTCCGTTCCTCGCCTATTGGAATCCCAGTGCACGGACCCGGGCGGCGGGCGCGCCGGTGGAGGTCGACGCCAGTACGCTCCAGCCCGGCCAGAAGGTCAACCTGACCTGGCGGGGCCAGCCGGTCTGGGTCATCCGGCGGTCGGAAGCGTCGATTGATGCGCTCGCTGCGAATAGCGACAAGCTCAGCGATCCGGCCTCCGCGGTGGCCTCACAGCAGCCGGCCTACGCCCAGAACGAATACCGTTCGCTCGACGCGGAGTTCTTCGTGGTCGTGCCGATCTGCACCCATCTCGGCTGCATACCGTCACACATGCCCCAGCCCGGTTCCCTAGATACCGACTGGCCGGGTGGTTTCTTCTGTCCCTGTCATGGCTCGCGGTTCGACAACGCGGGTCGCGTGTACGCCGGTGTGCCGGCGCCGACCAACCTGCAAGTACCTCCCCATCGAATCGCTGATAACGGCACGATCGTGGTGGGTGAGGATCCGGAGGCGGCCTGATGAGTGATACGAGCAAGATCCAGGGCGGCATGCTGGGGTGGGTGGATGCCCGCTTCCCGCTGAGTCGCATGTGGAATGAGCATGTCGGCGAATACTATGCGCCGAAGAACTTCAACATCTGGTACTACTTTGGCGCGCTGGCGATCTTCGTGCTGGTCAACCAGCTGCTGACCGGGATCTGGCTGACGATGAACTACAACCCCTCGGCGGAGGGGGCGTTTTCGTCGGTCGAATACATCATGCGTGATGTGGAGTGGGGCTGGCTGATCCGCTACATGCACTCCACGGGCGCGTCGGCATTTTTCATTGTCGTCTACCTGCACATGTTCCGGGCGCTGCTTTATGGCTCCTACCAGAAGCCGCGGGAGCTGATCTGGGTGTTCGGCATGGTGATCTACGTGGCGTTGATGGCTGAGGCGTTCATGGGCTATCTGCTGCCCTGGGGCCAGATGTCGTACTGGGGCGCGCAGGTCATCATCTCACTGTTCGGGGCCATCCCGGGGATCGGGGAACAGCTGGCACTGTGGATCCGCGGCGACTTCAACATCTCCGGTGTGACGCTGAACCGGTTCTTCGCGCTGCATGTGGTGGCCCTGCCGCTGGCGCTCGTGGGGCTCGTCGTCTTCCATATCCTTGCGCTGCACGAGGTCGGGTCCAACAACCCCGACGGCGTTGATATCAAGAAGAACAAGGATGACAGCGGCAAGCCGAAGGACGGCATTCCCTTCCATCCCTATTACACGGTCAAGGATACATTCGGGCTGGGGGTCTTTCTGATCTTCTTCTCCGCTGTCGTGTTCTTTGCGCCAGAGATGGGTGGACTGTTCCTCGAGCCACCGAACTTCCAGCCCGCTGATCCAATGCAGACACCCGCCCATATCGCGCCTGTCTGGTACTTCACCGCGTTCTACTCGATCCTGCGGGCGATTCCCGACAAGCTGGGCGGTGTCGTGGCGATGGGCTCGGCGATCTTCCTGCTGTTCCTGCTGCCATGGATCGATCGGGGTCGGGTCCGCTCGGTGCGCTATCGCGGTCTGGGGCACAAGGTGGCGTTGGGGCTGTTCGCCGTCGCTTTCCTCTGCCTGAGCTATCTGGGGCTGCAGGCGCCCTCTGATCTCTACTTTGGATTGAACGTGACGACGTGGGCGCAGATCTGGAGTGCCGTCTACTTCGGCTTCTTCATTTTCCTGTTCTGCTACACGGCGTTCGGGTTTGAGCGTACCAAGCCGGTACCGGATCGGGTGACGGACTGATGAGACGACTGCTGGCGATTATGCTGATGGTGTTCGCCTCCTCCTCCGCCTGGGCGGCGGGCGGCGGTGGCGATCTGATGGATGCGCGCGTTGACGTATCCGATCAGTCCTCACTGCAGCGCGGTGCGAAGCTGTTCGCGAATAACTGCATGGGTTGTCACTCAGCGAAGTACGTTCGCTGGAACGCACTGCCGGAGGCGCTCGGTGTCTCCATGGAGATGGTCGAGTCCAACCTCATCTATGGCAGCTACACGCCCGGCGATACCATCAATGCGGCCATGCGCAGTGCCGATGCCGCCGACTGGTTCGGCGCGGCGCCACCCGATCTGTCGTTGACCGCTCGTGCGCGCGGCGCTGACTGGGTCTATACCTATCTCAACAGCTTCTACGAGGATCCGGACGCGAGTGGCGGCTGGAACAACACGGTGCTTGCCAACTCCTCTATGCCGCATGTCCTATGGCGGATGCAGGGTGTGCCCGAGGCGCGTTATGAAGCGCATAATGGAGAGCAGCAGATCTCGGAGCTCGTCATTCCCGCGGCACAGGCGGGGACGCTCAGCGAGGCCGAGTACCACCGCGTCACCCGTGATATCACCAACTTCATGGCTTTCATGGCGGAACCGGTGCGTGCGAAGCGTCAGGAAATGGGCATCTGGGTGATCGGGTTTCTGGTGATCTTCACCACGCTCGCCTATCTGCTCAAGCGTGAATACTGGAGGGATATCCACTGAGGAGCCAGCGCACCCCGTCGACGGCCCCGCTCAGCCAGCGTCCGTCCATCGGCCTCTACAGCGATCCGCTCTCTGTGGACAGCCACCGGGTTCGCATGGTGCTCGCGGAAAAGGGCATTGATGTCGAGGTTGTCGAGGTCGATCCGGAGGGGCAGCAGCCTGAGGACCTGCCGCAGCTCAATCCCTATGCGGAGACTCCGACACTGGTCGACAGGGATCTCGCGCTCTACGATCCGCGGGTGATCTGCGAATATCTCGACGAACGATTCCCGCACCCGCCGCTCATGCCGATTGATCCCATCTCACGGGCGAAGTCCAAGCTTGTGATCTCGCGGATAGAGCGTGACTGGTACATGCCTCTGCACCAGCTCGAGCGCCTCGACCGTCGCGGTCGACCGGCGATCCGCCGGCAGCTGGCGCAGAGCCTCGCGGCCGGTGCTGATGTCTTTGATACCGGGATGCGGTATTTCCTCAGCGACGATATTACAATGATGGACTGTGTGCTGGCGCCCATTCTCTGGCGGCTCGAATACTACGGTGTCGAGCTCCCGCCGGAGGCCGGGGCGGTCACCGCCTACGCTCAGCGGCTGTTCGGACGCGACGCCTTCATTGCCAGCCTCACTCACACGGAACAGGGGATGCGCAGCGCATCATGACGCCAAGCCGGCCATATCTCATCCGAGGACTCTACGAATGGATCGTTGACAACGGTCTCACGCCGCATCTTCTCGTCAATGCCGAGGGCGAAGGAGTGGATGCGCCCGTTGAGTATGCCGACGCCGGCCAGCTGGTCCTGAATGTCGCCCCGGCTGCCGTCCGCGGGCTGGATCTGGGCAACGACTGGCTGGGTTTCAGTGCCCGGTTCGGGGGACGGCCGCGACAGGTCAGCGTGCCGGTCGCCGAGGTGCTGGCGATTTACGCCCGCGAGAACGGGCGGGGCATGCTCTTCACACCCGAGGATCATGATAACGACCCACCGCCGTCCGGCGGTGGTGACGATACACCATCCGATGGTCCGACGGACGGTGGCAAGGGGCAGCCCGGGCTGCGGGTCATCAAATAACGACGGACGCGGTGGTGTCGTATCAGCCGCCGAAGAGCTGGTGGTCGATCAGATCGCAGAGGCAATGGATGACCAGCAGATGGGTCTCCTGTATCCGTGCGGTCACCTCGATGGGCACCCGGATTTCGACATCGTCCGGTCCCAGCTTGAGCGCCATCGGCCCCCCATCACGGCCGCTGAGCGCGACCACGCGGGCGCCGCGGTCGTGGGCCGCCTCGATCGCGCGGATGATGTTGTCACTGCCACCACTCGTGCTGATGGCCAGCACCACGTCACCCGGTAGCGCCAGGGCACGGATCTGGCGAGCGAAGACCTCGTTGAAGTCGTAATCGTTGGCGATCGATGTCAGGGTCGAGCTGTCGGTGGTGAGCGCGATCGCTGGCAACCCCGGACGCTCCATCTCAAAGCGGTTCAGCAGTTCCGAGGAAAAATGCTGCGCATCGCCGGCGGAGCCGCCATTACCGCAGCTCAGGATGCGCCCCTCCTGCTGGAGACAGTCGACCATTGCCCGACCCGCCTGTTCGATGAAGGGCGGAAGCTGATCGAGGGCGGTCTGCTTGGTCTGAATGCTGGCATGGAATTGTTGCGCAATACGCTCGCTGGCGGTCATCGCCTTCCCCTGTTCTGGTTGTCTCGGTTCAGTCGTCGGCGTGGAATGCATCACGAATCCATTCCACCTGGTGGGTGTTCGGTTCGACGGCGATGACGTCGAAACGCGTCATCGGCTCGTCTCTCTGACGCTGGAGCCAGGCCCTGGCAGCGGCGATCAGGCGGCGCCGTTTGGCGACGGTAATGCTGTCGATACCATCACCGAATCGACTTGATTGGCGGGCACGCACCTCCACGAATACGATTTCACCATTGTCTTCCATGATCAGATCGATTTCGCCGCGGCGGATACGGAAGTTACGCGTTTTAAGCCGGAGTCCCTCACGCTGCAGATAATGCAGTGCATGATCCTCGGCGGCGGCTCCTCTCGCCCGGGGTGTCTCATTCATGGCACGAAGGCGTCGCCGGCCCCGTCATTGCCCGGCGTGAGCCGCTCCAGGCCGCCGGTCCCCACCCGCACGGGGTGAAGGGCCCGCTCGATCTGTCCCTCGGTGTTGACCGAGATCCGCCCGGTCACTCCCGGCATTGTCAGCGCAGGATCCCGACTGAGTGGGTCAATGCCAGAGAGCAGCCGGTAGGCGTCCACGCCCAGCCCTTCCAGGCGTGTTGTCGGCGCGCTGGAAGGCAGGGCGTCCAGCTGCGCCCGGGCGTCCGCTGCGACCGTCGCGGTCGACTCATTCAGCAGCCACGGCATGCGTGCGAAGATCAGACCGCTGAGGTCACGGTTGGCGCCGGGTTCGGGCTGCTCGGGGAAGCTGTCACTGATACCGAAGACCGGCAGGTCAATCCCGCGATGGAAGCGCAGTTGCGGCACGACGAGGCGGGCATCACGCTCGAAGGCGGCAATAAAGATCCCGTCGGTGTCCTGACGACGGCGCGCCTCGAAGCCATAACGCGCGCCAGTGATGGATTCGAGGCGCTCGCGCCGGTCTTCACTGGCATCGATCAGCAGCAGCGCCTTGATCGGGTAGCTGAGGTCCTCCTGATCCGTCGGATAGGTCTGGCGTCCCGCAATATCGCCATCGGCCGCCGTCAGTGCGGTTTCGAACGCCTCCGCCACACGCTGTCCCCAGTCATCATCACGACCAATGACGAGCAGGCGTTCGTGACCGAGCTCGCGCACCAGCGCCGCGGTCGCGACTGCATCGTTTTCGGGCGCGAGTCCGAACTGCTGGACATCGGGGCCCATACGATCACTGTCGATGCGGTTCAGCGCGATCATCGGGACAGGGAGATCGCTGGAGGCAATGAGATCGCGCACGGCCGACTTGCGCAATGGGCCGATGACTCTGCCCGCCCCGCGAGCGATCGCCGTGCGGTACGCGTCGGTCACGCCCCGCCCGGCGGATCCGACATCAATAAACATGAGGCTGGGGCGATCGGTATCATCGGCGTGATAGGCGGCGAGCAGGCCATCACGGACCGCCCGGCCGGCGCTCGCCAGATCACCGCTCAGCGGCAGCAGGGCAGCAACGCGGCGGGGCGGTGAGAGATCCGCTCGCTGCATGGCCATGATGCGATTGAGCGTCGCCCCGCTGATGGGCGGCTCTGACGGCCCACCCGCCCAGTCGTTGATGAATGAACGGGTGGCGGCGGCGTCGAGTGCCCGCTCGCGCACGCCGATGACGAGTCGCAGCCAGTCTTCAGTCGTTGCGTCAGGGGCCGCCTCGACAGCGGCATCGAGATCAGCCATCGGCGCACTGCGCAATGCCTGCCACAGGCGGGCTTCGGTGATGCGGCGCTGTTCGGGCATCAGTGCCTGACGCTGGAGCGACTGCCAGTCACTGATGGCGCCGTTCAGATCGCCGCGCGCCGCACGGGCACGGATCAGTGACTGCAGTCGATAGGGCTCCATCCGCCGCGACAGGGACGCCGGTAGGCTCTCCAATCGCTCGATGACCGCCGCATCGCTCAGCGTGGGATCGAGGCGGGTGCGAACCAGCGTTGCCACGGCCTGATGATCAACAGATGTGGCGCCATCGCTGGCGTCGAGAATCGCCCTTGCCATGGAGCGGTCGTCGAGCGCGAGCGCCAGCCGGGCGGCCTCAAGGCGAAGCCCGGTCGATGTCGGTTCAGAGAAATCGTCGGCCGCCATCCGCAGCAGGGTGAGGGCACTGCTTGGATCCCCCAGTGCAAGCGCCGCCTCGGCATCATCGATCCGGGGGGCAGTCACCGTCTCAAGTGGCTGGGCATCGCGGGTCTCAAGCGATGAGCAACCACTGATCACCAGTCCGATGATCAGTAGCAGAATCGGAAGACGAGGGGTGGACAAGGGCAGGCCTCGCGGTGGTCTTTGCGGCCAGTTAAACTGAAAAATCGTCTTAAAGTATCGATTCCGGGGATTAACCGTGTCAAACCGCACTGGACAACTCCATGTTGTAGCGACGCCGATCGGTAATCTGGGGGATGTCAGTGCCCGCGCCTGTGAAATCCTCGCCAGCGTGGATCATATCGCTGCTGAGGACACCCGTCACAGTCGCCAGCTGTTACAGCGGTTGGGGATCCAGGGCGCCCTCGTCAGCCTCCACGAGCACAACGAGATGGATCGCATCGAGCGTATCCTCAGCTGGCTTGAGGCCGGAGCGTCGGTGGCGCTGGTCAGTGATGCCGGTACGCCGTTGATCAGTGATCCCGGCTATCGGCTGGTGCGCGCGGTTCATGCGGCGGGCTATCCGGTCCTCACCGTCCCCGGTCCATCCAGTGTCATCGCGGCCCTCTCGATCGCGGGCCTGCCCACCGACCGATTCTTCTACGAGGGCTTCCTTCCCGCGCGGGCCGGGCCACGCCGCCGGCGTCTGGAAGCACTCGCCGGGTGCGCCCACACATTGGTGTTTCTGGAGGCCGGGCGTCGCGTTGTCGCAACGCTTGAAGCAATGAAGGCCGTATTCGGTGGCGCGCGTGAGGCGGCTATCTGTCGTGAGCTGACCAAGCGCTTCGAGACCACCCGGACTGACTCGCTATCGGCGCTGCTGGAATGGGTGCAGGCGGACAGCGATCAGGTGCGGGGCGAATTCGTACTGGTGGTGGGTCCATCGTCGCAGGCGCCGCTGTCAACCACCGCCGCGCTACCGGCGAGTGACGAATTGGTGCACATGCTGCGTCAGGAAGGACTGGGTGCGAAGTCCACCGCGCGGGTCGTTGCGCGGTTGACGGGCGAATCGATCAACAGCGTCTATCGACGCGCCGCAGGACAGGGCTCGGAAACGCACGGGTAGTCTGTCGCGCGGTGTTACACTGGAGTGTGGAAGTCGGCCGGGCAATCGCGGCGCCAGATGGCGTCGAGGAAAGTCCGGGCTCCATAGGGCAGGGTGCCAGGTAACGCCTGGGCGGCGCGAGCCGACGGAAAGTGCCGCAGAGAGTAGACCGCCGATGGCCGTGCATGCACGGCACAGGTAAGGGTGAAAAGGTGCGGTAAGAGCGCACCGCGCGCTTGGCAACATGTCGCGGCAAGGTAAACCCCACCCGGAGCAAGACCGAATAGGGGAGTGCAAGCACGGCCCGTGCGAACTCCCGGGTAGGTCGCTTGAGTTGCGCGGTGACGCGCATCCGAGATGAATGATTGCCCTCGACAGAACCCGGCTTACAGGCCGGCTTCCACCCTTCTTTTCCGTGCCTCCCGCAACGCCCCGGCGCATCTGTCCCCGATCAAAAAACCGCGCGTTTTCTGATGGGTTTTATAAGTGTCTGTCATGCCGGAAGAAATCATTTCCTCTCGGCTTGACGGGGCATATCGGCCTGTCTACAGTGTGACCATAAGTGGGAAAAAGTGGTGAAAAATGGCAGCCACGGGTCGATTGAGGGGAAAACGTTGTTTCGCGGTGTCACCCAGATCAATCTTGATGCAAAAGGGCGCATAGCCTTTCCCAGCCGCTATCGCGAGCGGCTGGCTGCCCTGTGCGACGGGAATCTGATCGTCACCGTCGACCGTGATCACTGCCTGCTCGTCTACCCGCTGCCGGAGTGGGAAGACATTGAACGCAAGCTGGTGCGCCTGCCGAGTCTGAATCCGACTGCCCGGCGCCTGCAGCGACTATTGATCGGCCATGCGACTGAATGCCAGCTGGATGCTAACGGCCGCATTCTCCTGCCCGGGCCGTTACGCGCTTTCGCCGGGCTCGATAAGCGGACTGTGCTGATTGGCCAGGGCAACAAGTTCGAGCTCTGGGATGAGGAGACATGGAATTGTCGCCGCGACGAGTGGCTTGCCGAAGGAACGGATGCCGAGGAGCTGCCCGATGATCTGCAATCGCTGTCGCTCTAGGGAGCCCGTATCGTGAACGACCCCCAAGCGCATCAGGCGGTTATGAGGGACGAAGCGCTCGCTGCGCTCGCTCCCCGCCCTGATGGCATCTATGTCGATGCCACATACGGCCGCGGTGGACATGCCGATGCGCTCCTGGCCCGGCTCACAGACGACGCCCGTCTATGGCTGGTCGATCGGGATCCGCAGGCGATTGCACTGGCTCGTGAGCGGCATGGCGATGATCCGCGCTGCCGGATCGTCCAGGCGAACTTCGCCAACCTGGGTGAGCACTTACGCGCGGCCGGCCTGGCCGGTCGGATCGCCGGTATCCTCCTCGATCTCGGGGTGTCCTCACCGCAGCTCGATCAGGCCGAGCGTGGGTTCAGTTTCCTCCGCGAGGGGCCGCTGGACATGCGCATGGACAACGGCGGGGGTGAGACCGCCGCGCAATGGCTCGAGCGGGTCGATGCCGCTACGCTCATCCGTGTACTCAAGGAGTACGGCGAAGAGCGTTATGCACGACGCATCGCCGCGGCGATTGGCCGGGCCCGGGACGATTCGGCGCTGCCGCAGACAACGACGGGACTGGCAGGCCTGATCGCCGCCGCCGTGCCGCGTCCCGAGCCCGGACGACATCCGGCGACCCGCAGTTTCCAGGCGATCCGCATCCAGCTCAACGACGAACTGGATTCGCTGAGTACGCTGCTTGACGACGTCATCGACCTCCTCGCGCCGCAGGGGCGCCTCGTAGTGATCAGCTTCCACTCCCTGGAAGACCGACGCGTCAAGCGGTTCATGACCCGCAACAGCCAGGTCGGTGAGCTGCCGCCCGGGGCCGGGGTCGTGCCCCCCGAGAAGCGGCCCAGCCTCAGGCGCGTGGGGCGCGCCCATCGGCCGAGCGATGAGGAGGTCCGCGTCAATACCCGTGCCCGCAGTGCAACGATGCGCGTCGCGGAGCGGCTGCCATGAAGAGACCGGTGCTGACACTGCTGGTGCTCTGCGTGACAGCCCTCGCCTCGGCGATCGCGGTGGTCGAGGTCAGACACCAGTCCCGAAGCCTGTTCACTGATCTTGAATCGCTGCGTGATGATCGCGATCGGCTCAATACCGCCTGGCGTCAGTTACAGCTCGAGCAGGGCGCGCTTGCCATGCAGTCGCGTGTGGAGCGGATTGCCCGCGACGACATTGGACTTCGCTCGATCGATCCGGAGAACACGACACTGATTCGCCTCGATCGCCGGAGGGTGGAGCAATGAGCGGGCGCAGGGTCCGCCTCGAGACGCCACCGGCGTGGCGTCGTGTACTGGTGCTCGGGCTGCTGCTCGGGCTGCCGGTGCTGCTCATGGCGCGGGCGGTGTCGCTGCAGCTGATCGAGGGGCAGTTCCTGCAGGGACAGGGCGATCAGCGCCATCTCCGGGTGGAATCCCTGCCGGCGCATCGCGGCACGATCCATGACCGTCAGGGCAGACCGCTGGCGATCAGCGCGCCGGTCGATTCGGTGTGGGCCGATCCGGGTGTCACCGTGGATAAGGCCTCGGCCGCGGAGCTGCGGTCATTAGCCCGGGCCCTGGAGCTGAAGCCGGGCCAGCTTCGGGACGATCTGGTGGAACGCCAGTCACGCGCGTTCTTCTACCTCGAGCGCCATGTTGCCCCGGATGTGGCTGACGCGGTGATGGCACTCGACGTCCCCGGCATCGCTCTGCGGCGCGAATACCGGCGCTTCTATCCCACCGGCGAGGTGACCGGCCATGTCCTGGGTTTCACTAACATCGATGACCGCGGACAGGAGGGGCTTGAGCGCGCCTATGATGACTGGTTGTCCGGCGAACCAGGGCAAAAGCGCGTCCTTCGGGACCGTCATGGTCGCAACATCGAGGACGTGGAGCGACTCAGGGAGCCGGATCCCGGTCATGATCTGACGCTCACACTGGACAAGCGATTGCAGTATGTCGCTTACCGCGAACTGACATCGGCGGTGGAGCGGCACAATGCGGTCGGTGGTTCTGTCGTGCTGCTCGATGCGGACAATGGTGACATCCTCGCGATGGTGAACCGGCCGTCGTTCAATCCCAATCGGCGCTCGGAAATGACCGGTAATCGCTACCGCAACCGCGCCGTCACCGACAGCTACGAGCCGGGATCGGTGATGAAGCCGTTCACGGTGCTCGCGGCACTGCGCAGCGGTCGTTACGAGCCCGATACCGTCGTCGACACGGCGCCGGGTGTCATGCGTGTCGGGCGTCACAGCGTTCGTGATGTGCGCGATTTCGGTGAGCTGACCGTCGCCGGTGTGCTGCGCAAGTCGAGCAATGTAGGGGCCGCGCAAATCGCCCTGTCACTCGACGAGGGCCGGGTCTGGGAGACACTCAATGAGCTGGGCATCGGCTCACCCACGGGCCTCGGATTCCCTGGAGGGGCTGCCGGCACCCTCTCGCCTATGCCCTCGGAGCGGCCGATCGAGCGCGCCACGCTGGCCTTTGGTTATGGGCTCTCGGTGACCAATCTGCATCTCGCCCGTGCTTATGCCGCGATCGCCTCGGGGGGCAGGATGCCCACGCCGGCGCTGATCGCCGAGGGGCGTCGATCGCCGCCCGAGCGGGTGATGTCCGCGGAGCGCTCACGACAGCTACGTCAGATGCTGACCGCCGTGACCGAGCCGGGCGGAACCGCCACGCAGGCCGCCATTCCCGGCTACCAGGTCGCGGGTAAGACGGGGACCAGCCGCAAGGCGGTGGCGGGTGGCTATGCCGACGATCGCTACATTTCCACTTTCGCCGGCATGGCGCCCGCGACTGATCCGCGCTTCGTCGCCGTGGTCACCATCAACGAACCCCGCGGCAGCGACTACTATGCCGGGCCGGTGGCTGGGCCGGTGTTCCGGTCGGTCATGAGTGATGCCCTGCGCCTCTACAACGTCATGCCCGATGCCCCGGTCGATGAAAGCGGCATCACGGTCGCCGGCGGGGGTGAACCATGAACCCCGTCTGGCATGCCGAATCGCTGCTCGCCCCCTGGCTGGTGGACGCCCGGCTGAACGGGGTGTCGATACGCGGTGTTGCACTCGACTCCCGCGCTGTGTCGGCGCAGGGGCTGTTCCTTGCCGTCCGCGGTCACAGTGCGCATGGGCTCGATTTTCTCGATCAGGCGCTTGCTGCCGGCGCCGCCGTGGTGCTTTATGAGCCGGACGCGGCGCGCGATGACCACGCCATCGCCGCTCAATGTGAACGCGCCGGGGCCATTGCGATTGCCCGGGCTGGCCTCGCTGCACAGGTGAGTGGCATCGCCGGGCGCTTCCACGGCGAGCCGTCGCGGGCCATGCAAGTCATCGCAGTGACAGGCACTGACGGTAAGACGTCCGTCGCTCATTACATTGCACAGCTCATGGAAGCGCTTGATGGGGCCGCGGCCGTCATGGGAACGGTGGGCTGGGGGCGTCCGGGTGATCTGACTGCCTCAAGCCACACGACGGCCGACGCGGTGGCTGTCCAGGCACGTCTCGCCGCCCTGCGCGATGCGGGGGTCAGGACGGTGGCGATGGAGGTTTCCTCCCACGCCCTGGCGCAGCACCGGGTGGATGCCGTGGCCTTTGACACCGCTGTGCTCACGCATGTCGAGCGCGATCACCTCGACTACCACGGCAGTGCCGAGGCGTATCGCGCGGCCAAGCGCCGGCTTTTCGCGTGGCCGACGCTGCGGCGTCAGGTACTCAACAGCGATGATCGGGTTGGCGGGGATCTGGCCGCCCATCCGCTCTCCGATGCCACTATCGTGACTTACTCGCAGACGCAACCGGCGACACTGCGGCTGCACGCGTGTGAACGCCGTCCGGCGGGGCTGGAGGTCGCGATTGACTACGCCGGTCAGCGCTACGCCGGGTCGCTGCCGCTGATCGGTCGCTTCAACGCCATCAACGCCCTGGCGGCCCTCGGCGCGGCCATGGATGGCAGCAATACGCCGGCTGCGATTGAGGCGTTGGCTGGCCTGCAGCCGGTGCCCGGTCGGATGGAGCGATTCGCCGCGGCGGGGGCACCGCTGGTTGTTGT
This sequence comes from Spiribacter curvatus, assembly GCF_000485905.1. Lineage (NCBI taxonomy): Bacteria > Pseudomonadati > Pseudomonadota > Gammaproteobacteria > Chromatiales > Ectothiorhodospiraceae > Spiribacter > Spiribacter curvatus. Next base: position 1,554,005 of record NC_022664.1, on the reverse strand, counting down.
CGATTATGCCCATACCGCCGGTGCCCTCTCGGCGGCTTTGGAGGCCCTTCGGCCCCATGTTGTCGGACGGCTATGGGTGGTCTTTGGCTGCGGCGGCGATCGTGATCCGGGCAAGCGGGCGTTGATGGGGGCGGTTGCGGGTCGGCTGGCCGATACCCTCATCCTGACCAACGACAACCCGCGAACCGAACCGCCCGAAGCCATCATCGCGGCGGTCCGTGCCGGCTGTCCCGAGCCGGATGAATGCCGCGTCATCGAGGATCGTGCGGCCGCCATTGGGATGGCTGTCAATGAGGCGGGACCGGCAGACGGTGTACTGATTGCCGGCAAGGGACATGAGACTGAGCAGTGGATCGGGGCCACGGCGCACGCCTTTAGTGATCGTGAGGCCGCCGCGGACCTCCTGTCACGGAGGGCCTGCTGATGGAACCGATCAGACTGCGATCGCTGGCCACGGAGTTTGGTGGTGCGTGCCGTGGCGCCGAGGTGACCGTCACCGGGGTCGCGATTGATTCCCGCCGGGTGTCACCCGGGGATCTATTCATCGCGCTGGCGGGTGAGCGGGTCGATGGTCACGACCATATCGATGCGGCAGCCCGCGCCGGCGCCGTCGCCGCGCTGGTGACCCGCTACACCGAATCGGCGCTGCCGCAGTGGCGGGTCGACAGCCCCCATCAGATCCTCATCGAGCTCGCCTGTCGGGCACGGTCCGCGAGTGGTGCCCGGGTGCTGGGTGTGACGGGCAGCAATGGGAAGACCACGGTCAAGGAAATGGTCGCGACCATCCTTGCGCGCTGCGGCACCACCCGATCCACTCGCGGCAACCTCAATAATGAGCTCGGCGTCCCGCTGACGCTATGCCGGATCGAGCCGGATGATGACTTCGCCGTGGTCGAGATGGGTTGCGGGAAACCCGGCGACATCGGCCTGCTCGCGAGCTGGGCACGGCCGCAGATCGGTATCGTCACGAATGCCGGTCCCGCCCACCTGAGCGGTTTCGGCAGCGTTGCCGCCGTCGCCGACTGTAAGGGGGAACTGTTCGAAGAGCTCCCCGCCGGCGGGTGTGCGGTCATCAATGCCGATGATCCGCATGCATCGACCTGGGAGCAGAAGGCGGCTCACTGTCATATCCAGCGCTTCAGCCTCGATGGCAAGCCGGCGGAAGTCACCGGCATCGAGCGGGACGATGGCGGGCTCGATATCCGGTTCGACGACACCACCCTCACGGTCGAGCTGCCGCTACCGGGGCGGCACAACCGGGCCAATGCGCTCGCCGCCGCTGCCGCGGCCCGTGCGGCGGGTGCGGACTCTGGGGCGATTGCGGCGGGGCTTGCCGCCGTTTCCACAATGACTGGGCGATTGCAGCCGCGGGCCGGCGTTCATGCCATTGAGCTGGTGGATGACAGTTATAACGCCAATCCGGCATCACTGACGGCGGCGCTCGAGACGCTGACCGCGACTGCGGCGCCGGTCTGGCTGGTGCTTGGTGATATGGCCGAGCTCGGCGATGAGGCGTCACGACGCCATCGCCAGGCCGGCGAGTCCGCCCGCGAACTGGGAGTGGAGCGCCTGTTCGCCATCGGCGAACTGAGCGCCCACGCGGTCGAGGGTTTCGGCGCCGGCGGTGAATGGTTCGCGAGCCGTGCCGCGCTGATCGATGCGGTCACGGCAGCGGCGGCGCCGGGGGTCTGCGTGCTGGTCAAGGGATCACGCTCAGCGGCGATGGAGGCGGTCGCCGCGGCGTTGACCGCCGGCGGACCGGGGGAGGGGCGGCCATGCTCCTGATGCTCGCCGAACAGCTGCAGGGCTTCTACAGCGCCTTTAATGTTTTCCAGTATCTGACCCTTCGGGCCATTCTCGGTGCGTTAACGGCGTTGGGTATCGGACTGCTGGTCGGGCCCTGGCTGATCCGCCGGCTCGAGCGCCACCAGGTGGGGCAGAACGTGCGCAGCGAGGGCCCGGTCAGTCATTACTCCAAGGCGGGGACGCCCACGATGGGCGGCGCGCTCATGCTCGTGGGTATCGCAGTGGCGACCCTGCTCTGGGGAGATCTGACCAATCGCTTCGTGTGGATGGTGCTGCTCACAACGCTGGCGTTCGGTGCGATTGGCGGGACCGACGATTGGCTGAAGCTCACCCGCGGGAGCAGCGAGGGGCTGCGGGCACGAAGCAAGCTGCTGTTGCAGAGTGCCGTCGCGATCATCGCTGGCGTCGTGCTGTTCGCAACCGCGGCCGCACCTGTGCAGACAACGCTGATCCTGCCCTTTTTCAAAGAGGTCGCCATCCCGCTGGGGGCGCTGCTGATCCCGCTGACCTGGCTGGTGGTGGTCGGGGCCTCCAATGCGGTCAATCTGACCGACGGACTGGATGGTCTGGCGATCATGCCGACCGTGCTGGTGGGCGGGGCATTGGGGATCTTCGCCTATGTCAGCGGTAATGTGAATTTCGCCGACTACCTGGCGATTCCCTACGTCGCCGGCGCCGGCGAGCTGACGGTGCTGGTCGGCGCACTGGTCGGGGCCGGGCTGGCGTTTCTCTGGTTCAACACCTATCCCGCGCAGGTCTTCATGGGCGATGTCGGATCGCTGGCGATGGGGGCGGCGCTGGGGATGATCGCGATGGTGGTCCGCCAGGAGATCGTGCTGTTCATCATGGGCGGCGTGTTTGTCGCCGAGACCGTGTCGGTGATGCTTCAGGTGGTCTGGTTCAAGCGCACGGGTCGGCGGATCTTTCGCATGGCGCCGCTCCACCATCACTACGAGCTCAAGGGCTGGCCCGAGCCCCGTGTGATCGTGCGGTTCTGGATCATCTCGGTTGTGCTGGTGCTGATCGGCCTCGCGACGTTGAAGCTGCGATGACGGGGGAAGCGCGCATGGAAACCGGCCTGGAATGGGATCGGATGATCGTCGGGCTCGGCGAATCAGGGCATGCGGCGGCCTGTCACCTGGCGGCGGCCGGTGAACGGGTGGCCGTCCTCGATACCCGGGCGCACCCACCGCGTGCCGATGACCTGCAGGCTCGGTTCCCGGCGGTGCCGGTGATCAGTGGTGATCTGGATGACCGGCTGCTGGCGTCAGCCGGGGAGATCGTGCTGAGCCCGGGGGTCGATCCACGCCACCCCGCGCTGGCTGCCGCGCGGCAGCGCGGTCAGCCGATCATCGGTGAGATCGAGCTGTTCGCGCGTGCCGTGACAGCACCGGTGGTGGCGATCACCGGCTCCAATGGTAAAACCACTGTGACCCGGATGGTAGCGGCGATGGCGGCACAGGCGGGGGTCAATATCGCCGCGGGCGGTAATCTTGGTCCGCCCGCACTGACGCTGCTCGAGCATCATCCCGATACGGAATGCTTCGTTGTTGAGCTCTCCAGTTTCCAGCTCGAGACGACCCGCTCGCTGCGGCCCCGTGTTGCCGCCGTTCTCAATATCAGTCCCGACCACCTTGATCGCTATGACGCGATGGAGGATTACGCGGCCGCCAAGGCAAGGCTTTTCATTGGTGCTCACCACGCGGTGATCAATGCGGATGATCCCTGGGTTCGAGGGATGGCACCAACCGGGGCCACGCTGAGTCGGTTCACCAACGACCCCGACACCGTGGCGGACTGGCGGCTTGAACGCCGTGATGGCGAGGAGTGGCTGACCGGCAACGGCGAGGCGGTTCTGCGACGCGACGCGCTGGCCCTGCTGGGACGCCACAACGCACTGAATGCGCTGGCGGCGCTGGCGATCGGCGACGCCGCCGGTTTTGATCGAGCCGCCATGTGTGAGGCGCTCAGGCGCTTCCGGCCGCTGGCGCACCGCACGGAATCACTGGGCTGGCGCAGTGGGCGGCTGTGGGTCAATGACTCCAAGGCGACCAACGTCGCCTCTGCCATTGCGGCAGTGCGGGGGATGGACGTCCCATTGGTGTTGCTGGCCGGCGGGGCGGCGAAGGGGCAGCGATTCGAGCCACTTGCCGATGCGCTCAACGGTGTCGCCCGTGGCGCCGTCGTGTATGGGCGCGATGCCCGGGTGATTGCCGATGCGCTCGATGGAACCCTGCCTGTGGAAACCGTCAGTGATCTGGACGCGGCGATGACCGCCGCGCGACGCCTGTCCCAGCGCGGTGATGCGGTACTGCTGTCGCCAGCCTGTGCGAGCCTCGATCAGTTCCGCGACTATCGTGCACGGGGTGATTTCTTCCGCCAGCGGGTGGAGGCGATGGTCGATGGCTGAGCGTGTGTTATCCCCGGTTTTCGCCGCCATCCGGGGGCATCGCGAGATGACCGGCATCGACATCGATCGCCCGTTGCTCGCCGCGATCATCGCGCTCGCCGCGCTGGGCCTGGTGATGATGGCCTCAGCCTCGGTGGCGATCGCCGAGGCGGCTCACGGCACCCCAACGCATTTCCTGTATCGCCAGCTGGCCTTCTGGGTGGCCGCGGCGGTGGCATTCGCGATCTGTCTGCGATTGCCCCTCGAGTGGCTTGCGGCGCTGTCTGCGCCGCTGCTGGTAATCTCGTTTTTCCTGCTGATTCTGGTGCTCGTCCCGGGCGTGGGTCATGAGGTCAACGGCGCGACCCGCTGGATCCCGCTGGGCCCGATCAATGTGCAGGTCTCCGAATTTGCACGGTTATTCCTGCTGATCTATTTCGCCGCATTCATCGAGCGACACGGACCGGCGCTGCGTCAGTCCGTCCGACCGATGCTGCCAGTCGGGCTGATCATGGTTGCTGTGGGGGCACTGCTCCTCGCGGAGCCGGATTTCGGGGCGCTTGCCGTGTTCGCGGCAACGCTCGGCGGCATTCTGTTCATCGCCGGTCTGCCGCTGCTGATCTTCCTCGGTCTGATGGGCGTGGGTGGGCTGGCCGGAACCGCGCTGGTGATGGCGGAACCCTATCGGCTGGAGCGCTTCACCGCCTTCACCGATCCCTGGGCCGATCCATTCGCCAGCGGCTTCCAGCTGACGCAGTCGCTGATTGCGGTCGGCCGGGGTGAATGGTTCGGCGTGGGTCTGGGCAACAGCGTCCAGAAGCTTTTCTACCTGCCCGAGGCCCATACCGACTTCCTGTTCGCGGTACTGGCCGAGGAGCTGGGTGTGGTCGGTATGGCGGTGACCATTGGCCTCTATGCCTTCATTGTCTGGCGGGCCTGCCGGATCGGCGCCGTCAGCCTGCGCGCCGGTCGCCACTTTGGCGGGTTGCTCGCCTATGGCGTGGGCATCGCGTTCGGTCTTCAGGCGTTCGTCAACATGGGCGTCAACCTTGGTCTGCTGCCCACCAAGGGACTGACACTGCCGCTGATGAGCTATGGCGGCAGTAGCCTGCTCGCAACGGCGCTCGCCCTGGGGCTGCTGATGCGGGCCGATCTGGAGTGCCGGCGCGCCGGGCGGGCCGCAAGCCATCGCGCGCGGCGGAGGTCATCATGACGTCGCGACCGGTGTTGATTGTGGCCGGTGGCACCGGGGGGCACGTCTTCCCCGCGCTGGCGGTTGCCGGGGTGCTCGCGGCACGGTCGGTCCCGGTGATCTGGCTCGGTACGCCGCTGGGTCTCGAGGCGCGGGTCGTGCCCGCCGCCGGCATCGAACTGGAGACGGTGAGTGTGCGGGGGCTGCGTGGTAATGGGCTGCTTGGCTGGCTCAAGGCGCCATGGATGGTATCGAGGGCGCTGATCCAGACCCTCAGCGTGCTTCGTCGACATCGCCCGCGGGCGGTGCTGGGCATGGGCGGTTATGTCGCCGGTCCTGGCGGTATGGCGGCCTGGCTGAAGCGCCTGCCGCTCATCATCCATGAACAGAATGCGATCGCTGGGCTGACCAATCGATGGTTGTCTCGGCTGGCGGTGCGCGTGCTGACTGGCCTTGATGCATCCTTCCCCGCCCGCGACCAACCGGTTTTCACGGGCAACCCGGTGCGTGCCGCTATCACCGGGCTGTCGGACGAAGCGCCGGGTCGGCCGTCGCCACGCCCCCGCCTGTTGGTGATCGGCGGCAGCCTGGGGGCGCGGACGTTGAACCGCGTCGTGCCCGCGGCGCTCGCCGCCCTGCCAGCAGCCGAACGCCCCGAGGTGTTGCATCAGGCGGGGGAGCGCAGCCTCGACATCGCTCGTGCGGCCTACCGGGACAGGGAGGTTGAGGCCGATGTCCAGCCCTTCATCGACGATATGGCCGCCGCCTATCGCGACGCGGATGTAGTGATCTGCCGCGCCGGTGCACTGACAGTCTCAGAGCTGGCTGCCGTGGGGCGGGCGGCTATCTTCGTGCCCCTGCCGCATGCCGTTGACGATCATCAGACCGCGAATGCCCGATTCCTGGTGGATGCCGATGCCGCCCGGATGATTGCGGAGGCGGACCTGTCCGCCGATCGGCTGGCGTCGATGCTGCAGGCATTGCTGGGCGACCCGGGCCAGCGTGCCGCAATGGCGGCCAATGCCCGGCGGATGGGCCGGCCGCAGGCCGCCGAGCAGGTCGCGGAGATCTGTCTGGAGGTGAGCGCATGAGCGCGACAACAGCGCATCAGCCGGGGGGTCCGGGCGCGATGGGCCCGATCCAGCGCCTGCACTTCGTGGGGATCGGTGGCGCCGGCATGGGGGGCATCGCCGAGGTCCTGCTCAATCTGGGCTATTCGGTCACCGGTTCCGATCTGCGCGGGAACGCGGTTGTCGATCATCTGCGCGGGCTGGGGGCGGATATCCACATTGGCCACAGCGCCGGGCATGTCCACGGCGCCGATGCGGTTGTGATCTCCAGTGCGGTCACCGAGGACAATCCTGAGGTTGTGGCGGCACGGGCCGCGCGGGTGCCGGTGGTGCCGCGGGCCGAGATGCTGGCCGAGCTGATGCGCTTTCGTTTCGGGATCGCGGTGGCCGGCACCCATGGCAAGACCACCACGACCAGTCTGGTGGCCAGTATTCTCGCCGAGGCGGATCTCGATCCAACCTTTGTCATCGGTGGCCGCCTGAATAGCGCCGCCAGCCACGCGCGTCTGGGGGCGGGTCGCTATCTGGTGGCTGAGGCGGATGAGAGTGATGCCTCGTTCCTCTACCTCAATCCGATGCTCGCGGTGGTCACCAATATCGATGCCGACCACCTTGAGACCTACGGCGGCGATTTCGACCGGCTGCGCTCGACGTTCATCGAGTTCCTCCATCACCTGCCGTTCTATGGCCTGGCCGTCCTTTGTGACGAGGATGCCGAGCTGCGTGCGTTGATCGCCGAACTGGGACGGCCGGCGCGGACCTACGGCTTCTCGTCGGACGCTGACCTGCAGGCAACGGCGGTCGTCGCCGATGCCGGTCGAAGCCACTTCACGGTCTGCGCTGCTGGCATGGCCCCGATGCCTGTCACCCTGAACCTGCCCGGCCGCCACAACGTTCTCAACGCGCTCGGCGCCATCGCTGTGGCGCGCGCACTGGACGTGCCGGATGCCGCAATCCAGCGGGCCCTGAGCGGGTTCTCGGGGATCGGGCGCCGCTTCCAGCAGTTGGGCACTCTGCCCGTGGGTGACGGCAGTGCCCTACTGATGGACGACTATGCCCATCACCCCCGCGAGATACAGGCGATCACTGAAGCGCTGCGCAGCAACTGGCCCGATCGACGCCTGGTCGTGGTCTTCCAGCCGCATCGCTTCAGCCGGACCCGGGACCTGTTCGATGACTTCGCACGGGTGCTCGGTGAGGTCGATCTGCTGCTCGTCACAGAGGTCTATGGCGCCGGCGAGTCGCCGGTGACCGGTGCGGATGCACGCAGCCTCTGCCGGGCCATCCGACTGCGGGGCCAGGTGGATCCGGTGTTTGTCGGCGGGCTTGACGAGCTTGTCTCAATCCTGCCGGACATGCTGCAGCCGGAGGATCTGGTCATCACACTCGGTGCCGGCAGTATCGGCACGGCACTGCCGCGTCTACTGGCCGGAGAGGAGGCATCATGACGGCATTACGTGGTCAGCTGACGGCGTCGGTGCCAATGGCACGCTATACGAGCTGGCGGGTCGGTGGGCCGGCGGAGCGGGTCTATGAGCCGGCGGATGGTCGCGATCTGGCCGATTTCCTCGCGAGCGATCAGGCCATCGAGCCGCTTTTCTGGCTGGGGCTCGGCAGCAACCTGCTGATTCGTGATGGTGGCCTGCGCGGCACGGTCATCCGCCTGCACCGGGGGCTGTCATCAATCACTGATCTGGGCGCGGGACGGGTCCGCGCCGATGCCGGCGTGCCCTGCGCCAAGCTGGCCCGCTGGTGTGGCCGCCTCGGGTATGAGGGGGCGGCGTTCTTCGCCGGTATCCCGGGCACGATCGGTGGTGCGCTGGCGATGAATGCCGGTGCCTGGGGGGGCGAGACGTGGTCGCAGGTGGAAACGGTCGAGACCGTGGATCGCAGTGGCCATGTCCGCGAGCGTGATCCCGGTGATTATGAGGTGACCTATCGCGAGGTCCGTGGTGCGGCCGATGAATGGTTTACCGCGGCAACGTTCCAGTTCCGGCCCGATGCCGACCCGGCGCAGCTCAAGGCACGGGTCAAGGCGCTTCTCGGCGAGCGGGCCGAGAAGCAGCCGACCGGTATCGCCAGCGGCGGTTCGGTGTTCCGCAATCCACCGGGTGATCATGCCGCGCGCCTGATTGACGCGGCCGGGCTGAAGGGGGCCCGCGAGGGTGGTGCCCGGATATCGGAAAAGCACGCCAATTTCATCGTTCACGACGGCCATGCCAGCGCCGCCGATATCGAGGCGCTCATCGGCCGGATTCAGTCCCGGGTGCATGCCGTTCACGGCGTCGCCCTGCAGCCTGAGGTCCGCATCATCGGGGAGGCGGTTCGGCATGGCGCTTGACGGCATCCTCGATCATCACGATCCGGGCCGCGTTGCGGTGCTGATGGGCGGACACTCCGCCGAGCGCAGCATCTCGCTCGCCAGCGGTCGCGAGTGCCTGGCGGCACTGCAGGCCCTGAGGGTGTCCGCAGAGGCCTTCGATCCAGCGCAGCGGCCGATCACCGAGCTCGTCGACTATGACCGTGCCTTCATTGCACTGCACGGCCCCGGGGGCGAGGACGGCGTGATTCAGGGAGCGCTTGAGGCCATGGGGCTGCCCTATACCGGCAGCGGCGTGCTGGCCTCGGCGCTGGGGATGGATAAGCTGCGCAGCAAATGCGTCTGGCAGGCGATGGGACTGCCAACGCCGCCCTTCCGGGTACTGCGCAGCGGTGATGACCCGGGCGCGGTGATAGCGGCGCTGGGACTGCCGCTGTTCGTGAAGCCGCTCTGTGAGGGCTCGAGTATGGGCACCGCGCGCGTGGATGAAGCCGCGGGTCTGGCAGACGCCGCCGAACAGGCACGCGCCTTTGGTGATGCGGTGCTGGTCGAGCGCTGTATCGAGGGGCCCGAATATACGGTCGCGCTACTGGATGATCAGGTGCTGCCGGCGATCCGCATTGAGGTCGACGCCGCGTTCTACGACTACCGTGCCAAATATCAGTCCGACGCCACTCGTATGGTTCTGCCCTGCGGTCTGAGCGATCGCGCTGAGGCACGGATGGGTCAGCTGGCGCAGCAGGCCTTCGCCGCCATCGGCGCCAGCGGCTGGGGGCGTGTGGATCTCATGGCGGATGCGGATGGCGCGTTCTGGCTGCTCGAGGCCAATACCATCCCGGGGATGACCGATCACTCGCTCGTCCCCGCCGCCGCCGGGGCCCGCGGGATCGGGATGGACGCGCTCGTGGCGCGGATTCTGCTGACGAGCTGGAGGCATGGTGAGGCGCAGTGAACAGGGTTTCGAGGAAAACCGTTGGCCTGCTGGTCATGGCGGGGTTCGTGATGGCAATCGCTGTGTCCGCCTATCACGCCCTCGATCGGGGGCTGGTGCGCCCGCTGCTGCCGCTCGAGCGGGTTGGTTTCGACGGCGAGCTCTCGCGGCTGCACGAGTCGGATCTGCGCGAGGTCCTGACCGGGCATCTGACCGGTGGACTGCTCAGTGTGGATGTCGAAGCGATTCGTGCGGCGGTCGAGTCGTTGCCCTGGGTGGCAACGACAACGGTGCGACGGGTCTGGCCCGACGCGCTACGGATTACCGTCGATGCCCACGAACCGGTGGCGATCTGGGGGAATGGCGCCCTGATGACTGCCGATGCGGTGGTATTCCGGCCCAGTCCGCTGCCCGATCTGGCATTGCCCGATCTGGCGGGACCACCAGGCAGCGCGGAGCGTGTCCTCGAGCGGTACCGGGCGCTCGCGGAGCAGCTCGAAGCGGTTCCGTTGCAACCGGCATCGCTAGCCCTCAACGAGCGCCGGGCATGGACACTGACACTCGCCGGTGGTGGCCGGCTTCATCTGGGGCGCGATTCAGTCGATGCCCGACTGGCGCGCTTCATCGCCGCCTGGATGGAGATAACGGATACCGGCGCCCGAGAACTGGCGGTAGCGGATCTGCGCTACCCGGACGGATTTGCCCTGCGCTGGCAGGACGAGGACTGAATCAATGACACGCAAACAGGAACGCAACCTGCTGGTCGGCCTGGATATCGGCACATCGAAGGTCGTAGCGATTGTCGGTGAGATGCGGGCCGGGGGCGAGGTCGAGGTGATCGGCATTGGCTCGCACAGCTCGCGCGGCCTCAAAAAGGGCGTCGTGGTGAATATCGAATCCACGGTGCAATCGATCCAGCGGGCAGTGGAGGAGGCCGAGCTCATGGCGGGCTGCCAGATCCACTCCGTCTATGTCGGCATCGCCGGCAGCCATGTCCGCTCGCTCAACTCCCACGGCATCGTCGCCATCAAGGACCGCGAGGTGACCCGCAGCGATGTCGAGCGGGTGCTCGATGCCGCGCGGGCGGTGGCCATCCCGGCGGATCAGGAAATCCTCCACACCCTGCCGCAGGAATACATCATCGATAGCCAGGAGGGCGTGCGCGAGCCGGTGGGCATGTCGGGCGTCCGTCTCGAGGCCAAGGTGCATATGGTCACCGGTGCGGTCAGCGCGGCGCAGAACATTGTGAAATGCATCCGCCGCTGCGGGCTTGAGGTCGACGACGTCATTCTCGAGCAACTCGCCTCCAGTCATGCGGTGCTCACTGAGGACGAAAAAGAGCTCGGGGTCTGCCTCGTGGATATCGGCGGTGGGACCACTGACATCGCGGTATTCACGGATGGGGCGATCCGCCACACCGCGGTCATTCCGATCGCCGGCGATCAGGTCACCAACGACATTGCCGTGGCGCTGCGCACGCCGACGCAGCACGCCGAGGACATCAAAATGCGCTACGCCTGTGCGCTCTCGCAGCTGGCGACCAGCGACGAGACCATCGAGGTGCCGTCGGTCGGCGATCGACCGCCGCGACGGCTGTCACGCCAGACGCTGGCAGAGGTCGTCGAGCCCCGTTATGAGGAGCTCATGACCCTGATCCAGGCCGAATTGCGGCGGAGCGGGTTCGAGGACCTGATCGCCGCCGGCGTGGTGCTGACCGGCGGCAGTTCGAAGATGGAAGGCGCGGTGGATCTGGCCGAAGAGGTGTTCCACACCCCCGTTCGGTTGGGGCTGCCCCAGCATATGACCGGACTGACGGACGTCGTCCGTAACCCGATCTACTCCACGGGCGTGGGCCTGCTGCATGGCGGCTGGCAGCACCGTGATGAATCGCGTCCGGAACTCTCGGCTGGCGGGACCCAGGGGTTCACCGCGGTCTGGGGCCGGATGAAAGACTGGTTTAAGGGAAATTTCTGATTCACTGAATGGAGGGTGAAGGGATGTTTGAATTAATGGATAGCTACAATCAGAACGCGGTCATCAAGGTTGTTGGCGTTGGTGGCGGTGGCGGCAATGCCGTCCAGCACATGGTCTCCGCGGACGTTGAAGGTGTGGATTTCATCTGCGCCAACACCGATGCGCAGGCGCTGCGGAACAGTTCGGCGCGTACCACGCTCCAGCTCGGGCAGGGCATTACCAAGGGGCTGGGCGCGGGGGCCCATCCGCAGGTCGGGCGCGAGGCGGCGGATCACGATCGCGAGCGTATCGCCGAGGTGCTCGAGGGGGCCGATATGGTCTTCATCACCGCCGGGATGGGCGGTGGCACGGGCACGGGGGCTGCACCGGTCGTCGCTCAGATCGCCCGCGAAATGGGTGTGCTGACCGTGGCGGTCGTGACCAAGCCTTTCCCGTTCGAGGGCAAGAAGCGCATGGGCGTCGCCGATGAGGGGATCCGCGAGCTCGAGCGCGAGGTGGACTCACTGATCACCATTCCCAACGAGAAGCTGCTCTCGGTGCTGGGACAGGAGCTGACGCTGCTCAATGCCTTCAAGTCGGCCAACGACGTATTGCTGGGCGCGGTGAAGGGGATCGCCGAGCTGATCACGCGGCCGGGCCTGATTAATGTCGACTTTGCCGACGTACGCACCGTGATGTCCGAAATGGGCATGGCGGTGATGGGCTCGGGCGAAGCGAGTGGTGAGGGTCGGGCCCGCGAGGCGGCCGAACGCGCCATCGCCTGCCCGCTGCTCGAGGATGCCAATATCGCCGGCGCCAACGGTGTGCTCGTCAACGTCACCGCGGGTCTGGACCTGTCGATCGGCGAGTTCGATGAGGTGGGCAATGCGGTCAAGGAGTTTGCCTCGGATGAGGCGACGGTCGTGGTCGGCACGGTGATCGATCCCGAGCTCGAGGGCGAGATCCGCGTGACGGTGGTGGCCACCGGTCTGGCACCGGTCCGGCCGGCGGATGAGCCGGCACCGGCGCCGGCGGCGCGGCTGGTCCCGCGCAAGGCGGCCAGTGGTGATCCGGCCAGCGAGACGCCGGAGCGTCCGGCCGCGCGTCAGTGGACGGCAACCGGCAGCAATGGGGCAGCGGCTGGCAGCGATATGGAGTATCTCGATATTCCGGCGTTCCTCCGGCGGCAGGCGGACTGAGGTCTGTGTGCCCCGGGCATCCGGGTTTTCTGCTATCCTCCGGGACTTGATAGCGCATATAACCTCTGGACAGGGCTGATGATTCGACAACGCACGCTCAAAAACAGCATCCGGGCAACCGGCGTCGGGCTCCATACGGGCGAGAAGGTCTATCTCACGCTGCGCCCGGCGCCGGCGAATACCGGGATCCGATTCTGTCGGGTCGATCTTGACCCGGTTGTCGAGATTGCCGCCGATCCGGAGAACGTCGCTGATACGGTGCTATCCACCTGTCTCAGCCGTGACGGGGTGCGCGTCGCCACGGTAGAGCATCTTCTGTCGGCCATGGCGGGGCTGGGCATCGATAACGCGTATATCGACCTGTCCGCTCCGGAAGTGCCAATCATGGATGGCAGCGCCGGCCCGTTCGTGTTCCTCATCCGTTCGGCCGGTACGCTGGAGCAGGCGGCGCCCAAGCGGTTCATCCGCATTACCCGGCCGCTGAGCATCGAGGATGCGGATGGTAAGCGGGTGAGTTTCACACCGCATGATGGATTCAAGGTGAGCTACACCCTCGAGTTCGACCATCCGGTCTTCAAGGCCGGCGAGCGGACGGCCGAGGTGGATTTCTCCTCGACGTCGTTCGTCAAGGAAGTCAGCCGGGCGCGGACCTTCGGTTTCATGCGTGATATCGAGTATCTGCGGCAGAATAATCTTGCCCTGGGCGGGAGCCTCGACAACGCCATCGTGGTCGATGACTACCGGGTCCTGAACGAGGACGGCCTTCGTTATCAGAACGAGTTCGCCAAGCATAAGATCCTCGATGCGATCGGTGATCTCTATCAGCTCAACCGGAGTCTCATCGGGGCGTTCCACGGGTATAAGTCGGGCCATGAACTCAACAACCGCCTGCTGCGCAAGCTGCTGGTGGAGCGTGATGCCTGGGAAGAGGTGACGTTCGAGGGCGAGGAAGTGGCGCCCATCACCTACGATCAGCCGCTACCGGTGGCCTGAGGAGCGCTCATGTCGGCGTGAGGCCAGCCGGCGAAGCGACGCCGCCAGCCGGGAATCATCCATCCCCCGGGCGGCGGACTCCAGATGCTGCGCCGCGCCGGCGCTGAGCATGACACTCTCCCGGGGTGGCTTCGCCGGGGCCGGGGCAGCCAGCCGGATCTGCAGGCGTTTGGGCTGTACGCTGATCAGCGCCGTGGCGGCCTCGAGCAACCCCGACTGATAGGCCCGCAACGGCGTCGCCCATACCGAACTCTCGGCCGTGATGACCAGTGCGTCCGCGGACAGCGCGGCGACCTGCCAGTGACCGTGCAGGCGCGGCGGCAGTGATGCATTGAGCGTGCGGGTTGCCTGCTCGAGCAGTGCCGTCTGTCGCCGTATCGCGGCGATATCGTTGGTGGATCGCCGCAGGACCCCCTGCAGACGACCGGGGCCGCCGCCCTTGCGCTCGCTCATCGCCGACTCCTGATTTTCCTTCGTCCGATGCGCTATAGTGATGCGTTCATTCTAAAGCGCATTGGATCGGCATGCTCAGCGGAATCGCAAAAAAGGTACTTGGCACCCGCAACGACCGGCTTGTGAAGCGGCTGCGACGCCAGGTGACACGGATCAACGCGTTTGAACCGACCATGCAGGCATTGTCGGATGAAGCGCTGCAGGGCATGACCACCCGCCTTCGGACGCGCCTTGATGAGGGTGAGCGGCTGGATAGCCTGCTGCCCGAGGCCTTCGCCGTCGTCCGCGAAGCGGCGCAGCGCACGCTTGGCCTGCGCCATTTCGACGTCCAGTTGATCGGCGGCATGGTGCTCCATCACGGGCGCATCGCCGAGATGAAAACCGGTGAGGGCAAGACGCTGGTCGCGACGCTCGCGGCCTATCTCAATGCGCTGACGGGTGGGGGCGTTCACATCATTACCGTGAATGACTACCTCGCAAGGCGTGATGCCGAATGGATGGGCCGGCTGTACCGCTTTCTGGGTCTCGAGGTGGGTGTGGTGGTCCCCGGGATGGATAGCGAGACCAAGCGTGCGGCCTATCAGGCCGACATCACCTACGGCACCAACAACGAGTTCGGCTTCGATTACCTGCGTGACAACATGGCGCTGCGTGCCGAGGATCAGATGCAGCGCGGGCGGTACTTCGCCATCGTCGACGAGGTCGATTCGATCCTCATCGATGAGGCGCGTACGCCGCTGATCATCTCCGGCAAGGCCGAGCAGTCCAGCGATCTCTACGTCAGTATGAACCGGGTTGTGCCGGCACTCGAGGCGCAGGAAGAGGAAGACGGTCCAGGGGACTATTACCTCGACGAGAAGGCCCGCCAGGCATTCCTCACCGAGTCGGGTCAGGAGCGTGCCGAGGATCTGCTGCGGGAGGCTGAGCTACTCGGCGAGGGTGAGAGCCTCTACGACGCGCGCAATATCGTCATGGTGCATCACCTCAATGCCGCTCTGCGGGCTCACGCGCTCTTCCAGCGCGACGTCCACTACCTCGTCCGCGATGGCCAGATCGTGATCGTCGACGAGTTCACTGGCCGAGCCATGCCGGGACGGCGATGGTCCGAGGGCCTCCATCAGGCGATCGAGGCCAAGGAAGGCGTGGAGATCCAGGCCGAAAACCAGACACTCGCCTCGATCACGTTCCAGAACTTCTTCCGCCTCTACGACAAACTCGCCGGTATGACCGGTACCGCCGATACCGAGGCCTACGAGTTCCAGCACATCTATGGGCTGGAGGTGGCGGTCATCCCCACGCATCGGCCGATGATCCGTGCCGACCACCACGATCTGGTCTTTCTCAATCAGGACGACAAGTACCAGGCCATCATCGAGGACATCAAGGACTGCAACAGCCGCGGCCAGCCGGTCCTGGTGGGCACCACGTCCATCGAAAGCTCGGAGCTCATCTCCGACGCCCTCCGCAAGGCGGCGATCCACCACGAGGTGCTCAATGCCAAGGAAAACGAGCGTGAGGCCGGCATCATCGCCGAGGCCGGCCAGCCGGGTGCCGTGACCATCGCCACCAACATGGCCGGCCGTGGCACCGACATCGTCCTGGGCGGCAATTTCGATGTTGAGGCGGCGGAACTCGAGGAAGATGCCCCGGCGGATCGGCGTGAGGCACTGCGTGCCGACTGGCAGGCCCGTCACGACCGCGTGATCGAGGCGGGCGGGTTGCATGTGATCGGCACCGAGCGCCATGAATCCCGCCGTATCGACAACCAGCTCCGTGGTCGCTCCGGTCGCCAGGGCGATCCGGGGTCGACCCGCTTTTTCCTCTCGCTCGATGACAACCTGCTGCGGATCTTCGCCTCTGAGCGGGTCTCCGGGATGATGCAGCGGCTGGGGATGCAGGAGGGCGAGGCGATCGAGAGCGGCATGGTCTCGCGCGTCATCGAGAATGCCCAGCGCAAGGTTGAGGCGCACAACTTCGACATGCGCAAGCATCTGCTTGAATTCGACGACGTCGCCAATGACCAGCGCAGCGTGGTCTACGCCCAGCGCAACGAACTGCTCAACTCCGAGGATATCTCCGGGACGATCGTCGACATGCAGAACGATGTCCTCGCGGAGCTGCTCGACACCCATATGCCACCGGGGACGATCGACGATCAGTGGGACATCCCCGCCCTCGAGGAGGCGCTGCAGGCGCAGTTCGGGGTCAGCGTACCGGTGGGGCAGTGGCTGGAGGAAGAAGACGAGCTCGACCGTGAGGGCGTGCTCGAGCGTCTCCAGCAGGCGGTCGTTGACTGCTATACCGAGAAAGAAGAGCAGGTCACGGCGATTGGCGTGAATATGCGCGAGGTCGAGAAGAGCTTCCTGCTGCAGGTCCTGGATAACCAGTGGAAGGAGCATCTCGCGGCGATGGACTTCATGCGCCAGGGGATCGGGCTGCGTGGGATGGCGCAGCGCAACCCCAAGCAGGAGTTCAAGAAGGAAGCTTTCGCGATGTTTCAGGAGATGCTCGATGGCATCAAGCGCGAGACCATTCGCATCCTGTTCAACGTCAATGTCCGGAGTCCGGAGGATGCCCAGGCGGCGGAGGCACAGCGCGACGCCGAACGCGCCCGCGCCATGCAGTTCGAGCATGCGCAGGCCAACGCGCTGCAGAGTCATGAAGGGGCTGGGGCGTCGGCATCGAGTGCAGACGCCGAGGCCGATGACGAACGGCAGCCATTTGTGCGTGGCGAGCGTAAGGTCGGCCGTAACGAGCCCTGTCCCTGCGGCTCTGGGAAGAAATACAAACACTGCCATGGTCGGCTCTAGCACAAGGCATCGGTGATGGCTGTGTCCGAATCGCCCCTGCCGGTCCTCCATCCGGTCCCCGGTGTCCGCATCGGGGTCGTGGAGGCGGCGGTCCGCAAACCCGGCGTTAATGACCTGGTTGTCATGGCCCTCGACGAGGGCAGTCGCGTCGCCGGCGTCTTCACCCGCAATCTGTTCCGCGCCGCGCCGGTGCGCCTGGCGGAGGCGAACCTGCGCGATGACGACCCGCGCTACCTGCTGATCAATACCGGTAATGCCAATGCCGGTACCGGTCAGGCGGGTGATGCGGCCGTCCAGCAGAACTGCGCCGCGCTGGCCGAGAGGACGGGCTGCCGGCCCACTCAGATCATCCCCTTTTCGACCGGCGTGATCGGCGAGCCTCTGCCGGCGGATCGCATCGATGCGGCACTGCCCGCGGCGATCGCCGGCCTGCAGGCCGATCACTGGGCACTGGCGGCGGATGCGATCCGGACCACGGACACCCGTCCCAAGGGGCGGAGTGTGCGCCTCGAGCTCGCCGCGGGCACGATCACCCTTACCGGTATCGCCAAGGGCTCCGGGATGATCCGCCCGGATATGGCCACGATGCTCGCCTATATCGCCACCGACGCGGATATCGATACAGCCAGTCTACGCCGGCTGCTGCGTGATGCCGTGGCGGTCAGCTTCAATCGCATTACCGTGGATGGTGATACCTCCACCAATGACGCCTGCACGCTCATCGCCACCGCGGCGAGCGGTGTGACGCTGGCGGATGCATCCGAGCGGGCGCGTTTCCTCGACGCGCTGACCACAATGTGCGTGGCGCTGGCGCGGGAGATCGTTGCCGATGGCGAGGGCGCAACCCGTGATATGGCGATCCGCGTGGCCGGTGCGACAACCACCGCGGAGGCCGAGCAAGTGGCGTTCACCGTGGCGGAATCGCCGCTGGTCAAGACCGCACTGTTCGCGGCTGATCCCAATTGGGGACGGATCCTCGCCGCGGTCGGGCGTGCCGGGATACGGGACCTCGATGTCGATCGCGTCCGCATCCACCTGGGTGACTGCCCGATTGTCGAAGGCGGTGGGGTGAGTCCGGACTATCGGGAATCGGCCGCGGCGGCGTCGATGGCCGCCGATCACGTGCGCATTGCCATCGATCTCGACCGGGGACAGGCGGCGGCGACGGTCTGGACCTGCGATTTCTCCTACGACTACGTCCGCATCAATGCCGAGTACCGGAGCTGATCCCCAGCGGCTGTTCGTGGCAGTCGGCGTCATCCGGGACGAAAGGGGACGGATACTGATCAGTCGTCGGGCCGCTCATCGTCATCAGGGCAATCGCTGGGAATTCCCGGGTGGCAAGGTCGAGCCCGGTGAATCCGTGGAATCGGCGCTGGCCCGCGAGCTGGACGAGGAGCTTGGCCTCACCGTCCAGCACAGCCGAGCGTTGATCGATATCAGTCATGACTACGGCGACCGTCAGGTGGCGCTGCGGGTCCGCGAGGTGACGCACTGGTCGGGCCGGCCCCTAGGGCGAGAAAGCCAGCCGCTGCGCTGGGTGGCCCCGGAAGCACTGGATCCGGCTGACTTCCCGGCCGCGAACCAGCCAATCATCACCGCTACCCGTCTGCCGCCGCATTACGTTATCAGCGCCGATTGCGGCGAGCCTTCGTCATGGCTCGATACGCTCGATCGGGTGCTGGCCCGCGGTGAGCGCCTGATCCAGTTCCGGGTACGGCTGGCGGATGCGGCGCGCCGCTCGCTGGCGCACGATGCCCAGGCTCGATGCCGTCGTGCGGGCGCGTTACTGCTGATCAACGGAACGCCTGATGAGGTGCGCCGCATCGGCGCGGATGGGATGCATCTGACCGCGGCACAGCTCGCCGTATGCAGCTCGCGGCCACTGCCATCGGCCTACTGGGTGGCGGCGTCCTGTCATAGTCGGCTCGAGCTCCAGCGGGCAATCGCCTGTGGCGTCGATTTCGTGGTGCTCAGCCCGCTCAAGCCGACCGCCAGTCACCCCGATGCCCATCCACTGGGCTGGCCGGCGTTCGCCGAGGCAGCGGCTGCAAGCCGCGTTCCCGTCTATGCACTCGGCGGCATGCAGACAGTCGATGAGGATCCCGCCCGCGCCAACGGCGGCCAGGGCATCGCCGGCATCTCGGGGCTGTGGCGTTAGTCCCCGGCGTCTGGTGGCACCGGATCGCCGGGGATCTGGTGGCGCTCGTCCAGCCAGTCGCCCAGATCAATCATACGGCAGCGCCGTGAGCAGAACGGCCGGTAGGGTGAATCCGCCGTCCACGGGACCTGTTCGCCGCATTGCGGGCAGGCGACGGTGGGGGGCGTGTCAGATGACACAGCGCTCAAGGATGAATGCGACATCGTCGTCCACCTGATTGGGGCGTTCGCCTTTTGTGGGCTGTTCGAGAAAACGGATATTACAGAAATGCCGGCTGCCGCTTACTTCTGGATAGCACTGGAATGAGCGCGGCATCCGCACGCGCAGCATCTGATAGGGCGTGGCGCGATCGAGCGTGGCCTGAAAACTGCCGCCTCCCGCGACTTCGTTGACCGGATCCGCGCTCTCGCGCAGGAGCTTGAGCACCAGCGCGGTGCCCTGATCCATTAGCCGGAAGGCGCCATGCCATTGCTCGAGCAGTGCGCGCCGCTGGGCAACCTCGCTCTCCAGCCAGAGATGATAGCCGGGCAGATCAAAGGCGCAGGTTCCACCCGGTACGCCGGCCCGCTGTTCGATGGCTGTCAGGAACTCGTTATTGCGAACGACGGAAGGGATGCCTGTCGGGGCATCGCGGAGTTGCTGTGCGATGTCGCGACACTCCGCCAGGACTGGCGCCAGACGGCGTTCATCGACCTCGGGCCTTGCCTGCAGCTTTTCGAGGCTGGTCAGAATGCGCTCCAGCTCTTTTTGCAGTTCCGAGCGGACATCGCTTCGGGTGAGCAGCGCGGTAATGTCGAGAAGCGCATCAACGGCCATTCGGGTGTGCCAGGTGCTGTCGCCGTCGGTTCCGAAGCGCAGGTTCCTGAACAGGAATTCAAGCCGCAGGAAGGTGCGCATCCGCTCATTGAGCGGATACTCATAGACCATCACATCGGTTCCGGGATTGGTTGTGTCCACACTGGCCCCTCATTGCCCTGACCGGGATTGTCGCTCAGAGATCAGCCACTCGCCAAATCGGGTGTCAGTGGCCGGTCGCGATCCGCTGGTACTGTTCGTGCAGGGCGGCCACACGGGCGTCCAGTGACGCAGTGTCGGTGTCGTTCGCGATGACATCGTCCGCGATGGCCAGCCGCGCCTGACGCTCTGCCTGGCTGGCCAGTATGCGCTCGGCCTGTGCCGGATCCGTGCCGTCGCGCTCCATGAGCCGGTGGCGCTGTTGATCCGGGGGTGCGTCGACAACGAGTATCCGGTCCATCAGATCGGTCCAGCCCGCCTCGAGCAGCAGCGGCACCACGATCAGGGCATAGGGCTGGTGCACCATTGCGAGCGCTTCATCCACTGCGGCGCGAATCCGCGGGTGGGTGATCGCCTCGAGGTCCTGTCGGGCGGATGCATCGGCGAATACCCGCTGACGCAGGGCTGTACGGTCGAGACCGCCACCGGCGCCGATGACACCGGCCCCAAAGCGCCCGCGGATCGCGTCGAGACCAGAGGTGCCCGGCTCGACCACGGTCCGGGCGAGCACATCGGTATCGATCACGGCAGCCCCCAGCGCCTCGAACCGTTGGCTGACGGCGGTCTTGCCGCTCGCGATGCCACCGGTCAGCCCGACGACCAGCCCAGGGCGATGTTGCCGATCGGCGTTTCCATCATTCATGCCGCCAGTCTAATCCAGGCGGGGAGCGCTTGCGCGGGTTCAGATCACCGAGCCGAGCTGGAAGACCGGCAGATACATGGCGAGCACCAGCCCGCCGATCAACAGACCGAGAAGGCTCATGATGAGCGGTTCAAGGGCGGTTCCAAGGTTGTCGATGCCCTGACTGACCGCGGTCTCCTGACGATCGGCAATCCGCTCGAGCACTTCCGGCAGCTGACCTGCCGCCTCGCCGGTGGCAATCATGCGTCCCGTGCTCGCCTGGAAGCGGTGTGTGCGCTCGATCGCAAGGGCGAGTGAGCGACCATCCCGCAGGTCATCGGTGATGCGCATGACAGCCCGCTGATAGGGCAGTGTGCTGAGTGTCCCCGCGACTGTGGGGAGGGCCTCGGCAAGGGGCGCGCCGGCCTGCATGAGAATGGCCAGGGTCCGGGTGAAGCGTGCGGTCTCGGCACGCTCGATCAGACAACCGGTGACCGGTACGCGAAGCGCGACGCGGTGTCGGATCTGTCTGAGCGCCGGGTAATGCCGGGTAAGGGCGAGCCATGCAGCAACCGCGCCCACAATACCGGTCAGACCGATCCAGCCATCACTGCGAAGCCACGCTGACAGGCCAATGACATGGCGGGTGAAGACCGGCAGTTCAGCGCCGAAACCATTGAACAGGGCCTGGAAGCGGGGGACGACGAACATCAATAGCGCCGTGCCGACGGCAAGCGCGACGGCGAGCACGATCAGTGGGTAGAGCATCGCCCGGCGCAGGCGTTGAGCGATTGCGGCGCTCCGTTCGCGATCGTTGGCGATACGATCGAGCAACACGTCCAGCTCGCCGGATTGTTCCCCGGCCCGGACCAGACCGCATATCAGCGGGTCGAAATATGCCGGCTGACTGGCAAGGGCGACGGAAAGTGGCGTCCCGGCGGCGATTTCGTCCCTGATGTCGCTGGCAAGCCGCCGCAGGCCGGCCTGTTTCTCCTCTTGAGCGATCATGGTCATGGCATCGATGAGCGGCACACCGGCGCTGCTCAGGGTCGCGAGCTGGCGGAAAAGCGCGTTGATATGCCGTGATTGCAGTCGGGGTTTCGTCGGGATCATCGCCCGCTCCAGCCAGCCCGGGATCCGGACCGAGTGCTCCAGGGCGATGCCGTGGCTGCCAAGATGACGGTGGAGGTGGCTCGGGTCAGTGGCCCGTGTCAGGCCATAACGGCGTCGGCCGTCCAGGTCGCTGCCGCGCCAGGCGAAGCCCGTCATGCCGGTCATCGACGCGTGACCCGATCGATCTCACTCAGGCTGGTCAGGCCGCGCGCGGCCTTCGCGATCCCCGTCTCGCGCAGGGTCCGCAGGTCTGATGATGCCGGTCCGGGGGTGATGCCGGTGTCAGTGCCAGCCTCCAGGATCCGGCGGCCAAGCGTGTCGGTCATCGGCAGGACCTCATGAATCCCCAGGCGGCCGCGATAGCCTTGATGGCAGCGCGGGCAGCCATTGGCCTCGAACCAATGACCTTGTCCCGTCGCGGCGTCGACGGGACGGCGGCAGTGGCTACAAAGCCGCCGGATCAGCCGTTGGGCGCTGATCAGGATGACGGATGCGGCAATACTCCAGCGCGGGATGCCCATGTTGATCAGTCGCGTGATCGCACCGGCGGCATCGTTGGTATGCAGGGTGGAGAGCACAAGGTGACCGGTCTGCGCTGCTTTGATGGCGATCTCGGCGGTCTCGCGATCGCGGATCTCGCCGACCATCATCACATCCGGATCCTGGCGCAGGAAGGCCCGCAGCAGGTGGGGGAAGTCGAGTCCAATGCGGTGATTGACGGCGATTTGATTGATGCCGGGGAGTTTGATCTCGACCGGATCCTCGACAGTGAGGATATTGCGGCTGCTCTGGTTGAGCTGCTGCAGGGCACTGTAGAGCGTAACGGTTTTCCCGGAGCCGGTGGGGCCGGTCACGAGGATCATGCCGTGGGGACGCTCGATAGCGGTGCGGTAGGCGGCGAGCTGATCGGTCTCCATGCCCAGCCCATCGAGCTCCAGCGTCGTGGCCGCGGCGTCGAGCAGGCGCAGTACGAGCTTTTCACCAAATAACGTCGGCAGGCTGCTGACCCGGAAGTCGACGCCATTCCCCGCTCCGCTGTCGAGGCGCAGGCGACCATCCTGCGGCAGACGGCGTTCGGCGATATCCATACGCGCCATGACCTTAAGCCGTGCGGCGAGTCGATCGGCCATGTCCCGCGGCGGGCGGGCCGCCTCGTGGAGGATACCGTCGTAGCGGAATCGCACCCGACAGTGGGTCTCGAAAGGCTCGAGGTGGATATCGGAGACCTGCTCGCGTATCGCCCGGCGGAGCAATTCGTTGATGTAGCGGATGACCGGCGTGTCGTCCTCCGCGGCCGTCGTGGGGGCGTCCCGGACCTCTTCGGCACGGGCCGCCGTGACCAGCTCGTCAGCCGCTGCGCCAACGCCACCGGTCAGCAGTGCGATCTGTGCCCGCAGGTCGTCATCATCGGCGAGCACCGGTGTGACCGGCAGACCGGTATGAAACCGCAACTCATCCAGTGCGGTGGTGTTGGCCGGATCGGACACCGCGATCTGCACCACGCCATCCCGCCATCGCAGGGGAAGGGCATGGTGGCGGAGAATGAGCTCGGGATCGATCTGGGCGACCAGCTCCGGCAGCGGATCGAGGGAGTCCGCCGGGATCCGCTCGATGCCGAAGACGCGGGATGCGGCATCGGCGATGAGCGCCGGCGACAGCGCGTCGCTGTCGAGGAGCTGGCGGACGAGCGGACGCCCGGCGCGCCGGGCATCAGCAATGATGGTATCGGCCCTGTCCGGTGGCAGGGCCGCGCGGTCAACGAGCCATCGCGCCAGTGCCGGACGTCGTTCCGCCGCATCCATGGGGCGTCTCCAGGAGCTTGAGTAAGCGCGATGATCCGCTACTGACCCGCATCCATGCCGGGCGCTGATTCACAGAATGGCGGATTCATGACCCACGGGGTGGATGCCTGGCGGGGGAAACTGGTCGGAGTAGCAGGATTCGAACCTACGACCTCTGCCTCCCGAAGGCAGCGCTCTACCAAGCTGAGCTATACTCCGAAAATCGGTCAGTACTCGCGGCCGACCGCGAACGCCGCAAGCCTGCGAAGGGCCGTGCGGAAGGGGCCGTCATCAAACGCCGCAAGTGCCTCAATGGCAAGCTCGGCCTCTTGCTCCGCGAGACGGCGAGTATAGGCAATCGAGCCAGTGCGCGCAATCGCCGCGGCGACTGCGTCAATGTCTCCCCGACCGCCGTTCTCGATGGCGTCGCGAACGATCGCGCGGTCTGCTGGAGTGGCGTTCGCCATGCAATGGATCAGCGGTAGCGTGGGCTTGCCCTCGGCCAGATCGTCGCCGATATTCTTGCCGATCGCCGCGGCATCGCCGTCGTAATCGAGGGCATCGTCGGCGAGCTGGAAGGCGATCCCGAGCCGGCGGCCATAGTCGGCGGCGGCATCGAGTCGGGTCCGACCGGCGGCGCTGTTGAGGCCAACCGCGAGCTGACAGCCCGCCTCGAAGAGCACGGCTGTCTTTCGATAGATGACCTGCTGATAGCGGTCCTCGGTGACGTCCGGGTCGTGGACATGCATCAACTGCATCACCTCCCCCTCGGCAATGCGGTTGGTCGTGCGCGAGAACAATGCCATGACGGCCATGTCATCGAGCTCGACCATCATCTCGAAGGCGCGGGTGTAGAGGAAGTCGCCGACCAGCACGCTCGCCTCGTTGCCCCAGATCTGATTCGCCGTATCGCGACCCCGCCGCACCGCCGACTCATCGACGACATCATCGTGCAGCAACGTTGCCGTGTGGATGAGCTCGACAGTGGCGCCGAGGAGCGCATGGCGGTCGTCGTCGCCGCTGTGTCCGGCGGCGCGGGCCATCAGGAGCGTGACCATGGGCCGCAGGCGTTTACCGCCGCCGCCGATGATGTAGTGCCCGAGCTGATTGATGAGAGCGACATCCGACTGGAGTCGATCCTGGACTATGCGATCGACCACGGACATATCGTCCGCGACCGGCCTGCGTATGGCGGCAATCTCCATGCGGATGGTTTCTCGAGATAAAGTAAGAGCAGGAATGCTAGAAACCGCCAATAGGGGTGTCAAGCGCGCGGCGTCCCATTCGTTGACCCCGGCGGCGAATGCGACTATTCTCTCACGGTTTTGGAACAACCTTCTGGAGTCGTTCAGATGTACGCGGTAATCAAGTCGGGTGGCAAGCAGTATCGGGTCGCCGAGGGCGATCTGCTGCAGGTCGAGAAGCTCAATGCCGAGGCCGGCGAAACCGTGAGTTTCGACGAAGTCCTGCTCGTCGCCGACGGTGATGACGTGAAGGTCGGAACGCCACGCCTCGAAGGCGGCGCCGTCTCGGCCGAGGTGATCGCGCAGAGCCGGGCGCGCAAGATCGAGGTGGTCAAATTCAAGCGCCGTCAGGACTACCAGCGCCACTATGGCCACCGGCAGCACTACACGGAAGTCCGGATCACCGGCATCCAGGCTGGCTAGCCCCGGCCCCTGACAACGGAGACAGTATCGATGGCACATAAGAAGGCAGGCGGCAGTACACGCAACGGCCGCGATTCGCACTCCAAACGGCTGGGCGTCAAGCGCTTTGGCGGGCAGGCCGTGACGGCGGGCAGCATTATCGTTCGCCAGCGTGGCACTCACTTCCACGCCGGGCAGAACGTGGGAACGGGCACCGACTACACGCTCTTCGCGAAGGTCGATGGCGAGGTCGTCTTCGCCCGCAAGGGCCCGCTCAAGCGGCGGGTCGTGAGCATTCAGCCGGCGGGCTGACGCGCCCGGCAGCATGCCCGGATTCGGCCCCGCCACGTGCGGGGCTTTTTGATTGTGGCGGTTGGATAACCAATGAAATTCGTGGACGAAGCCAGCATTCGGGTGACGGCCGGCGACGGCGGCAACGGCTGTGTCAGCTTTCGCCGCGAGAAATACGTTCCACGCGGTGGCCCGGATGGCGGCGACGGTGGCCACGGTGGAAGCGTCTGGCTGGAGGCCGATTCCGGGCTCAATACCCTGGCGGACTTCCGTCATACCCGCCGCTTTGCCGCGGAGCGGGGGCATGATGGCCAGGGACGTCAGATGACCGGGCGCTCCGGCGAGGACATCACCGTCCCGGTACCGGTCGGGACACTGGTCAAGGACCGCGAGACCGGCGAGGTGATCGGTGATCTGACCGCTCACGGCAAGCGGCTCTGTGTCGCTGAGGGCGGCCGCGGGGGCTTGGGTAACGTCCATTTCAAGAGCGCGACCAACCGTACACCACGGCGCTCGATTCCGGGGACCGATGCGGAGCGCCGCGACCTCTCGCTCGAGCTCCAGCTATTGGCCGATGTCGGCCTGCTCGGCCTTCCCAATGCCGGAAAGTCGACCTTTCTGCGAGCCGTCTCGGCGGCCCGGCCACGCGTCGCTGACTACCCGTTCACCACTCTGCACCCCGGGCTCGGCGTGGTCCGGATCGGTTCTGGCAGTAGCTTTACCGTCGCCGACATCCCGGGACTGATCGAGGGGGCTGCCCGGGGCGCAGGTCTTGGTACCCGGTTTCTTCGGCACCTGGCCCGGACGCGGCTCTTGCTGCATCTGGTGGATATAGCCGGTCTCTATGAGGATCGTGACCTCGCAGCGGATATCCGCACCGTCACCGAAGAGCTCGCCGCCTATGGCCATGAACTGACCCGCCGGGACCGCTGGCTGGTCATCAACAAGGCCGATCTCTTCCCCGAGGAGGAACGTCCGGCTGTGGTGGCATCGCTTCGCGAATCGCTGGCCTGGCAGGGACCGCTCTATCTGATCTCCGCCGAAACGGGCTGGGGGACCGACGCCCTCTGCCAGGCGGTCATGCAACACCTCCAGGGCGAAGATGAGTCGCACTGACCCGACCCCACGAACCCGCTGGGTCATCAAGGTGGGCAGCGCGCTGGTGACCGATAACGGACGGGGCCTCGATCATGCGCGTATCGGTGACTGGGTGCGGCAGATCGTCGCAGCGCGCGGGCAGGGGGTCGATGTCGTGCTGGTCTCCTCCGGCTCGGTCGCGGAAGGGGTGCGGAGACTGGGCTGGTCACAGCGGCCAACGGCGCTCCATCAGCTGCAGGCCGCCGCCTCGGTGGGGCAGATGGGACTGGTGCAGGCCTACGAGGCGCGTTTCCAGACATTCGATGTGCGCACCGGGCAGATCCTCCTGACCCACGAGGACCTGGCGGATCGCCAACGCTACCTCAACGCCCGCGTCACCCTGCGGGCACTGCTCGAGCTGGGGGTGGTGCCGGTGGTCAACGAAAACGACACCATCGCTACGGACGAAATCCGCTTTGGCGACAATGACACCCTGGCGGCGCTGGTCAGTAACCTCATCGAGGCCGATCAGCTGGTGATTCTCACCGATCAGACCGGGCTTTTTGATGCTGATCCCCGGGAGGATGCGTCGGCGCAGCTGATCCGCCATGCCGCGGCGGAGGATGAGGCCCTGGAGCGGCTTTGCTCGGATGCGCCGGGCGTGCTGGGTAGCGGCGGCATGCGGACCAAAGTGGCGGCCGCAAGACGGGCCGCCCGATCCGGGGCAATGACCCGGATCGCATCGGGCCGCGAACCGGATGTGCTGCAACGCATCGCCGCCGGGGAGTCCGTGGGGACGCACCTCGAGCCTTCGCGCGAGCCGCTTGTCGCACGCAAGCAGTGGATTGCGGGTCAATTGCAGGTGCGTGGTCGCCTGTGCCTCGATGACGGGGCGGCCGAGGTGCTGCGCGAGCATGGCCGGAGCCTGCTATCAGTGGGTGTCACACGGGTCGAGGGGCATTTCCGCCGGGGCGAGATGGTGGCGTGTCTGGATCCGGCCGGTCGGGAGGTGGCACGCGGACTCGTCAACTACGACGCGGCAGCGGCCAGCCGTATTGCTGGCCAACCAACCGGACACATCGAATCGTTACTCGGTTATCTATCGGAACCAGAGTTGATCCACCGGGACAATCTGGTACTGACTGACCCGGGGCTGGCCAGCGAGGACTAGCTGAGTTGCTTGATCTGCTGGGCGAGCCGGCTCTTGTGACGCGCCGCCTTGTTCTTGTGGATCACACCGCGGGTTGCCATCCGGTCGAGCACCGGAACGGCGTCGGCGTAGGCGGCTTCCGCAGCGGCCTTGTCGCCCTTTGCAACGGCGGCCGTTACCTGTTTGAGCTTGCCGCGCATCATCGAACGGCGAGCCTGATTGTGGCGGCGCTGTTGCTCGGCCTGACGGGCCCGTTTGCGGGCGGAGGCGATATTGGCCAACGTGCTACTCCTGTTGAGTCTTTGTCGGGAGAAAAGAGCGGTAATATGCGAAGGCAGCGCCTGAATGTCAACTGCTGAACGGAAAGTGTCTCACTCACGGCTGTGGCGATCGGTCATGACCTTTGGCAGCTGGACCCTGCTGTCACGGGTGATGGGGCTGGCACGCGACATCGTCCTGGGTGTGATTTTCGGGCCATCGGCGGCGACGGATGCGTTTTTCGTTGCCTTCAAGATCCCCAATTTCCTGCGCCGTCTGTTCGCCGAAGGGGCCTTCCAGCAGGCCTTTGTGCCGGTCCTGTCAGCGGCCCGCCAGCGCGGCGGCGACGAGGCCGTCCGGCGCCTTTTTGGCCGTGTCAGCGGCTGTCTGGCAATGATCCTGATCGCGATCACTGTTCTCGCCATGCTCGGCTCTCCCGGGCTCATACGCGTCTTCGCACCGGGGTTCATTGATCAGCCCGACCAGCTGGCGCTCGCCGCGGAGCTGTTGCGCCTGACCTTCCCCTACCTGTTATTGATTGCACTGACCGCCGCCGCGGCCGCGGTGCTCAACACCTATGACCAATTCGGCCCGCCGGCATTCGCGCCGGTGCTACTCAACCTCTGCCTGATCGCGGCGGCGATCTGGCTCTCTCCACGGCTCGAGACCGGCGTCATGGCGCTGGCACTGGCGGTGCCGGTGGCGGGCGTCCTGCAGCTTGCGCTGCAACTGCCATTCCTCTGGCGGCGCGGTGTGCTGGCCTGGCCCTGGCCGCGCTGGTCGGATCCGGACGTCCGCCGCATCCTGCGTTTGATGGGGCCGACGCTGTTCAGCACCTCTGTCCAACAGATCAACCTCCTCGTGGATACCATCCTGGCGTCCTTTCTGGTGGTTGGCTCGATCAGCTGGCTGTACTGGTCGGATCGGCTCATGGAGTTCCCGCTGGGGGTGTTCGGCATTGCGCTGGGTACCGTGATTCTGCCCAAGCTCTCCGCCGAGCACGCCGATGCCAGCCCCGAGCGATTCAACGCCACGCTGGACTGGGCGCTGCGGCTCGCGCTGGTGGTCATTGCTCCGGCGACCGTCGGGCTGGTGGTGCTGGCCAGTCCCCTGCTGGCCACGCTGTTCGGCTATGGTGAGTTTGATGCTTCGGACGTCCAGGCAGCGAGCTGGAGCCTGATGGCCTATGGTCTGGGACTGTTCGGTTTCGTGCTGGTCAAGGTCCTGGTGCCGGGCTACTTCTCGCGCCAGGACACCCGCGGGCCGGTGCGCTGCGCGGTGACGGCGATGGTGGTCAATATGGTGATGAGCGTCTCGCTGGTCCTGCTGCTGATCGATACCGGCTTCGCCCATGCTGGGCTCGCCCTCGCCACCGGGCTGGCGGCATGGGTGAATGCGGCATTGCTGCTGCGCGGGCTTCGGCGTCAGAGGGTCTATCGGCCGCTGGCTGGCTGGCGGCGACTGGGCGGTCGCGTGTTGATCGCAGTCATTGTGATGACGGTGGTGCTGGCGTGGCCGGCCAGTCAGGAGTCGCTGTGGCTGGCGTCCGGGGTCCCCGTGCGGGTGGGTCTGCTCGCTGTGGTGATTGCCGTTGGCGCCGGTGTCTATGCCGCCACGCTCTGGCTGTTGGGGGTCCGGCCGGCCCAGTTCCGGGAGCCCGTCGCATGAACGTGGCTGGATACGGGTGCCTCCCGTATACTACCGGTTTGCAATGCTCTGAATCCGACGGGTGTGGATGGCGAACATGGAACTCATCCGAGGCGCGCATAACCTCAAGCAGCGGCATCGGCCGAGTGTGGCGACAATCGGCAACTTCGATGGTCTCCATCGCGGTCATCAGGCGGTGATCGAGGCGCTCCATGCGGCTGGACGGCGGCTGCGGCTGCCGACCACGGTCATCCTTTTTGAGCCGCAGCCGCGCGAGTTCTTCATGCCCGACCGCGCCCCCGGTCGTATCACCCGTCTGCGTGAAAAGCTTCGGATCCTGGAATCGCTGGGGGTCGAGCGAACGCTCTGCCTGAACTTCGATCGGCGACTCGCAGCGGAGCCGGCTGAGGACTTCATCCGCCGTCTGCTCGTCGACGCGCTGGATGTGCGATTCCTCATGGTGGGCGATGATTTCCGCTTCGGGCATCAGCGGCGGGGTGATTTCACCATGCTGCAGTCCGCCGCGCAGCGCTTCGGTTTCGAGCTCGAGCGCATGCCCACGGTCCATGACGGCGGAGAACGCGTCAGCAGCACACGCGTCCGTCGTGTGCTGGAGGCCGGCGACATGGGGTCAGCGGAGCGGCTGCTGGGACGTCGGCTCTGCATTGCCGGGCGGGTCGTGCATGGCGAGAAGCTGGGTCGCGAGCTCGGCTGGCCCACCGCCAATATCGGCTTTGGTCAGCACCCACCGCCGATGCGCGGGATTTTCAACGTCGCCGTGCATGGTCTGGGCGGAGTGCAGCCCGGCGTCGCCAGTCTCGGGACCCGTCCCACCGTCAATGGAGTCCAGACGCTGCTGGAGACCTATTTACTGGACTTCTCCGGTGATATCTACGGGCGTCCGATCGAGGTGGAGTTCCTGACCCGACAGCGCGGTGAGGAGCGGTTTGATGGGCTCGAGGCGCTGAAAAAGCAGATCGCCGCGGATGTCGCCGCGGCCCGAACGTGGTTCGTGGACCACGGTTACCTCAAAGCAAGTAGTGCAGGATGAACCCGTGAGCGATTACAAGGACACCCTCAACCTACCCAGAACCGCATTTCCGATGCGCGCCGGCCTCGCCAAAAGCGAGCCTGTCAGGCTGGCGCGCTGGCGCGAGGAGGGGGTGTACGAGCGCCTTCGCAAGGCCCGCAGTGGCCGTACGCGCTACGTTCTCCATGACGGCCCGCCCTATGCGAATGGCAGCATTCACATCGGTCACGCAGTCAATAAAATCCTCAAGGACGTCATCGTAAAAAGCCGCAGCCTTGATGGACTGGATGCCGTCTATGTTCCGGGCTGGGACTGCCATGGCCTGCCCATTGAGCATAAGGTCGAACAGCAGATCGGCAAGGCCGGCGAGGCGGTCTCCAACCGCGCTTTCCGCGATGCCTGCCGGCGCTTCGCCACCGAGCAGGTGGCCGGTCAGAGCGAGGACTTCCAGCGTCTTGGCGTGCTGGGTGACTGGAATGACCCCTACCTCACCATGGCGCCGCAGACCGAGGCGAACATCCTCCGGGCGCTCGGGGACATCGTCCGCAATGGCCATCTCAAGCGCGGTTTCAAGCCGGTACACTGGTGCACCGACTGCGGCTCAGCGCTGGCCGAGGCAGAGGTCGAATACGAGGCCCATACCTCACCGGCCATCGACGTGGCGTTTCGGGCCGTTGATGGCGAAGGCCTCGCGCGACGCTGCGGCGCCGCCGTGGACGTCGGCGATGCCCCGGTCTCGGTGATGATCTGGACCACCACGCCCTGGACCATTCCGGCGAACCAGGCCGTCGCCCTTCATCCGCATCTCGACTATGTGCTGGCATCGATCGACCATGGCCGCGAGTTCATGCTGTTGGCCGATGATCTCCACGAGACTGCGATGGCGCGCTATGGCGTGGAGCACTTTGGGATCGTGGGGCGCTGTCAGGGCTACCATCTCGAGGATCTGACCCTGCGGCATCCGTTCCTGGACCGCCACGTGCCGATCATTCTCGGCGAGCATGTCACCACCGAGGCCGGGACGGGTGCGGTGCATACGGCGCCCGATCACGGTGCCGATGACTTTGAGGTCGGTCAGTCCTACAACCTGCCGCTCGAGAACCCGCTGGCGGATGACGGTCGCTTCCGGCGCGGTGAGTTCCAGGGGCAGTTCGTGTTCGATGCCAACCGCGCGATCGTCGAGCGGCTCGAGTCGACGGGCACGCTCGCCAACCACGAGCCCTATCACCATAGCTACCCCCATTGCTGGCGGCACAAGACGCCGATTCTGTTCCGTGCGACCCCACAGTGGTTTCTCAACCTCGAGGCCTCGCGGGTGCGTGAGCGCACCGTCGAGGCGCTGTCCAGGGTCAACTGGTTCCCGGCCTGGGGCGAGGGCCGGATGGCCGCGATGGTCGGCAATCGGCCGGAATGGTGCATCTCCCGGCAGCGCAACTGGGGTGTACCGATCGCGCTGTTCATTGATGGCGAGACCGGTGAGCTGCATCCGCATACGGATCAACTGATCGAGGCGGTCGCAGAGCGGATGGAGACCGACGGGATCGATGCCTGGTTTGAGCTGGATCCGGCTGATCTGTTGGGCGAGGACGCGGATCGCTACGAGAAGGTGACGGATATCCTCGATGTCTGGTTCGATTCGGGGACAACGCATGCCACTGTGCTGCGTGGCCGGGATGACCTGCAGTGGCCGGCGGATCTCTACCTCGAGGGCAGTGACCAGTATCGTGGATGGTTCCAGTCGTCGCTGTTGACGGCGATGATGATTGATGGTGAGCCGCCCTATCGGAACGTGCTCACGCACGGCTTCGCGGTCGACGAGCAGGGCCACAAGATGTCGAAGTCCCGTGGCAATGTCATCGCGCCGCAATCGGTCATGAACGCCCTGGGTGCTGATATCCTCCGCCTGTGGGTGGCTTCATCGGATTACAGCGGCGAAATCGCCGTGTCCGATGACATTCTCAAGCGCACGGCGGATGCCTATCGCCGGCTTCGCAACACCGCGCGCTTCCTGCTGGCCAATCTCGTCGGCTTTGATCCGGCCGGGAATGCCCTGCCGGCCGGGCAGATGCTGCCACTCGATCGCTGGGCGGTGGATCGCGCCCTGCAGTTGCAGGCATCGATCATCGAGGATGCCGGACGATTCGATTTCCATCAGCTCTATCAGCGTGTGCACCACTTCTGTGTGCTCGATATGGGCGGGTTCTATCTCGACGTCATCAAGGATCGGCAGTACACCACCCGCGCCGACAGTATCGCCCGTCGCTCGGCACAGACGGCGATGTGGCACATCGCCGAGGCGCTGGTCCGCTGGTTGATGCCGGTACTGTCATTCACCGCCGACGAGATCTGGGAGCATCTGCCCGGCGATCATGACGGCACCGCGCTGGAAGCGGAATGGTATGACGGCCTGTTCCCGCTCGATGAGGGCCTGATGGACCGGGCTTTCTGGGAGGGCATGCTTGCCCTGCGGGAAGCAGTGGCGAAGCGCATTGAGGCAATGCGCAATGAGCAGAGGCTTGGTGCCACACTCGAGGCCGAGGTCGATCTGTTCTGTCCGGAGCCCCTGGCCGCGCGCTGGGCTGCGCTGGGGGATGAGCTCCGCTTTCTGCTCATCACATCGGCGGCGCGCGTTCACCCGCTGGCAGAGGCTGACGATCAGGCCCAGGCAGCGCACCTCGCCGATGGAACGCGATTCCTGTTCAGCGTCCGGCCCAGCGGGCATGACAAATGCGAGCGCTGCTGGCATCGTCGCCCCGACGTGGGCGCCGACCCACAGCATCCATCAATCTGCGGTCGTTGCGTCAGCAATATCGCCGGCGATGGCGAGGTCCGGCGTTTTGCCTGAGGGCCGGATCGGTACCGGATGCCGTTGAAGGGCACCAGCCTGCGCTTCGGCCTGCTTCTCGGCGCGCTTGTGCTGGTGATCGATCAGGCGACCAAGTGGCTGGCAGTGAACGAACTGGCGCTGTACCGCCCGGAGTCGGTGATGCCGTTGCTTAATCTCACCCTCGCGTTCAACACCGGTGCGGCGTTCAGCCTGCTGGCGGATGCCCCGGGCTGGCAGCGCTGGCTGCTCAGTGGGCTGGCTGTCGCCGTGAGCCTGTATCTGCTGCACTGGCTCCGCGGCCTCGCCGCCAGCCGGCGCTTCGAGGCCGCCGGCGTCGGGCTGGTCCTCGGTGGCGCAGTGGGTAACCTCGTTGACCGGCTTCGGCTGGGCGGCGTCATTGATTTTATCGATATCCACTACCGCGGCTGGCACTGGCCCGCTTTCAATATTGCCGACGCTGCGATTACGCTCGGCGTCGTGCTGATCCTACTCACGGTCTGGTCGGACGGGCGGCGTAGCCGCTGATTCGATCCGGCCGGTTTCGATGTGTCATGGGAGACCCGAATCATGCAGGAAATAAGACTCGCCAACCCGCGCGGATTCTGTGCCGGCGTCGATCGCGCCATCAGTATCGTCGAGCAGGCACTCGAGGCATTCGGTCGCCCCATCTATGTCCGTCATGAGGTGGTTCACAACCGACTGGTGGTCGATGACCTCCGCGACAAGGGCGCGGTATTCGTCGAGGAGCTTGACGGCGTACCGGCTGGTGCGACGCTCATCTTCTCGGCGCACGGTGTCTCGCAGACGGTCCGGGACGAGGCGGTCGAGCGCGGCTTACATGTCTTCGATGCGACCTGCCCGCTGGTCACCAAGGTCCACATGGAGGTGCGCAAGCACGCACGGCAGGGCCGCGAGGTCATCCTCATCGGCCATGATGGTCACCCCGAGGTAGAGGGCACCATTGGGCAGTACGTCGGTGAGCGTGCCGATGAGGGCGGTATCTACCTGGTCGAGACGCCAGCGGACGCTCAGGCGCTGAGCGTCAAGAACCCCGACGATCTTGCCTTTGTCACCCAGACCACACTGTCGATGGATGACACGGCATCGGTGATCAGCGCCCTGCAGACGCGTTTCCCGAGCATCGAGGCGCCCCGCAAGGACGACATCTGCTATGCCACGCAGAACCGTCAGGATTCGGTGCGTGAGCTGGCGGCTGAGGTGGATGTCATGATCATCGTGGGGTCGGCCAACAGCTCCAACACGCGTCGGCTTACAGAGCTCTCCGAGCGCCTTGGGGTGACAGCCCATCAGATCGATCGGGCCGAGGAACTCGAGGCCCATTGGGTCGCCGGTGCCGAGCGGATCGGCGTGACCGCCGGCGCCTCGGCACCGGAGTCACTGGTACAGGCGGTCATCGATCAGCTGGTCGAGTGGGGGGCGCAGCGGCCGGATACCAGCGGCAGTTATACCGAGGACGTGGTCTTTTCCATGCCCCGCGACCTGCTGCGGGCCATCCCCAAGCGCGGCGAGATCAAGACCGTCACGGACTGATCAGCAATCGTCGCCGTCAGTGGACGGCTCGGCCCGCTCGATCCGTGCCCGTCCGCTGACGCTGATGATGATCGAGCGGCCCGCCTGGAGGGCGCTGGTTGCTGTGGTGTGGCAGATAAGCAGCGTACCCATCTGCAGGCTGCCGCTGGGGCGACGGGTACCGCCATCGGCCTGGTAGTGCAGCGCTGCCCCGATCCCGGCGTTAGCCGCGATGACAATCGATTCAGGTAGCGGGTTGGCCGCCCGAAGGCGATGCTCGCTCGACTGATACCGGCCATCCGCGTTGCGGTCCAGGAAAATGGTCCATCCGCTGCGCCAGCCCTCGCCCGACGCCTGCATGACGACCGGTGCGCCGCGCGCCACGGCTGCATTGCGGGTGTAGCGGATGGCACGATGGAGACGATCGGTCGCCGTATCCATCCGCGTCTGCATGGCCAGATCCGAAAACATGGGTGCGCTCAGTGTCGCCAGGAGCACTGTCAGCGACAGGGTGATGAGGAGTCCAGGGAGGGTAAAGCCGCGCTGCCTGTGCATCGATATCACTGATCCCATTCACCGGTGGTCGACCAATCTAGCGCAGCGGTCGGGTGAGTCGGGCACCGCCGGTCGGTTGCCGGCAGGATTGGGGTATGCCCGAGGGAAACGGATTCACGCTCCTGGAGATGCTGATTGTGCTCGTCATCGTTGCCACTCTGGCGATGGTCGCCGTGCCGGGTTACCTCCAGCCCATGCATCGCGTCGAGGCGACGCAGGCGGGTGCCTGTCTGCTGGAACTGGCCAGCCGTCTGGAGCGATACCGCCTGAGCGAGGGCGACTATGAGGGCTTCGCGATCGACGCTGCGGATGTGGCCTGCGAGGCGCGGCTGGCCGATCGTTACCGGTTTGAGGCCGGCGTGCCCGGGGAGATGGGCTGGGCGGTGACCACGACGGATCCGGTCGCCTGGCAGCTCCGGGTCAGGGCCGATGGCTTCGAGGCGGGAATGGGCAGTGACCGCGACTGCCGGGCGCTGGTCGTCCGCGACGATGGTCAACGCGGGGTGATGATCGACACGAGCGGTGGCGTGGTGACAGACGCCGGTTGGCTGCGGCGTTGCTGGCGCTAGCGCTTGTCTGAAGCGGCCAGCTCGTCTAAGATCCGCATCTGTTGCCGGTGTAGCTCAGTTGGTAGAGCAACGCATTCGTAATGCGTAGGTCCGCGGTTCGAATCCGTGCGCCGGCACCAATTTTTCCCTTCATATCAACGTGTTATGAACGTAGGTGTTGCGCCTTTGTAGTATATATTGACCTATACTACTTTCAGTCACTACTCTGATGCTTGGGCGTGGAGCATCAAGACTGTGACTTCAGGTAGCAAAAAAGACCAAAAGCATCGTTCGGTTCCCATTAAGGAATCGATTTCGAAAATCGGTCGAGGATACCCTGACAAACTCGTCATCTTTAGGATTCCTGCCTCCTCATTCTGGTGGGTGCGGTACTACACGCAGGGGCGGGTGCTCAAGAAGTCAACGAAGACACAGGACAAGAGAGACGCTATCGAATTTGCGAAGCGGTTCTACGAAGACGTGTTGTTGCGAGAGCGGAACCTGCTCCCCCTCCGTCACAATCGTAGTTTTGAGAAATGTGCGTTGACTCTGCTGGAGGAGCAGGAGGAACTCATCGCGCGTGGGGAGAGGAACCCCAAACTCAACAAAAACGATCGTTTAAAACTTGATAAGGATATTTTGCCTTTCTTTGCTGAGTTCAACGTCAGGGATATCACTTACAAACATATCAAAGACTACGTGCGTACGTTGTCGAGTCGAGACCTCAGACCAACAACCATCAAAGTCCATCTGACCCTCATCAACAAAATTCTGACCGTAGGACTGCGGGAAGGTCTCGTTGATCGTTTGCCGCCAATGCCTAAGATAAAGGTGGTCGACTCTCCCCGGGGTTGGTTCAGTAAGGAGGAATACGACCTCCTCAAGAAAACGGCGCTGTCGCTCGCCAAGGATGGAGTCGTTGTCCGGTACCATCCGATAACGCGTGAGATGTATCTCCTCACACTCTTCATGGTTAATACCTTCCTGCGTCCGAGTGACATCAAGTCGCTGAAATATCGAAACGTCCAGATCGTCAATGATGAATACACCTATCTGCGAATACAGACAGATAACTCCAAGACGGTGAATACCGCTGTTGTATCAATGGAGGCAGGAGTTGGAGTCATGAGTGAGATCCATGACCTACAACGGTCTTTGGATCGACCAACCGGACCCGAAGATTATCTTTTCTTTCCCCAACTCCTGAATAGGGATTACGCCCTGCAAACAATGCGTAGGCAGTTCGAGAAAATTTTGAGTGAGGCAAACCTGAAGAGATCGGCAACAGGGGAATCTCGGACGCTTTACTCCCTGCGGCATACCGCAATTATGTTCCGTCTGACCATGGGCGATCACATTGACTTACTCTCGTTGGCGCGTAATGCCCGAACCTCGGTGGACATGATTGAACGGTTCTATGCGCGACCGCTTCAGGGTGAGATGAACATAGACAAGATTCAGTCGATGCGTAAATCCGTGTCGCGTAAGTCCTCGGCAACTGCGAGGCGGGGTTGAAACCGCGTTCATTCGATTCGATGTGCTACTTTCAACCATGAGGAAGAGAAAGTC
Organism: Spiribacter curvatus; assembly: GCF_000485905.1. Lineage (NCBI taxonomy): Bacteria > Pseudomonadati > Pseudomonadota > Gammaproteobacteria > Chromatiales > Ectothiorhodospiraceae > Spiribacter > Spiribacter curvatus. The sequence goes on along the minus strand of NC_022664.1, from coordinate 1,516,070 downwards.
CCTACAGTTTCCTCGCGACAGGATGTGTCGGGTCAGTCACCCAGGGTTGGTCGATATTCCTCTCTATAAGGAGTGAGAAGCGGGATGAGTGCAGATTTCAAACAAACACTGTGGAAGTCCGCGAATAAACTCAGAGGGCAGATGGATGCGGCAGAGTACAAACATATTGTCCTTGGTCTGATTTTCCTTAAATACATCTCGGATACCTTCGTCAAACAACAGGACAAGGTGCGGGATGTGGTTTCTGACCCTTCCTCTGAGTACTTCATCAGCGAAGACCCTGCAGTCTATAGAGACGAACTCGAGGAACGGGACTACTACACTCAGGACAACGTTTTCTGGGTTCCCCAAGAGGCACGTTGGGAGACTCTTAGGTCGAAGGCAAAACAACCGGATATCGGGTCTCTCATCGACAGTGCAATGACCGCGATTGAGAACGAGAACCCATCCCTGCGCGGAAAGTTGGACAAACGGTTTGGACGTACACATCTGGGTCCGGGGGTCTTGGGGGAGTTGATCGACCTGGTCTCCACCATCGGGTTTGCAGACAAATACGACTCCTCCGACCTCCTCGGCGAGGTCTATGAGTATTTTCTCGGGCATTTTGCGTCTCTGGAAGGAAAAAAAGGCGGAGAATTCTACACGCCTTCATCTGTTGTGAAGGTTTTGGTTTCTGTTCTCGCGCCGACCTCAGGTCGTGTCTATGACCCCTGCTGTGGGTCTGGTGGGATGTTCGTGCAGAGTGAAAAATTTGTGAAAGCGCACGGTGGACGAATCGACGATATTTCGATCTATGGGCAAGAGAGTAATCCCACTACTTGGCGACTCGCGGCGATGAATTTTGCTATCCGAGGTTTTTCTGCGGACTTAGGGAAAGAACCAGCGGACACCTTTGGGCAAGATCAGTTTCCCGATCAGAAGTTTGACTATATCTTGGCAAATCCCTTTTTCAACGATAAAGATTGGGGTGGTGAAAAGTACGAGAGTGACACTCGCTGGAGATTTGGACGACCACCTGTAGAAAATGCGAATTATGCGTGGTTACAACATATCTTGTGGAAGTTACGCCCGGGTGGTCAGGCAGGTGTTGTTCTCGCAAATATTTCGATGATTTCGTGCACTAACGGTGAGGATCAGATAAGAGAAGCGATGGTGCGAGGTGATGTCGTTGAGGTGATGGTCACTTTGCCACGTAAGTTATTTTCCAACACCCAGTCGCCTGTGTGCCTCTGGTTCTTAACCAATGATAAGACTAGGAATGGCAGGGATCGCCAAGGCGAGACTCTGTTCATAGACGCACGTCTGATGGGTGACTTGGAGACACGCGCACTAAGAGTCTTCACCGATGAGGACATCGCAAAGATTACCGACACCGTTCAGTCATGGAGGACAGGGGAACATTATGAGGACATTCCGGGGTTCTGTAAGTCAGCGTCTTCCGAGGAAATTGAGAACCGTGGGTTTGTACTTACACCGGGAAGTTATGTGGGGGCGGTAGATGTAGAAGATGATGGAATTTTGTTTGAGGAGAAGGTACGAGATCTGTCTGAGCAATTATCATCGCTCCAAAATCAAGGCAGTCATCTAGATACCGTCATCCAAAAAAACTTGAATCTCATTAAAGGTGAGTAGGATGAGATTCGGAGACTTTGTCGATTTAAACCCCAAGGTTAAAATGACCAAGGGCGAACGGTATGCCTTTGTTGAAATGAAAGACTTGGAACCATGGGTCCGTACTGTTTCCTCTAAATACAACAAGGAATTTTCAGGGTCTGGTTCTAAATTTGAGTCTGGAGATACGCTTCTGGCGAGAGTTACTCCGTGTTTAGAGAACGGTAAAACATCCCAGTTTAATGGGCATTCGTTGCCTGCTTGGGGTTCTACTGAATTTATCGTTTTACGTGCTATTCCAGAAAAGTCTGACAAGTCTTTTATCTATTATTTTTCAAGATCACCAGGATTTCGCTCTTACGCAATACAAAACATGGTTGGGAGTTCCGGGCGCCAGCGAGTGCCCAACGATGCCATTAAAACCTATGAATGCGAATTCCCCCCGATCTTTGACCAAAAAGCAATCGCCCACATCCTTGGGACCCTCGACGATAAAATCGAACTTAATCAAAAGATGAATCAAACCCTTGAAGAGATCGCCAAGGCAATCTTCAAGTCATGGTTTGTGGACTTTGATCCTGTCCGAGCAAAGGCAGACGGTCGACCCACTGGTCTTCCCTCTGAAATCAGTGATCTGTTCCCAGATGAGTTGGTGGATTCAGAGATTGGAGAGATTCCGGAGGCGTGGCAACCTACAACTCTGAGTAACGTCACATCGGTTATTGGACGGGGAGTCACACCAAAGTATTCTGATGAGGGTGTAACAATCCTGAATCAGAAGTGCATCAGGAATGGGTCCATCAGTCCAAATCTCGCCAGATCAACCTCAACAGATAAGAAATACAAAAAAGAGAAATTTCTAAAAAAATACGATTGTGTAATTAACAGTACTGGGGTCGGCACGCTTGGTCGTGTTGCGATCTGCGACTCAAGTCATTTAGGAATGCTTTGCGATAGTCACGTCTCTATTGTTCGTGGTGTTACCCCAGAGATGTCTATTTTTTTGTCCATGCATCTGAGTCTGATGGAACGTGAGATAGAGAATCTTGGACACGGGTCAACTGGTCAAATCGAACTATCACGAACTGCCATTGGAGATATCGGGGTCACAATACCTTCGACCGAACTGTTGAAGAAGACAGAGTCGTTGCTGTCATCGTTCATAGAGCGACGAAGGTTGAATGATCTCGAAAGCGAGACTCTTTCCGAATTACGAGACGCCCTCCTCCCTAAACTAATCTCTGGTGAACTTCGTATCCCTGATGCGGAGAAGTTCCTCGAGGAAGCGGGTGTCTGATGGGTTTGGTAACCGAGGATCACGTTGAACTGCAATGTATCGAGTGGTTCGACCACCTGGGTTATGAGTATCAGTGTGGGTATGACATCGCAGTTGATGGTGGGACTCCAGAGAGACCAGACTACCGATCTGTGGTTCTGAAGGATCGACTCCTGTCTGCACTGATTCGACTCAATCCCGAGATACCCCGTGCAGCGATAGACACCGCACTGTCCCAACTCCTCAACCTTAACATCCCTGCGTTGATGTCCTCTAATCGACAGGTGCATTCATGGTTGATCAAGGGAGTAACAGTCACCTATCAGGAGGGTGACGAGACGGTTGGTAAACAACTCAGAGTTATCGATTTCGACCACCCCGAGAACAACGACTGGTTGGTGGTGAATCAGTTCACCATTCATGGTCAGAAACACAACCGCAGACCGGATCTTCTGGTGTTTCTCAATGGTCTCCCGGTCTCTGTGATCGAACTGAAGAACGCGGCAGATGAACACGCGAACATCTGGGCGGCATACAACCAGTTGCAGACCTATAAGAACGATATTCCAGACCTCTTTCAATACAACACCTGCATGGTGATCTCAGACGGGATCTATGCGCGTGTTGGGTCACTCTCTGCGAATGAAGAGAGGTTCATGCGGTGGAGAACGATTGATGGGGTTGAGGTCGATCCCCTGGGTCAACACCGTGAACTAGAGACCCTGATCCGGGGGTTGTTCGCGAAAGATATCTTTCTGAATTACCTCCGATACTTCTGCGTCTTTGAGGATGGTCAAACTCTTATAAAGAAGATTGCGGGTTATCACCAGTTCCATGCAGTGAAGGCAGCAGTAGAGAGTGTTGTGACCGCGTCAGGCGTCTCTGGCACGAAAAAAGGTGGAGTTGTATGGCATACGCAGGGTGCGGGGAAAAGTATCGAAATGGCGTGTCTGGCGGGTCGCTTGATTGCGGAACCTCGCCTAGATAATCCAACTTTGGTCGTGGTGACCGATAGACAAGACTTAGATGGACAACTCTTTGGTGTTTTCGCAAATGCAGGTGATCTGTTGGGCGAGACTCCGAAACAGGCAAACTCTCGCGCAGAGTTGCGTGATTACCTGATGGATCGACCCTCTGGTGGAATCATCTTCACCACGATTCAGAAGTTTGGACTCGAGTCGGATGAGGACAAATTTCCTGTCCTGATCGATCGTCATAACATCGTGGTGATCGCAGATGAGGCACATCGTACTCAGTACGGGTTCAAAGCAAAGATTGACGGTGAGACCGGAACGATCAAATACGGTCTTGCAAAGTCATTGAGAGACGGACTACCCAATGCAACATTCCTTGCGTTTACCGGTACTCCGATCTCACAAAATGATCGGGACACTCAGGCGGTGTTTGGAGAATACGTCTCGGTCTATGACATCCAACAGGCGGTCGAAGACGGTGCAACCGTCCCGATTTACTACGAGTCTCGTCTGGCAAAGATCAACCTCGATCCGTCTGTCCTTCCCAAGGTTGATGCAGGAGTTGAGGAGATCCTAGGCAACGAATCTATCGATGAACGCGAGAAGGAAAGGGCGAAAGGTCAGTGGTCAGCACTCGAGGCATTGGTGGGCACCGATGCACGTCTGCAGGAGGTGGCAGAGGATCTGATCAACCACTACGAGACTCGCAGTCAGACTCAACCGGGTAAGGCGATGATCGTGACAATGTCTCGGGACATTTGTGCACGTCTCTACGACAAGATCATCGAGATCCGACCTGATTGGCACTCAGATGACCACATGTCGGGAGTCATCAAGGTCGTGATGACCGCATCGGCATCAGATAAGGCATATCTGCAACCCCATCACACCAATAAGTCACAGAAGAAAGATCTTGAGAAACGATTCAAGGATCCTGATGACCCTTTGAGGATCGTGATTGTCCGGGACATGTGGTTGACCGGTTTCGATGCACCGTGTCTTGCGACCATGTACATCGACAAACCGATGCAAGGTGCGAACCTGGCACAGGCGATTGCACGGGTGAACCGCGTGTTTGGCGACAAACCGGGTGGTCTGGTGGTCGACTACATCGGTATCGCACCGCAACTCAAAGAGGCACTTGCAGACTACAGCGCGGCACGAGGTCGGGGGCGACCAACGATTGACTCGAATGAGGCACTGCGACTTCTAAAGGAGAAGGTGCAGGTCGCGAGGGATCTATTATATCCGGTCGACTGGAGTGAGTTTCGGACTCAGACTCTGCGACTAATTCCGGAATGTCTTGATCATGTCCTGGCACAGGAGGACGGGAAACGGCGGTATGCGGATACCGTTTTGCAGATGACCAAGGCATTTGCATTGTGCGGAACACTGGATGAGGCACTCGAACTCTCTCCAGAGGTGGCGTTCTATCAGGCAGTCCGTGCACCCCTCATAAAGGGGGGGGGTTCTGATGAGAAGAACACGGATGTGAACTATGAACTGCGTCAGTTGGTGTCTGAGGCGGTTGTGGGTGACGGCGTGGCGGATGTCTTTAAACTCGCGGGGTTGGAGACTCCGGACATCTCGATTCTCTCTGAGGAATTCCTTCAAGACGTGATGAACATGCCGCAAAAAAACCTTGCAGTCGAACTCCTTCAGAAACTGATCAAGGATGAGGTGAAGACCAAGTTCAAGACCAACGTCGTCAAGCAACGCAAGTTCAGTGATCTGTTGGAGCAGTCTCTCGGTAAGTACTCAAACCGTACTCTGGAGGCAGCACAGGTCATCGAGGAACTCATCGCAATGGCAAAGGAGTTTCAAGAGGATCTGGCGCGACGTGAGAGTCACAACCTGACCGTCGAGGAAGAGGCGTTCTACGACGCACTGGCAAAGAACGAATCTGCATCTGAGTTGATGGGCGAGGAGGTTCTGGTTGAGATCTCTCGTGAGGTCGCGAAGAAGTTACGTGACAATCTGACAGTGGACTGGTCGGTGCGAGAGAGTGTTCGGGCAAAACTGCGAATTCTGATTCGTACTCTGTTGAGGAAATACAAATATCCACCCGATCAACAAAAGGACGCGGTGGACATGGTCCTGAGACAGGCAGAGGTGATCTCTGAGGAGAGTCTGGAGGTGTGATCAAATCACCAAGCATCAAGAATCGAACAACATAGGGTTCAACCTTGAACGAGATAATCTATATCCTAACCAACCCCGTCATACCAGACCTCATCAAGATCGGTAAAACGAAGAACCTTGAGGAACGAGTCCGGTCACTCTCATCTCATTCCGGCGTGCCGGTTCCATTCGAGGTTTACTATGCGTGTGTTGTTTCCGATTCCTCAAAAGTCGAGAAGCATCTTCATGATGGATTTGGCGATCATCGAGTCAATCCAAAGCGAGAGTTTTATAGAATCAATCCAGAGAGAGTCTTTTCAGGGGGTATCCACGGTGGCCAAGGCGAAATTTGAGCGCAGCAAGCCGCACGTAAACGTTGGCACGATTGGTCATGTTGACCATGGCAAGACGACGCTGACGGCGGCGATGACGAAGGTTCTGGCGGCCGAGTACGGCGGTGTTGCACAGGACTTCAGCATGATCGACAACGCCCCTGAGGAGCGTGAGCGGGGTATCACCATTGCCACCGCGCATGTGGAGTACGAGACCCACGACCGGCACTATGCGCATGTCGACTGCCCCGGGCATGCCGACTATGTGAAGAACATGATCACCGGCGCCGCGCAGATGGACGGGGCGATCCTGGTGGTCTCGGCGGCCGACGGGCCGATGCCCCAGACCCGTGAGCACATCCTGCTCGCGCGCCAGGTGGGCGTGCCTTCCATGGTGGTGTTCCTGAACAAGGCGGACATGGTGGACGATGCCGAGCTGCTTGAGCTCGTCGAGATGGAGGTCCGTGAGCTGCTCTCGAGCTATGACTTCCCGGGCGACGATATCCCGATCATCACCGGCTCGGCGCTGAAGGCGCTCGAGGGGGACACCGGCGAGATGGGCTCGCAGGCGATCGTCAAGCTCGTCCAGGCGATGGATGCCTACATGCCGGAGCCGGAGCGGGCCGTGGACGGTGCGTTCCTGATGCCGATCGAGGATGTGTTCTCGATCTCGGGCCGCGGCACCGTGGTCACGGGCCGTGTGGAGCGTGGCATCATCAAGACCGGCTCGGATGTCGAGATCGTTGGCATCAACAAGACCACCAAGACGGGTTGGAAATATCCAACTCATCCTCTGTCTCAATGTCATCGAAGATCCAACCTCCCTTCTCCACCGACATGCAATAGAGAAGTCCATCACCTTTTAGGTCTGGGAGAGTGTCTTCCACTGGATCTAAAACCCAAGCGTTATCTTGGAAAATATCTGCGTAAATCGACGCGTCAACCTTCACTTCTCCTGTGTCAACATCAGTTATCGTGAGATCGTTATTTTCCGAGAACGCTGGTCCAGAAATGTGCAGGAGGTCGTCCTGGTCGTACCAAGGATGCAGGTTGTACTCCGAGGGGACCGACTCGACATCATCCATCAAGAGGTGATCCTCGAGAAGATGGTCTCCTCTTTTTTGCCAGTACTCGTAGGATTTCTTCCGCAATTTTCCAATGGTGACCTCTCCACCCCAGCGATCAATTTGTACGTTATATCTCTTCATGCGGTCATTCCCTGTCTGATGGACACTGGGGTTGAACTCTTTCGTGTCGTTCCCTGGTAAAGAAAAGCGGATCCGACCTGAGTCTCGGAATTGAACTGTTTAGATGAATATCCAATCCATCGGTATTTAATGGAAGCACTCCTCAAACTTGTCTTCCCATTGATAATGAACAGCAAGCGTTGCATGAATGTGCGGGGACACCACCCTCTGCATATCGAGTGAATAGTGTTCGACGAATCCTAGGGATATGATTTGGCGATGCTCATGAATGTTTCGTCTATAGTTAGAGCAACAATGCGAACTGACATGATGGATCAGCAGGGAAAACAAACCCTCGATGAACCTAGTACCGGCATCTTGATTCCACCACCCGATGTGGGTTCGGACATAGGACTCGGCGGGATACAGCGTGAGCGTATAGAACCTATGAGGATCTTTTCGTGATTTCACTAGTCTCCTGAAGTCAGATGAAACCTCGTTGGTCTTTCTCCTTTGAATCGCCTCTTCCCTTGTGTCTGTCCAGAAGTGGTCTGGCAGTTGTTGTATTTTCATTAGGTATACCTGTCCTATTACCATCTATTTCATGGTTTATCTATGCGCTTCGCATAGAGACCCATTGAACTCCTCGGTCAGTTCTATCGAACGACAGCAATGGGTGAGTCGGTACGTTTATTTATATTTGCGGAAATTTAAATTTTTTAGTGTGGAGTGGTAGTCACTTGGTGTCATCCGGATGATGCACCAGGTGACTACTATTAAAACCAGATGAATATTCTTTTGTTTCTCGATTCTTCCAGTAACTATATATCCATCAAATGTTTTACAAGGCGGCAGTCCTCACCTAGCACATCGACATCTTCAATTTGCTGATCTAACAAATCTTTGATCAGATCGTAATAGTCAATTTTTTGCGTAGTGATTTCCTCAATCTTGTTTTTAATCTCTACAGTATTTGACTCAGAGATATCCAAAAGAATATACCTCGCTCCTAAATTTTCATCCGCATTAAGTTCAGTGACAATTTCACTCTGGTCACCAATAAGGAGACCATCCTCACTAACAGGCATGAATACTCCTTTCTCGTGATGCGGACAGATACGCCCTGATTTGTGACTTTCAAGCATGTTTTTGTCGATCCTATATGCGCTGCCAAAGATCCACTCGACTCGTTGACAAAGCGGTTCAAAGGGTATGCTTGCAGATTGGCAATCATTCTCGGATAGACCATCTGCGTTTACTGGGACGATTAGGTCTTTCATTGACCGGATGTCGATTTTCCTTATCTCGGAGGTGTCAACAGTCGCAAAGCGGATCGCAATATCACGTGTATCCATAAATGTGGATCGAACCCACCTTGGACCAGGATTTTCCAAGATGTAATCTACAAAAAACAGACCATCCACATCTGCTCCTGTTACCTCGTCGAGGTAGTCTAGGTTATGTTCATCAAACATATCTGTCTCCTTTATGAGTTTATTAAAGTGAGTTAGGTTCTTCCCAACTCACGAGACCATTATAGGTGTGGGTGGTTATCGAACAGGTCACAAAGTGGTGGAGTTTTGATGTCGAATACGAGACCAAGACGAATGACGTTGTATGAGCGGCGGCGTATGTCCAAGTCTCAGTACATCAAATACGAAAAAAGTACTCAGACCTGGATACAACATAGGAAGGTCATTTATCTCTACTGGTACAGATTCCTACAACATGCAGAGCGAGACGGGCGGTTCTCGGTTGATTGGAGTGTTTATGGCACTTGGGGAGGTCGCGATGTGGTTATGAATACTCGGTTTGACGAATGGTGGAAAAGATATTGGCGAGATAACTTTGGTTTTTATAAGAATCAGGGCACCCGACCGCGGTTTTTCACCGACAAAAACCCAGAGACCGTCGCACTGAGAACCTGTCTTCGAATCTATGAGAATCGGCACAGAGGTAGTAAATGGGACATTGCCTGTTGGTTTGCGAGGCAAGAGAAAGAAGTGAAGGGGCGTACTCTTCCCAAAGCATTAGAGGGCGGAGTGGTTGGTTTCTACAGAGCGAGAGACGAACTCGGTGAAGAGAGAGTGTCGTTTGATATTTGGGCGATTGATGAAGAGATTAGAAGAAGGATCACAGGGGGTCAGGCAACGACGGGGTTCGGTCGCAGCGGACGTGAAATGAAGAATCCGCGGATTCGCAAAGCGTCTAAAGAAAAAGACATCATGGACATCGATGGTAGAAATTCGTGGGGCACACTCCATCCTGAAGATGATCTGACAAGTCGTGAATATCACGATTGGGAAATTGCGGCATCGGAAGAAAAAGATCTTCGGAAGATCAAGAAACGTGTTCAAGGATATATCAGTCGTTATCTCCGACAGGCAGATGAACTGATGTGGAACATCTCTCAGGGAAGTCTCGATCCTCCCAGCGATAATTCCTGAGTGTTATTGAGTATAGGGATGTGAGACACCAAGCATGATGCAGTAACTGCGTCTCATTAGGGTGTTTTCTTGCCATTCAAGACACGGGCAACTAGCGTCTATACTCTAATGAGACACAGGGGCGTCCGATGGCAACTTATGGTTATGCACGTGTTAGCAGCGAAGGGCAGGATCTAACTCTCCAGGTCGAATCCCTCAAAGAATGGGGATGCGAGATAGTTCGGCAGGAGAAAGTCTCAGGAACCTCAACCGAAGGTCGTAAAGAACTGGGTGTGTTACTCGAATTCCTCCGTGAGGGCGATGAACTAGTGGTCACAAGGATTGATCGACTAGCGCGTTCTATTCGCGATCTGCAAAACATCGTCTACGAGTTGAGGGTCAAGGGCGTGTCCCTGAAGGCGATTGAACAACCTATTGATACCTCAACCAGTGCAGGTAAAGCGTTCCTGGATATGTTGGGCGTCTTCGCAGAGTTTGAAAGCAATCTTCGTCGGGAACGGCAGATGGAGGGGATCGCGAAGGCGAAGGCACGTGGTGTCTACAAGGGTCGGAAGAAAACCATTCAACCTACTCAGGTTCAAGAACTCCGGTCAGAGGGACTGGGCGCGACCGAGATTGCGAAGACCCTCGGCATTGGTCGAGCGAGTGTCTACCGGGTACTCAAAGAGTCCATAACCTAATCCCACTTCACAGTTCCCCTTCTGATCCCTTGTAGACCGTTGTCTTCCCGTGAAGTCAGCGGTCTTTTTCGTTGTGTCAGGGTTGGTGAAGAGAGCAACTCGTATAAATAAGAAAAAATACATGGTCGTACGAGGTAACACATGCGATTAAATCGACAAGACCGCATGGTCACGGTGCGTATTCCTGCAGTGGTGCATGGGCAGTTGGAGTTCCTAGCGGATCAACAGTGGTGTGATGTCAGTTCAATGATTCGTCGTGGGATCCGTCGCGAACTGGATGCGAACCGAGACTTGTTGGAGGACGAGGTGCTGAGGAAGAAGCAAGGTGAGTGGTCGGTATGAGAGAGACTGATACCTCTGGGATGGCACAGGATCTAACCGACGAACAGTTGGAACAACTCATTACTGAGTGTTCTGCGGTCGAGACATTGGTTCTCGCGAGGGACTACGGGTTCAGGATGTCCAGTTTCACGATGCGTGGGGATGCGGCAGAGAAGATTGAGCAGTGGCGTTCACTCGCAACCGTGGGTGAGTCTCAGTGCAGTGATCGTAACCGTTTTAAGGTCATTTGGGTGGAATTTTGAGACTTGATTGACGCGGTTTTTGTATACTACAAAGTGTACTACTTTAAACGCAATACTATTAAAAACAATAGTTTAAGTAATAGAAAATATCCTTCGTAATGCGTAGGTCCGCGGTTCAAATCCGTGCGCCGGCACCAGTCTCCCCACCGTCGTCGCTGTCGTCTGTCCCTATTCCCCCATCCCGAAGGCCAGGAGCATGGCGAGGACGATCGCCGTCCAGAACGCCATTGAGCCGGTCGGCCAACTGCGTAGCGGCCAACCACTCAGGCGCAGATGGGTCGCCCTGTCCTCGGCGCGTCGAAAGCGTATCATGGATGCGTCGCGGGCCCCGCGATCGATGCGGCCGATGGCGTCGCCGACAGACGCCAGCGCCTGTCTGCCCGGCACGCGGTAGAACCAGTCAAGATCCAGGCTGATCTTATCCTTGCCGCCCAGCCAATGGAGGAACAGGAAGAAGCCCAGGCCCGTGAACAGCAGGAGCTGCATTTCCTTGATCAGATGCCCGGCTGTATACGCCTCATAGTCCACCGGGTAGGGCAGGATGGCGTAGAGCCATTCCGGAACGATGCCGATGACAAAGCAGAACAGCGCCGCGATGCCCATGGCGATGCGCATGTTGAGCGGTGCCTCGGCGGGCCGTAGTCCCGCATCGCGGCCCATGAAGGTATACCACGGCAGCTTGAGGGTGGTGCTCATGAACGTCCCCACCCCCGCGAGCGTCATCAGCAGGAAGATCATGCCCCGGCCATCCGCCGCTGCGGCCTCGATGATCATGGTCTTGCTCACGAAACCGCTGAACAGCGGGAATGCCGAGATCGACAGCCCCCCGACCATATAGAGCAGGAAGGTCACGGGCATGCTCCGATAGAGGCCGCCCAGTTCCGTCAGCCGGCTGCGCCCTGTCATCTGTAGGACCGCCCCTGCGCCCATCAGCAGCAGCGCCTTGTAGAGGATATGCGTGAATGCATGAGCGGCGGTGCCGCTGATGGCCAGCGTGGTGCCGATCCCGACACCGGCCACCATGTAACCGACCTGACTGATGATGTGATAGGACAGGAGCTGGCGGATGTCGTTGACGAGGAACGCGTAGATAACGCCGTAGAGCGTCATGAATACGCCCAGCCAGACCAGCAGCTCCGTGCCCGGAAAGCCCCTGGCCAGCACATAGACGGCGGTTTTGGTGGTGAACGCGCTGAGGAATACCGTGCCGGTGACGGTCGCCTGCGGGTAGGCGTCCGGAAGCCAGGCATGGAGTGGGGGAGCCGCGGCATTGATCAGGAACGCCACAAGGATCAGATAGAAAGCCGCTCCACCGCCTTCCAGTGCCTCGAAAGCAAGGCTGCCGGTATGCAGCCAGTAGGCGATGATGCCAGCGAGCAGCAGCATACCGCCCAGCGCATGGATCACCAGATAGCGGAATCCAGCGTCGTAGGCCGCCTGCCGCCGGCGGCGCCAGATCAGCCACACCGACGCCACCATCATGATCTCCCAGAATACATACAGGGTGATCAGATCGCCGGCGAATACGGCGCCGAGCCCGGCGGCCGCATAGAAGGCGGCGGCGACATGCTGAGCGCCGTCATCGACCTTTAGCGCGAAGCAGTTGCCGATCAGGATGATCAGCGCGAATACATAGCCGAATACCAGACTGAGCTTGTCCACCCGGAGCGGCGCCAGCTCCAGTCCCACCAGTTGCATGCGGATCGTGGTATCCGAAGGCAGCGCGATCACTGCGCCCAGCACCAGCAATGGCAGAGTCAGCTGCCATAGCTGACGCGAGCGGCCCTGGAGAACGGCCAGTGGCAGTGCGCCCAGCATCAGCAGGAACGCCGGATGCAGGTGGAGTCCTTCAGCCATCCGTCGGTTCCTCGTGCTCGTCGCGGTAATAGTCCGGGCGTCGGTAGACGAGTCCGAAGCCGATCGCCTTATAGACGCCGATCAACAGCAGAGCCCCGAGGAAGGCGAAGGCCGCGGTAAAGCCGGGGATGCCATCCCATGGGAAGCGGCTGTAGTGGGAGGGCTTGAGGATATCAAGCACCACGACGAGCACCATCAGACCGATCATCCCAAGCCGCAGCGAGCGGCCGTGCCGGACCAGCGCCTCGAGCACTGATGCGGTTGCGTTCACCAGTTTCATGCGATGTCCCTTGCCATTATCACGGAATGCCCATTGTCAGGAGTCGATAGGCTGGATCCGCCAGGATGAACAATACGAGGGTGCCCGCCGCGGTGACCAGCAGCGGGATCAGACAGAGTGCGGGCGCCTCGGAGACGCGCTGCTGAGAGGGATCATTACCCGGTAGCGGGCGCAGGAACGCGCGCATCACCGGCGGCATCAGATAACCGACATTGAGCAGCGTGCTGAGTACGAAGGCCGCCACCACCAGGTATTCTCCGGTGCTCCAGGCACCGCTGATCAGATACCACTTGCTCCAGAAGCCACCGGTGGGCGGCAGCCCGATGACGCATAGCGCGCCGATGAAAAACGCCAGCATGGTCAACGGCATGCGCCGGGCAAGACCGTCCATGCCGCTGACTGTATTGATGCCATTGGCGACATAAATGGCGCCGGCACAGAAAAACAGTGTGATCTTGCCAAAGCCATGCATGAGCATGTGCAGACCACCGCCGATGGCCGACAACTCGGTGGCGAGGAGCGCGCCGGTGACGATGTAGGCGAGCTGACTGACCGTGGAATAGGCGAGTCGCGCCTTGAGGTTATCCTGACGCAGGGCGACCAGGGAGGCGGCGAGCATTGTGAACACCGCGACGCCCAGCATCATCGGCTGCGTGACCAGTGACTGGGTGTACTCGAGCCCGAAGATATAGAGCACGACGGTGAGCACGCTGAACACCCCCGCCTTGACCACCGCCACGGCATGCAACAGCGCGGAAACCGGCGTCGGCGCAACCATTGCCGCTGGTAACCAGCGATGGAACGGCATGATCGCGGCCTTGCCGATGCCGTATATCAGCACCACCAGCACGATCGCACCGATGCTGGTCGGCACCTGATCGGTCAGGATCCCGCCGTTGGTGAAGCTGAGGGTGCCGGTGGCGTGCCAGATCCAGATGATCGCCGGCAGCATCAGCCCGATGCTCGTGACCAGTAACAGCGAGAGATAAGTGCGCCCGCCGCTTCGGGCCTTCTCGGTACCGGTATGGGCGACCAGCGGATAGGTCGAGATCGAGAGGATCTCGTAGAACAGATACAGAGTGAGTAGATTCTCGGCAAAGGCGATGCCCATGGTCGCGCCCAGGGCGATCGCATAGCAGGCCATGAAGCGGGCCAGATGATGGTAACCACCGGCCCGCATATAGCCGATCGCGTAGGGGGTTGCGGCGATATAGAGCGTCGCGGCCAGCAGCGCGAACACCAGCCCCAGTGGCTGTGCGGAAAGCGTGATCGTCAGCCCCGGCATCAGTTCGACGATCGTCTGTTGCCCGTCATGACCGCCGCCGACCCGATTAACCAGAACGCCGACCACAGTCAGGAACAGCGGTATCGGCAACCCGAAACACAACCCGTCGCGGAGCCGGGGGCGCCGGGCCGCGGCCGCGATCAGCGCGGCGCCGATGAAAGGGATCAGGACGGCGAGCAATGGCGTCATGGCAGCGCCCCACTGGAGAGCGCCTCGGCTGCGCGTGTCGCGCCGCCAACGGTGAGCCGCGTATCGATGCCGAACCAGAAGTTGGCGGCGACCAGCACCCAGACCGGCAGCAGCAGCGTCCAGTGCGCCTCTTCCACCGCGGGCGCGTCGTCCGGCCGGGGCTGCATCCAGGCGATCTCGATGACCCGCGCGATATAGAGCAGTGCCATCAGCGATGTGATCAGGATGAGCCCGACCAGCCAGATCTGTCCGGCATCTACCGCGGCCGTCAGGAGGTACCACTTACTGATGAAGCCCGCCGTGGGCGGCAGCCCGATCAGGCTGACGCCGGCGAGGGCAAAGCCGGTGAGTGTCCAGGGCATCTGCCGGCCGATCCCGCGCAGGTCATTCATGCCCAGACCACCGCAGCGATAGGCCATGAGCCCGGCGCTGGCGAACAGGGCCGCCTTCATCAGGCCGTGGTTGAACAGATGCAGGAACGATGCGGTCAGGCCGGACACGGTGGTCAGGCTGACGCCCAGCACCATATAGCCGACCTGCGCGACCGACGAGTAGGCCAGCATGCGCTTGAGGTTGCTCTGCAGGATCGCCAGCCACGAGCCGGCGAACATGCTGCCGATGGCAAGCGCCATCAGCCCGGCGGCCAGGGGCAGTGCCGTAAAGCTGTAGGCCGGACCGAAGACGTCGAAAATGAACCGCAGCATCACATAAAGCGCCACCTTGGTCGCGGTGGCGGCGATCAGGGCACTGATCAGTGATGGCGCGTAGGTGTAGGCATTGGGCAGCCAGTGATGCAGCGGGAACAGCGCCAGCTTGATCGAGAGCCCCACTACGATGAACCCGAGACCGACATCCAGCGCCCGCGAGCCCTCGTTCACCGGCAGCCGCTCGGCGATATCCAGCATGTTGAGCGAGCCGGTGAGGATGTAGAGCACCGCGATGCCGATCAGCAGGAAGGTCGCGCCCACCGTGCCCATGATCAGGTAGCGGAATGCCGCGATGAGTGCCCGCCGATCGCGGCCATGGGCGATCAGGCCGTAGGTCGCCAGCGACGAGATCTCGAGGAAGACGAACACGTTGAAGACATCACCGGTCAGGGTGATGCCAAGCAGCCCTGCCAGCGCGATCAGCACCAGGGCGTAGAAGCTGCCCTGGCGCTCAGGGACCTCATCATCCACCAGGGGCTTGCCCCATGGCAGGAGGATGGCCGACACCCCGGTAATGAGCAGTGCGACGAAGGCATTGGC